>CAYHCX010000017.1:0-57345 GCA_964355095.1 uncultured Acidobacterium sp.
ATGTGTCGCGGAAGGACGAGTACCGGCAGACGCTGGTCAAGCGCGGCGCCAGCCTGGGCGCCAACTGCACGGTGGTCTGCGGTCACACGGTCGGGGCCTATGCGTTCGTGGGCGCGGGCGCGGTCATCACCAAGGACATCCCCGATTACGCGCTCGTGGTCGGCAACCCGGGCCGCATCTCGGGCTGGGTGTGCGAGTGCGGCGTCAAGCTCGCCACCGGTCCCACGCCGCCGCCGGCGGTCACGTGCGCGGTGTGCGACAAGAAGTACCGCGCGGCCGGCAGCGGAATTCAGCGAGAGAACACCTGACGCAGTTTGGCATGTCGCGACCAACCTTCACGTGGCGACCAACCTTCACGTGGCGACCAACCTTCACGTGGCGACAAACCTTCACGTGGCGACAAACCTTCACGTGGCGACAAACCTTTAGGTTTGTCGATCTCCAATGGCCCCTGCTGCTCTTCGTGGTGGTCAACCTCGGAATGGTCGCCTGGTCAGGTGTGCGCCTGGGTGGCGACAGCGGCATTTACCTCGACGGTGCGCACGCGCTCCTCACCGGCCAGCCGCTCACCGTTCGTCAGCCGTCCTACGCGGGCTACATCGCCTTTGTCGCATTCTCCCAGGCCACTGGTACAGGCCTCATCGGTCTCATCCTTGGTCAAGTGGCAGCGGCCACGGCGGCGGCCTACGCGGTGTACCTGATTGCCCGTCAGCTCGGTGGACCACTGGCGGCCACCGTTTCGGTGGTGATGGCTGCCATCGACTTCGACACCAATCGCTGGCACGCCTACATCTTGAGTGACTCGTTGTACGCCTCGGTGCTGGTAATTGGGGTATGGCTGGTGTACCGCGCTGGCCTCAAGCCCCAAGTCCCAAGCCCCAAGCCCCAAGTCCCAAGCCCCAAGCCCTATGTGCTGGCCAGCGTGTTTTTGGTGGCGGCCGGCCTCATCCGCCCCGAAGGGTGGTTTGTGATTCCGGCGGCCGCGGGGTGGTGGGTGTGGCGCGCGGCGTCGACCACGGCTGGTCGGTGGATTGGTCTTGCCGCTGTCGCCGCCGGTTGCGTGCTGCTGGTCGTTGTGGCGGCGCCGCGGCTGAGCGGCAATGCCGAGGCGGTGGGTCCTGGCGAGATGCTGGCGCGTGGCCAGACCATTTGGGAGTACGACGGCTGGCGGCGGTCGATGCCGGCGGCATCACCGGAGGCCGGCGACTACGGCAGCGCCGGTCGCGCCATCCGCTACGCGCTGCAGCATCCCGTGCACACGGTGGCGTTGATGGCGGCGCGCGCGGGCGTCCACTTCGCGCATGTCCGGCCCTACTTCTCGCCGTCGCACAATGCCCTGATCGTCATGTGGTTGCTGCCACTGTATGCGCTGGCGATCCACGGCTGGTGGCGCGTCCGTGCCCACAACCTCGCGCACTGGATCCTGATCGTGATTGCCACCCAGACGCTGGTCGTCGCACTGACGCACGCCGATTGGGACGGGCGCTACCTTGGCCATGTCATGCCGCTCATTTATCCATGTGCCGCGTGTGGGCTGGCGGCCCTGTTGCATCGGGCCGTGCCGACGGTTCACGACAAGTTGGCGGCCCTGTGAGCAGCCAGCGTCCGCGCGTGCTGGCGGTGTTGCCGGCGCTCTTTCCGTCAACCGTGATCGGCGTCGCCAAGCCGCTTCTGCGCTTGCACCAGGACCAGCGCATTGATCTCGACCTCACACTACAGTTCCTGGCCACGCGCAAGGCTGTCGCGCGCGCCGACGTCGTGGTGATGTGCCATACCATCGATCCGCAGCATGCGCAGATCCTCGACTGGATTCGCGAAATGGGCCGGCCATTGGTCTACGAGATCGACGACAACCTGCTCAACATTCCCGCCGAGATTCCAGGCCTGGACTACCTGCGGGAACCGGCTCGTCGTGCGGCATTGATTGCCTGCCTGCGGCAAGCCGACGTTGTGCGGGCGTACTCGCCGGCTTTACGGCAGGTGCTCTCCGATTACAACCCGAACGTGGAGCTGGTCAGCGGCCCGCTCGATTGGAGCCTGATGCCCTTCGACTCGACCGACTCCGCTTCGCGGGGGCGGTCTCGCTCAGGGTCTTCGACCCCCCTTGGCACGCCACCGGTGAAGATCGTGTATGCCACGAGCCGGATGGAAGACCGCATCGGGCAGATGTTGATCGAGCCGCTCCGGCAGGTGCTCGATGCCCATCCGCATGCTGAACTGACGGTGTGGGGACCCCGTCATGCCGCGCTCGCGCAGCATCCTCAAGTTCGCTCCCTGCCGCTGATTCGCGACTACGACACCTTCTTCGCCAGGTTCGCCGCCGAGCAGTTCGACATCGGCCTGGCGCCGCTGCCAGACGATGAGTTCCATCGCTGCAAGAGCAACAACAAGTTCCGCGAGTACGCGGCGTGCGGCATGGCCGGCGTCTATTCCGACATGCCCGTCTACAACACCTTCGTGACCCATGGCGAGACCGGCCTGCTGGCCGCGAACGCGCCCTCCGCGTGGGTCGAGGCGATTGGCCGGCTGCTCGACGAGCCCGGATTGCGGCAGGCGATCGGGCGGCGGGCCCGCTCGTATGCGACGGAGTATTTCAACGAGCGCGCCACCGACGACCAGTGGATGGCCCGGATCGGACCGCTGGCGGTCGCGCGGCCGGCGCCGGTTGCTGCCCCGGCGTTGGCCCCGCAGCCGCTGGCGACCGCGTTCGGAGTGCTGAAGTACGCGGGCCGGCTGAGCACGAAGGTTGGACCGGTGCTGAGGGCTCACGGTGTAAGATCGATGATGCAACGGATTGGGAATCACGTCGCCGGCTTCGGCCAGGTGATGGCGTGGGAGATCAGCCGCTGGCGGCTGCAGCAGCGGGTGGCGCGGCAGAAGGGGCGATCGTGAAGCCGGAAACCGAGCGCACCATTCGAGACGTCGTCAAGTCGGTCGGGTTGTGGCACATCTGGGTGCGCCTAGGGTTGCAGGATGTGCGGCTGAAGTTTCGGCGGTCGGCGGTCGGCGTCGCCTGGATCTTCGTCAACCTCGCCGTGCTGGTGTCGGCGATTGGCTTCATCTACGCCAACTTGCTCGGCCAGGACACGCGCGAGTTCATCCCGTACCTGACCATTGGCATGATCCTGTGGGGCTACCTGACCAGCTCGATCGTCGAGGGCGGTAACGCCTTCGTGCACTCCGAAGGCTACATTCGCCAGATCAGCCTGCCAATCTATGTCTACATCTTCCGGTTCTTCGTCAGCATCAGCATGACGACGCTGATCGCCATGCTGGCGTATGTGGCGGTGGCGGTGATCTACTCGGTGCCGCTGCGCGCCGGCACCCTGTTCGCGCTGCCGGGCCTGCTGATGGTGATGATCGCGTCGCTGCTGCTAGTGACCATTTTCGCGCACCTGAACGCGCGATTCCGCGACATCGCGCACATGGCGTCGGTCGGCATGCAGGTGCTATTCTATGTCACCCCGGTGATCTTCCCAGCCGAGCTGCTGCGGCAGCGCGCCGACCTCTCGTTTGTCGTCAACCTAAACCCGATGTATCACCTGCTGGAAGTGGTGCGCCGTCCCCTGCTGGGCGGCGTCGCCGCGGACGGCACCAGTTACGCCGCCGCCGGGACTGTCCTCATGGTCCTCACTGCCGTGGCGGCCGTCGTGATTGCCACCAACCAGCGGCGCATCGTCTATTCGCTGTAGCTCCCCAAGAGTTTTTTCGTGCCACATATTGAACTAGATCACGTCGACCTCGAGTTCCAGGTCGGAGCCGAGCGTCACACCACGCTGCAGACGGCGTTGTGGCGCGGGCTGCGGCGGCACCGGGCCGAGGCCCGCACCGTCAGAGCCCTCAAGGACCTGAGCCTGACCATCAAGTCGGGTGAGCGAGTCGGGCTGATTGGCCACAACGGCGCCGGCAAGAGCACCCTGCTGAAGACCATGGCCGGGATCTACCCGCCGCAGCGTGGCCGCGTCACCATTGATGGCCATGTCTGTCCGCTGTTCGAGTTCGTGACCGGGTTCGAGATGGAAGCCACCGGATGGGAGAACATCCGCACGCGGGCGCTGCTGCTCGGCATGTCGCCGAAGGAGATTGACCAGAAGATCGACGGCATCGCCGCCTTCTCGAATCTCGGCGACTTCCTGGACATTCCCGTGCGCCATTACTCTACGGGCATGTTCGTGCGACTGGCATTCGCCGCCTCCACCGCGGTCGACCCGCAGATCCTGTTGCTGGATGAGGTCATGGCGGCCGGCGATGCCGCATTCATCGAGAGCGCGCGGCGGCGGATGAACGAACTGATGGAGCGCGCGAACATCGTCGTGTTTGCGAGTCATAGTCTGGATGTTCTGCCGACGTTCTGCGATCGAACGATCTTGCTAAAGCAAGGCCGGATTATCGCCGATGGCCCCACGGCGGAGATCGTCAGCCGCTATACTGGGAAGGCGGACTCGTGACCGGGCAGTGGCCGCGTCGCAGCGCCGCCATCCTGTTCGCGGGATCGATGATCGCCGCTGCCGGCGTCACAGTCTATGGCCTCTTCGTGGATCGCACAGCGACATTTGCAGTCGAAGGACGGCGGCTTTATGGCATTGACGAGTTCGCCGCGGGTGTCCCTGTTCGATATGCGTTCTTGATGTTGGGAGAGGGACTCCGATCGGTTCGCGTTAGGCTCGACACGGACGTCCCGGCGACCGCACGGGTGCGATGGATTCTCTGGCGCGGGACTCCAGACGATATCTCGACTTTCACACCGGCCGTCGAAGATGAGGAATCGGTTGACGTCCGTCCGGGTGGCCGTTGGCTGACGTTGAACGTGCCCCGCGACCGCACATCACATGACCGGTGGTACACGATCGAGTTGCGGCTGATCGAGCCGTTGCGCGCGGATGCCGAGGTCAGGCGCCCGTTACTGTCGGCCGCGCCCGCCGACTGGCACAATTACGCGGCCGCCGGCGTGACGATCGCGGTCCTGGCGATCGTCGCCGGCGCCGTCATCGGCACCTACCAACGGCGGATCGTGTTCTCCCTGTAATGGCCGGACCGTACGTGCTGATCGTTTCGCTGCTGAAGCACGATCCGATGTGCACGTTGTTCTTCGCGCACCTGGCCTTGCGATCGCCGATCCGCATTGCGCAATACCCAAAGGAGGAGGTGGCCGGGCTGCTGAGCGGCGCGAGCGCGCTCGTCGTCGTTCGCGGGCTGTTCGAGTTCGGCAACCTGCTTGCGTGCGCAAAGCACCTGGGCGTGCCGCTCTACTATTTTCTCGATGACAACTTCATGTTGATCCGGGAGGAGCCCGACACCTATGGCACGCTCTACGAAAACTACACGAATGAGCGCGTCAGGGAGGCTCTTGCGGATTTTTCCGGAGTGCTGCTGCCGACGCAATCGCTCATCGACTACTTTGCTCAGCAGCGGCTTCACCCCCGGCTGATGTTCTATCCGCCAGTCGCCGGGCCGCCGCTGGCCGGTCCCGATCGCTCGCCCGCCCGGCCCCTCACCGTCGCGTTCTTTGGAGGGCATCATCGCCGCGAGCCCTTTCAGCGCCACGTGTTCCCGGCGATTTGCGAGTTGGCCCGCCATCGTCCGGTCAAGCTGATTGCGGCGGGGATCGCTCGCGGGACGCTTCAGCAAGGGCCGGGACTCGCGGTGGTCTATCCGGAGTACGACTCGTCCTACACCAACGCGCTGCTGGCGGTGGCGGCCCACGGAGTTGACATCCTCGTCCATCCCAGCAACCGCACCGCGAACAACATCTACAAGAACCCTCACGTCTTGATCAACGCGCGCGCGCTCGGTGCGGCGCCCGTGTTCAGCAACACCGCGCCGTACGACGCGATCGCCGGAGAGCAGGTGGCACTGCTCTGCGGCGACAGCGAAGCTGAATGGTATGCCGCACTGGAGCGGCTGGCTGACGACGCCGAGCTTCGAGCCACGATCCAGCGTGGACTGCACGTCTGCTGCGAGGCACATTTCGGCGGCGACGCAAACCACGCCATCCTGTCGGCGATGGTGAGCGACCATGCGGCGCCAGGGGCAATCGTCCGGGGGTGGCGCTGGCCAGTCGCGGCGGCGTACGCGCTCGCTGCTCGCGTTGGGCGCCGCCTCAGCCTGATGACGCGACCCGCGGTGGTGTAAGCCGGATCCGAGACTCATACGTGGCATACATTCAACTGGAGCAGGTCGATCTCGAGTTCCGCGTCGGCGCCGAGCGGCACGACACGCTGAAGTCCGTGATCAAGCGCGGCCTCGGGATGCGCAGCACGGAATCGCGGACCGTCCGGGCGCTGCAGGGACTGACGCTGTCGATTAAGTCCGGCGAGCGTGTGGGTCTCATCGGTCACAACGGCGCCGGCAAGAGCACGCTCCTCAAGGTCATGGCGGGCATCTACCCTCCACAACGCGGCCGGGTGACCATCGAGGGGCACATCTGTCCCCTCTTCGAGTTTATCACCGGTTTCGAAATGGAAGCGAACGGATGTGAGAATATCCGCACGCGCGCGTTGCTGCTGGGCATGGCGCCAAAAGAGATCGACCGCAAGATTGACGACATTGCCGCGTTCTCCGACCTTGGCGAGTTCCTGGACATCCCCGTCCGGCACTACTCATCGGGCATGTTCGTCCGGCTGGCATTCGCCACGTCGACTGCCGTCGATCCTCAGATCCTTCTGCTCGATGAGGTGATGGCGGCGGGCGATAAGGCGTTCATCGACGAGGCCCGGCGACGCATGAACCAGTTAATGGATCGCGCCAGCATTGTCGTGTTCGCCTCGCACAGCATGGATGTCCTGCCGACGTTCTGCGATCGGACGATCATGCTGGATCACGGCCGGGTCGTGGCCGATGGACCGACCGCCGAGGTCGTCAGCCAATATTCCGAGAGTACCGCTTCAGTCCAACCATGAAACCTATTCAACTGTTCGTGCCGACATTTCGCACCGATGAGTGCCTCGCGCGGGTCCGGGAGTGCCTCGACAAGGGCTGGACCGGGCTGGGGTACAAGACCAACGAGTTCGAGGCGGCGTGGAAGACCTACACCGGGTTACCTCACGCGCATTTCCTCAACTCCGCGACGTCGGGCCTGCACCTGGCCGTGCGCCTGCTGAAAGAGCATTACCGGTGGCAGGATGGCGATGAGATCATCAGCACGCCGCTGACGTTCGTTTCCAGCAATCACGCCATCTTGTACGAAGGCTTGAAGCCGGTGTTCGCGGACGTCGACGAGTACCTCTGCCTGGACCCGGTCTCGGTCGCGTCGCGCATCACGCCGCGCACCCGCGCCGTGATCTTTGTCGGGCTCGGTGGGAATAGCGGACAGCTCGACGCGATGGTCCAACTCTGCCGCGACCGTGGCCTCAAGCTCATTCTTGATGCCGCGCACATGTCGGGGACTCGCGTGCGGGGGAGACACGTGGGCGCCGAAGGCGAGGTGAGCGTATTCAGCTTTCACGCCGTCAAGAACCTTCCGACTGCCGACGCCGGCATGATCTGCTTTGGAGATGCTGAATCCGACGTGGCGGTCAGGCATTGGACCTGGCTCGGCATCGACAAGGACACCTTCTCGCGCACCAACAGCGACAGCACCTACAAGTGGTACTACGATGTCGAGCATGTCGGATTCAAGTATCACGGCAACTCGATCATGGCGGCGATCGCGCTGGTCTCGCTCAAGTACCTGGACAGTGACAATGCCTATCGTCGGCAGCTGGCGGCCTGGTACGACGAAGGGCTCGCGGGCGCCGCCGGCATTCAGTGCGTGCCCGTGGCGCCTGGGTGCGAATCCGCCCGTCACCTGTACCAAGTGATGGTCGACGGCCGCGACGACGTGATGGTCGCCTTGAATGCGTCGCAGATCTACCCGGGCGTGCACTACCGAGACAACGCGATGTATGCGATGTACGCGGACCAGCCGCCGTGTCCGCGTGCCCGCCGGGCCAGCGACCGGGTGATCTCGCTGCCGATGCACATACAGCTCGACCGGGAAGACGTCGAGCGGGTCTGCGAGACCTTGCGCAGGGTCGTCCGGCCGGCGGAACAATCGTGATGACCGGCCGTGTCCAAGCCGGTCATTGAGCCGCTCGTCAACGACCGGGTCCGCCTCCGCTTGCTCGAGGAAGGGGATCTGCCGATGACGTTGGCCTGGCGCAACCAGGATCACGTTCGAACATGGTTCCACTCGACGGCAACCGTGGTGCCGGCACAACACCGGGAATGGTTTGAATCGTACCGGCACCAGGAGGACGACTTTGTGTTCGTGATCGAGGAGACCGAGACCCTGAAGCGCGCGGTGGGGCAAGCATCGCTGTATCACCTCGATCGACGTGCGCGGCGGGCCGAGTTCGGCCGCCTGCTGATCGGCGATCCCGATGCGGTCGGCATGGGGCTGGCGAAGCTATCGACGCGGTGCCTGACGGCACTCGCGCTGGGTCCGTGGGACCTCGACGAGGTGTACCTCGAGGTGAAGGAATCGAATGGTCCCGCCCTGTCGGTCTACCGGGCGTGCGGCTTTGAAGAAACCGGCCGGCGGGAGGGTATCGTGCAGATGCGCGTGTCTAGAAGTAGCGTCGCAGGATGATCGACAACGAGAAGACGTGGGCGAATATCGAGCAAGCGAGCAGCAGTGCCACGCGCCGCTCTCCCGATGCGGTGGTGCGCTCGCGCCAGAGGGCGGGCCACGTCCAGCACAGCGTGACGACAGTGAGGAACCACCCAATCAGGTAACGGCCGTGAATATTCAACCCCATGGAATAGGCGGCCAGCGCGTATCCGGCCAGCGTCACCGCGGCCCCGGCTAGGCAGCAGCACAGAATCAGAAAGCGGCGTACCTCGTGGCGTTGCGCGATCTGGATCAGGAGCGCCGTGAGTGACAGCCCGGTCAGGGCGACCAGAAAGGCAATGAACGCCGCCGGCGGGAACGTGTCGAGCCAACCAAACCCGACCCAGAACGATTGCGTCAGGAGCAGACCGTGTCCCGCCAGGCGGAACAGGGTGAGCACGGTCGTCGCCACTTGCTCGAGATAGTCTCGCAACGGTAGCGGCCGGTCTCCCATGATGCTCTCGAGCACCGGGTAGTCCCAGTAGAGCGAGCCGAGCAAGGAACCGACGATCAACAGCGCGACACCCATGGGAATGATGCGGGTCGCGAATGTCAGCGGTGTTCGGAGAACCCCCGCGAGGAAGGCGAGCGGACGTCGCAGCAGCACCTCGGCAACCCAACCGCAAGCGGCGATGATGATGGGAAACCAGGGCTCGGTGACCGCGTCTCGAAGGTCGGACAGCGGTGGCGTGAGATGAGCCAGGCCAACGAGGCCTTCGTGGATTACCACCCAGTGCGAATCAGTCAGGATCGGCGCGGAGGTGCCGGCACCGAGGCCGAACCCGGCCCAGAAGATCAACGACTCGGCTCCCGACCGGTCCGTCCGCGGCGCCGTCAGCACGCGAACCAGCAGCAGCGTGCCGACCAACGGCATCATCGGCAGCGAGTTCCTGGCGCCGACGAGCAGGCCGGCATAGCACAGACCAATCAGCGGCCCGAGCCAATGAGCGCGCGGCCCGCCGAGAAAGCTGAGCGCAACCATCGTGGCAAACACCACGGACAACGACGTCACGAGCGCCGATTCGCCGACATGCATCCCGAAGAATGGCAGCGCCGGTACGAGCAAGAACGGGAAACACAACAGTTGCGGGTAACTGACGGGCGCGATCCACGCGACGGCGGCGGCGGTCAGCAGCAACGCGAGCGCAAACACAGCCGCATTGGTGAGGCGCAGCATCAGGAACACCGTTCGCGTCGTGGCATCGGGAAGACATCGCTGCAGCACCTGCCAGAAGCGCGCGGTCAGACTGCTCCTGGCGACGGTCTCCACGGGAATGAATCCCCCCTCCCAGACCGGTTCCGGCGCCCCGACATCACGCGGCCGGAACTTCTCATGGCCGCGCCCCATGATTCGAGAGTTGTGGCCACGCGCACCCCACGCCATCGCCTGCTCCCTCATCTCCGGCCTGCCCGCCATGATGAGGTAGGCCGCGAAGTGATGCGTCTCGTCGGCGGCTTGAAACGGCGGCGCAATGACTGCGTAAGACCAGGACAATGCCAGTCCGAGGCAGAAAGTGCCGATCGCGGCATGCACTCGGAATTGCCGGCGTCCGTCAGGCTCCGGCGGCATCGGCGTGAAGGGGAACAGGTACACGCCCAGCGTCACAAGCCCGGCCGTGATCGCGACTGCGGCCCAGACGAAGTACGAGCGCAATGCATCGGTCCAGACGTAGTTGAGCAGATCGCCGCGCCGCAGTCCGAGGTCCGACCGGTCATCGACGAACCACCCGATCGCGACGGGCGCCGCCTTCGCCTCCGTCTGATTGACGTAGATCAAGCCCCGAGCGCGGTACTCGTCCGCAAGGTCGCGGGCGTAGATGCCCAAGTCACCCGGCGCATCGACTCGCATCGTCAGGTCCAGTTCACCGGTTGCGATGCCATCCCGCGAGCGGCATCGATCAGAGCGCACGAATGTGAGCGGGTCCAAATCGAGGACCCGCGCCCCTGGCCGCGTGTCGTAGGTGCAGGGTGTACCGCGTACTGTGATCCGACCCGACACGGCATACGGCGTCAGACGATCGCTGTGGAAGAAGAGGAGGCGCAGCTCTGGATGCGTGATGACCTCGTTGGGAGCCGGCGAGGAGAGCCAGAACCGAAAGATGGTCGCCTCGCCGTCGCGCAAGGCCTCTGCCGCCGGCACCTGGACCGCTTCGCTGTTCGCGTCGACGGGATCAATCCGTGTCTCGATGCGATCCGGCGTTGGCCGTGAGCGGAGCGCGAGGAAAACCGGAATGATGAACGCGAGACCGAACAACAGCGCCCGCGCTCCGCGGCTGTGGATCGCTGATGACGGAGCCGGCACGTTCACCTTGACAAGCGTACCATCAATCGCGCTGCTCGGAGCGGCCTGTGACCCGTGCTACATCCCGTGTTCAACTTATGAACATGTCGTCGCGCCAGAGGGGGGCGTGTAACCGGCGCCAGCGGTGAGCGGCGGCATGTGCTACAATTCTATCTTCATTTCGTGAACAAGGTTACCGTTGGCATCAGCCGGTGCGTGTGACTGACGGGCGCGACGTGTCGCGAACCGATCGGGCCTTCGATATGATAACATTTTGTGTTCAATCTTTGAACAAGACGGCTCAAGTATTCTTTCTGGGATCTGCCCTTGCCCACCACACGCTCTGACGTCGAACTCCCGCCGCTGACTATTTCCGACTACGTGGGCGTCGGGTTGTCCCGGCCCTTGGTGATGGCGCTGTGCCTCGCCATTGGCCTCGGCCTCGCGCTGGTCATCAACCTCAGGAGCGAAACGCTCTATCGAGCCTCGGCCCGGCTCATCGTGCTGGACAGCCAGGGACGGACGCCTCTCGACAGTCCGGCCGCGGTCCTCCAGTTCAGTCCCTATTTTTTTGCAAATGCCGAAACACTCGATCGTGCCGTCGCCACGCTGGGTCTGGCTCCGGACGCGCAGCAGCGAGTGCGGGCGAGGGTCGAACGCCGCATCGACACGAACTTCATTCGAAACACGTCGATACTGGAAGTGGCGCTGAGCCTGTCAGACCGCGAGATGGCTGGCCGGCTGCTTCGTGCGATCGTCGACGCCGGCATCGAGCTGAACCGAGGCGTTGTCCGCCAGTCCAGCGCCGAATCGCAGACGCTTCTCAACGAACAACTCACACTCGCGTCGAGCGGGCTCGCGATCAAGGAAGCGGCGCTGCGCAAGTTCCTCGCCGCCGCACGTCTCGGCCCAAGGCACAACGAGCTTGATACGCAACTAGAGGCGAGTTTGGCGCTGGAAACCGCGTTCCACGAGACGCGCATGCGGCAGTCCTATCTGGGCGCCTACACGGCGCGCCTGACCAAGGATCTCAGCGGCCAGGACAAGGTGATCTCCTTGCGCCGCAATCTGTCCGACGAACCGGAGGCGGCGGCCCTCTTGCCGACGCGGCCGGCGCCGACCGCGTCGGTGAGCACTGAAATCATCAACCCGTTGCATGAGGTCGCGGAGCCCGACCTCAAAATGAAGGTGGCCGGCCTCGCCGGGGAATCCACGTCGTTGGAGAGACTGGAATCCGACATCCGGAACGTCAAGAACGACATTGCCGCCAGGTCCGCCGCGCTCGAGCAAGACGATCTCACGATGGAACGGCTCCGGGCGGAATACGATTTGACTCAGTCCACCTACTCCAATGCTCTGACCGAATACCAACGCGCCAATATCAGGGTGGCCGAAAGAGCCGCCGACCTCCGCATCTTCGAGGGCGTGCGCGTCGGCACGGCTCCGTATTCACCTCGCCATGTCCGAAACTATGCGTACGGCGCCGCCCTGGGGCTTTTCGCGGGCATCATCATCACGCTCACGTTGAACGGTAAACGGCGGTGAATGCGCTGGCCCCCTTCCGGGTAGGCGTAGTCGGTGCCGGCGGCGTCGCAGATGGCTATCACATCCCCGTCCTGAAGCAACTGAGCGGCGTGGAGGTGCCCTGGGTGGCCGATCTCGATCTCTCGAAAGCCACGCAGGTGGCGCGCCGACACGGTGTCCCAATCAGTGTGACCTCGCTCAGTGACGTCGGCGACGTCGACGCCGTGTTGGTCGCGATCCCGGTTGGCGCCCGTGGCCCGGTGCTGAAGACGGTTTTTTCCCGCCAGTGGCATGCCTTCATCGAAAAGCCCTTTGCCACCACGGCCTGCGAGCATCGCCAGATCCTTGACGATGCGGGGAAGGCAGGTGTCCAAGTGGGCGTGGGTTTCATACGCCGCTTTTATCGCGCGATCGTCGACGGGCGCGACCTGCTTGGCTCAGGCGTGTTGGGGCCGATTCGTGAAGTCTGGGCGGCTGAAGGTGGCCTGATGCGCGGCTCCGGGCGCGGCGATGACTGGTATCAGGGTGACGCGAAGGCCGCCGGCGGCGGGGTACTCGCTGAAACCGGTTCACACCTGATCGACCAGGCGCTGTTTCTCACCGGAGCAATTGAAGTGCGGAACGTGCACGCGTCGGCCCGGCGTGCCGGTGCGCTCGATCTGGAAACGTTTGTCTCACTCACGGCCCGGCGACCCGCACAACCCGATCCATTTGAACTCCGTGTCGTTCTCAGTCGGCTGCGCGGCGTTGCCGTCGGTGTGACCATCCAGTGTCAACATGGCGCAATCCGATGTGGCGTCGGCAGCGGCGGCCAGCTCGAACTGCTCGACCAGAATCTGCGTCCGTCGCGCACCATTGCGCCGCGAGCGGCCGGTGCGGATGCTGTCTATCAGGCGTTCGCTTTGGAATGGATGGCGTTCATCGATCAGTGCCGCACGGCCCTTCCCTCAACCGTTGACGCTTCGTCCGCCATCCTGACCACGGAAGTGATCGAGTCGGCTTATGGCGCCATGGCGGCAAGCGTGTAATGAACATGCGAATCGGCGTGTTAGGGGCAAATGGGCAAGTTGGACTAGCGGTCTGCAAGGAAATCGCGTCGCGATCCGACGTCCAGGGAATCGCCATCGTTCGGAACGGCCTGGCCGCCGGAGTGGTCCAAGTGCTGGTCGGCGATGACATCGAGATCCGAGTTGGCTCACTGAGTCCGTCAACGGGGCAGCGCCTTGTTGGCGA
This sequence comes from uncultured Acidobacterium sp., assembly GCA_964355095.1. GTDB lineage: Bacteria > Acidobacteriota > Vicinamibacteria > Vicinamibacterales > UBA2999 > 12-FULL-67-14b. The sequence continues at coordinate 13,629 of CAYHCX010000017.1, forward strand.
TTGTGATGCGATCATCAATTGCGCCTTTCCAGCCGCCAGCGGCGCGGCTGCGGGGCGTCAAGCGAATGAACGTCTGTTTGCGGCAATCAAACAAGCGGCGCCGCAGGCACACCTGACGCACTTGAGTTCCGTGGCGGTCTATGGCCCCGGCTCGGTCGAAGCGACGCACCCCAAGCCGTCGTCATCGTACGGCACGGAGAAGGTGCACCACGAGCGTGTGCTCCGGGGGCTGTTTGGCGCCGACCAGCTGCTGATGGTCCGGCTCGGACACGTTTACGGCGCCGACACGCCGGTGACGGGATTCATTCTCGATCGCGTGACCGATCCACATTTTCGACTGCCGGTGCCGGATGATGCCGCTTCGAATGCGGTGGCCATGCTGCGCGCGGGACGGGCACTTCTGGCCGCGGCCGCTTCGAAGACGATCGGCAGCTACGACCTCGTTGACGAGCCCAGCACCAGGTGGCGCACCCTGTTCGACTGGCATTGTGACGCGTTTGGAATGCCGAAGGTCATGACCGGAAATGGTGCCGGGCCGACGCGCCCGTCGCTGCCGGCCACCGTCGCGGCTGCGCTGAGGAGCAGCGTACGCGTGCCAGATCCAGGGGTGCTCGCGGCAAACCCGATCATCCGCGGCGCGTTTGACAGCGTCGTGACCGGCGTGCCCGCCGACTTCGAGCAAGCCGCGCGGCGTTGGTATCAGCGCCAGGCGGTCGGCCGGCAGTTGACCCGGATTGGGTCCCCACCAACCGAGGTGCCAGACTGGATATTTTATCCGAAATCGCCGGGTCATAATTTACCGGCGACCCCGGTCGACCTCTTCGAGCAACGCTCCGGGATTTTCGAATGGTATCGACGCGTGACCGATCCACGCTGGATTTGGCAACAACGGTGATCGGCGGCCGGGCACATCGACGTTCCGCAGAACCATTGTGAATCGCCTCTATGTTTTCGCCGTGAACAGCGCCTTGCTGGTGCTGTTCGCGTTTGTTGCGCCGCAACTCGAACCCGCTGATTTGCTGGTGATCTTCGTCGGGCTTCAACTGATCCTCATCGGGTCACACTTGGTGGTCCTTCATTTCGACGGATTGTTCGACCCGTTTGACGCGCTGAACATTCTGAACACCGGGCTGTTTATCCATTTCGTGTTCGCTCCTGTCCTGCTGACCACCCGCACGATCACCGGGTTCTACACAGACCTGTGGAATCCTGCCGACGCGCCGTACGCGTTCGTGCTGATACAACTCGTGGGTCTGAGCGTGCAGGCGGGCTATTACCTGCCGCTCCAGCTATCGGCGCGAGCACCCTTCAGTGGTTTGCAGCCGTCGGCCATCCGCATCGCCATGCTTGCTCTGTTGGTCCTCGGCGTCGCACTGGCTTTGCAGGGCCTTCGCCTCCAGGCTGGAACATTCGCGACGGTGGACACGCCGATCGTGATTCTGACAGGCACGACGTTCCTGTTGCCTCACATCTTGATGATGGCGCCGGTCGGACGTTCCGCAGTCGGCCTGGTTGTCACGGGGCTTGGGTTGGTCACTGTCCTCGCCGTTTCGGTCCTTTCCGGCAGCGGGTCCAAGCAGGGTGTTCTCAACGTAGTTCTCGCGGTCGTCTTCTATCGCCACTATTTTGTTGCGCCGCTCAAAATCCGGCAATTGGCCGCGGTGGGTACCCTTGGTCTCGTCGCCCTTATTTACATGAACTACGCGCGTGTTGGCGGTCTGACCCAGACCCTGTCGAGTGCGGCCACTGCCAATCCGTTCGTGGACGGCAACTGGCAGCGACTGATGCAGGCGGGAGTCGCGTCAGCCCTGACGCCGTACGAAGGGTTGCTGGTCGCCATCAATACGTTTCCGAATCTGCTACCCTTCCAGGGAGGACAACGCATCATCGAGGAGATGCTCTATCCGCTGTTCCCACGGATCTTCTTCCCGGAGAAGCCGATCGTTTATGGATCGGCCTTCGTGTGGGAGCTATATCGCGGGTTCCTGACCCTGGAGCGGCCAATCTACGAATCGATCTCGCTGCCGGGGCATCTCTACATCGATTTCGGTGTGGCTGGGGTGGTCGTCGCGGGCTTCATCACGGGTGCGGTTCAGCGCGTCATTTACCAGATGCTGATTGCCCGCCGTCCTTCTCGAGGCAGCGTCGCCTTGTACGGCGCAATCGTCGCTTTGACGTTCACGGCGGCCCGCGCATTCCAGTGGACCACGTATACGATCGTGACATCAATCGTGGTGCCGACGTTGATGGTCTGGTGCGTCCAACGGCCGACCAGTGCCGCCGATGTGGCGACCAAACGTTAGATGGACGTCGATCACTTGCCGCACCTGGTGTGTCCGGCCTGCCGTGGCGCCCTCGAATTGCTCGCGGTCGCGACGAATGCGGGCCGCGTGATCGAGGGCCAGCTGACGTGTCCCGAGTGCCGCCGACCGTACCCAATTGTCGGTGGCATCCCTCGATTCGTGGATGCCAGCAATTACGCCGCCAGCTTCGGCTATCAGTGGCTGCGGCACGCTCGCACGCAATACGACAGTGAAAGCGGAAAGGCGATTACCGAACGCAGGTTTTTCTCGGCGACCGGTTGGCCACGGCGCATGGAGGGCCAGCAGATTCTCGAAGTAGGCAGCGGGAGCGGCCGCTTCACCGAACAGGCGGCTCAGACCGGTGCGTTCGTGGCGTCGGTGGATTACAGCCGAGCGGTCGAGGCGAACCATGCCTCCAACGGACACCTGGCGAACGTATTGATCGTGCAGGCGGATATCTTCGCGCTGCCATTCGCAACGGGGTCGTTCGACAAGGTGTTCTGTTTCGGCGTGTTACAGCACACACCGGATCCCGAACGAGCGTTTCTCGCGCTTCCGGCGATGCTGACTGTGAATGGACAGTTGGCCATCGACGTCTATTACAAGAGCCTCGCCACCACGATTCTGAACCTCAAATACCTCGTTCGCTGGTTGGTGCGCGGTGCCCGCGCCGATCGATTGTATGCGGGCGTCGAGAGGTGGATTTCGTGGACGTGGCCGCTCGCGCGCATTGTCGCAAGGATTCCGAAGCTTGGTCCGGCGTTGTTGCACCGGCTGATCATCCCGTACTATTCGCTCGGATTGAGCGATGACCAGGCTCGTATCTGGGCCACGCTCGACGCCTTTGACATGCTGTCGCCCCGCTACGACTCGCCGCAGCGCGTCGCCGACGTCCAGCGCTGGTTCGAGCGCGCCGGGCTTCGACAAGTTCGCGTCGGTCGCGGCTCCAACGGCATCGTCGCCGCGGGTCAGCGATGAGCGCGCCGGTGGTGACGGTGCTGCTTGCGGTCCGCGACGCCGCGCAGCATATCGATGCGGTCGTCGAGAATATCCTGTCACAAGCATTCGCTGATCTGGAGCTGCTGGTTGTCGACGATGGTTCGGCCGACACGACGCGGGCGCGGCTGAAGGGGGTGCGCGACGCTCGCGTGCGCGTGCTGGAACAGCCGCGGCTCGGCCTGACCGCGGCGCTCAGTCGGGGAGTGAGCGAGGCCCGCGGAGAGTTCGTGGCGCGCCAGGATGCGGACGATCGCTCCCATCCCGATCGCCTCGCCAAACAAGTGGCGCTGCTACGGGCCCGACCAGAGGTGGCGTTGGTCGGCACCGGCGTTCGGGTCGTCGACTCCTCGCGGCGTCTGCTCGGCGACTACGTGTACCCGACTGCGCATAAAGCCATCATGCGCGCCTTGTTCGACCTGTCAAATCCACTGCCGCACACGTCGATCATGTTTCGGCGCCGCGAGGTGGCGGCGTGCGGCGGCTATCGCGGGCGGTTCCTGAAGTCGCAGGAGTACGATCTGTTCCTGCGGGTCGGCGAGCGGCACCAACTGGCGACGATCGCGGATCCGCTTTGCGAACTGGAACATTCGATGACGTCGATGACCGGGGCGGCCGCCGACGGCGAGCAATTCGAATACGGTGTCCTGGGCCTGGTCGCGGCGGTCATCCGGCGAAATGGGTGGCCGGATCCGCTTGATGCACCGGACGGTGACCGGTTCCATCAACGATATCGCGAGTGGTATCGGACCAGCGAGCTGCCAGCGGCTTTTCGATCCCGTCTGCTACGGCGCGCGGCGCGACTCTCGTGGGCGGAGGCGCGGCCATTCGCCGCGCTACGCCATGCGGCGCGCAGCGTCATCGTCGATCCCTGGTGGGCCCGTGACGAACTCGTGCCGTGGGCGACTCCCCGTGCCGCTTTGGTTGCCACCCGCTGGGCGACAGCGCATCGGCCGATGCCCCACGGCAGAGGTTGAGATACCATGGTGTCTGCAAGCATTCAACGCCGCATTGATCGCTGGTTCCCCGGCGCCGTCGCCGCCCATGATGTCTATTTGCGAATGGTCGCCGAGCGCGCCGCCCCGGCCGAGCGGGTGCTGCATCTTGGCGCTGGACGAGACATCCTGAACGTGCGATCGGCATTGGCCGGCAAGATCGCGGTCGCGCTCGATCTCGGTCGGGAAGGGCTGTTACAGAATCCCAACCACCGACGCGTCGTTGCCGACGCCGGCTGTTTGCCGGTCCAGAACGAGACATTCGATCTGATTGTTTGCGAGCACGTCTTCGAGCATCTGGAGCGCCCGGGCTTGGTGCTGGCGGAGTGCGCCCGTGCGTTGCGTCAGGGCGGTTCGCTGGTATTCTTAACGCCGAATCGCCTGAGCTACATCGCCGTCGTATCTGCTTTGACGCCGCATCGTTTTCATGTAGCGTATCGATCGCGGTTGGCCGCAATCACAGAAGCGGACACTTTTCCGACCTTCTATCGGTTGAATACGAGACGTCGGATCCGGGACCTGGGCGAGCGGGCTGGGCTGAGGCTCGATCGGTACGCCACGATTACCGGCTGCCCGACGTATCTGGAACTGAACGACTTCGTGCACCGGATCGGAGTGTTGGGGCATTGGTTGATCGAGCGCGGGCCATCGACGTTTCACATTTCGCTCGTGGGTGCGTTGAGTAAACCGGCGGATTGACGGCCATGAGCGGAGGAGCGGTAGGTACGACATGTCCAATGTGTTGATCGTCGGAGGCGCGGGCTATGTCGGCGGAGCGCTCACGGACGTCTTGTTACAGACAGCGCACAGCGTCCGTGTCTACGACACGTTGCTGTACGAGGAGTCGTATCGCAAGCCGGTCGACTTCGCTCTTGGAGACTGCCGCGACTGGAATGCGCTCGGCCCGCACTTGAAATGGGCCGACGTGGTGGTATGGCTGGCGGCGCTCGTCGGCGACGGTGCCTGCTCGGTCGATACGACTATCACCGAGGGGATCAACTACCACTCGGTTCGCGAGCTGGCCGAACGGTTCGACCGGCGCATTATTTTCACATCCACCTGTTCGGTGTACGGCGCGCAGGACGGGCTGCTTGATGAAACCTCGCCGCTCAACCCCCTATCGCTTTACGCCAAGACAAAGCTCGAGGCCGAACAGCACCTGGTCGATCGGGACGCGATGGTGTTCCGCCTTGGCACCCTGTTCGGGGTTGGTGACTGCTTCTCACGGATTCGCCTCGACCTGGTCGTCAACGTCCTGACCGTGAAGGCGTGTCTCTATAACAAGGTCAGCGTGTTTGGCGGCGATCAGTACCGGCCGCTGCTGCATGTACGGGACATCGCCGATGCGATTGCGCAGAGCATCGACTCCGACGTTCGCGGACTGTTCAATCTGCACTCGGTCAATATCAAGATTACCGATCTGGCCGATACGATGCGGCAATTTTTCCCCGGTCTCGAGGTCCAGAAGACGGAGATGAAGTTCCAGGACAGCCGAAACTATCGGGTCACGAGCGACAAGGCGATGCGCGCGTTCGGGTTCAGCGCGCGCCGCACGGTCGAAGACAGCATTGTCGAGCTGCGCGACATCGTCCAGTCGAACCGCATCAAGAATGTCGCAATCTCGCGGCACTCCAATCACCGATACCTGAAGGAACTACTGGAACGTCCGGCGTCACCCCTGGGGTACGAGGCTCCCACTCCGATATGACCTATCCTACCGACGCGCCGACGCTCATCGAGGGCGGCTTGGCCATCGACGATCGCGGCCGGCTCGCCTTCGTGAACGGCTTCGAGCCCAAAGACATCAAGCGCTTCTACGTGGTCGGCAACCACCAGGCCGGGTTCGTGCGCGCGTGGCATGGGCACAAGCTTGAGGCCAAATTCTTCTTCGTCGTATCGGGATCATTACTGGTGGGCGCCGTCAAGGTTGACGACTGGGACCAGCCGTCGCGCGATCTGCCGGTGAAGCGCTACGTGCTCTCGGCGGACAAACCGTCGATCCTTTACGTGCCGGCCGGAATGGCGAATGGCTTGATGTCTCTAACCGCGGACATGCGGGTGCTCGTGCTGTCGACGACGACGCTCGATCAGAGCCTTGGCGACGACTATCGATTCGATGCGCGCTACTGGGACTGCTGGCACGTAGTAGAACGCTGAGCGACGCTGATGCCCGAACTGAGCCTGTTGATTCCCTGCCTGAACGAGGCCCGGCACCTGCCCGACCTGCTCGCTCGCCTCGAGTCCGTCTGCACGACCACGGACCTCGACGTGGAGACGATCCTGCTAGATGATGCGAGCACCGATGAGACGCTGCAAGTTGCGCAAGCCCTGCGCGCCAAGCACCGGCCGTTGAATATTCGTGTCATCCACCGGTTCGAGCCGCGGCGCGGCTTTGGCGCGTTGGTGCGCTACGGGATTGCCCATGCTTCCGGTCGGTATTTCCTGCTGTTGACCGCCGATGGCACGCACCCGATTGAAGACATTCCACGCTATCTGGCCGAGGCGCGTCAGGGCGCGCAACTGGTGCAGTGTTCGCGGTACGAACGCGATGCGGATCACCACAACATCCCCGGCCGCTTCAAGACCTATCAGGGCCTGTATCGCGCCACGGCGAAGTGGCTGCTTGGCTGGGACCCGCGCGACCCCACCTGCTCGTTCAAACTGATCGATCGCACGTTCCTGCTGGCGATCGGCGTGCGTGCTTTGAACCTGTCGCTGATCCCGGAACTCGCGTTCAAAGTCTATCTTGCCGGCGGCAAGATCGTCTTTCTTCCGGGGACGCAAACGTTCCGGGAGAAAGGTATTTCGCACTTTCAGTTCCTCCGGGAATGCACGAGTTACGGATATGTGCTGACCCGCGCGACCTTGCACCGGGCCCGACTGCTTGCTTGGTTCTGACCCGACGCTACGAGGCGCGCTCGCCACCGGCTATGCCGTAGTCGTGCCGATGTTCAACGAGGCCGCCAATGTCGAGCGCTGCATCAACGCGATTGGTCCCGCGCTGTTGCGTACCGATCCTCTGGGATCCTTCATCGTGGTGAACGACGGTAGCAGCGACGCGACCGGCGCGATCCTCGATCGGCTGGCGCCGCAGGTGCCGCGCCTGACAGTGGTCCACCACGAGTACAACCGCGGTTATGGTGGTGCGCTCGTTACCGGCACCCAGACCGCGTCCCGCCAGAACCTCGGTTACGTCTTGTTCATGGATTCAGATCTCACTAACGATCCGAAGTACATCGAAGGCTTCGTCGCGCGGATGCGCGAGGACGTCGATGTCATCAAGGCGACGCGGTACTCCCTTGGCGGGGGTGTGCGCGGCGTTCCGGCATGGCGCGTGGCCATCTCGAGAACCGGAAACCTGCTGAGCGGCGTGTTATTCGCTTTGCCGCTCGCCGATCTGACGAACGGATTCCGGGCGGTCAAGACGTCGTTGCTGGTTGACCTGCCGTTCCAGGAAAAGGGCTTCGCGATCGTGATGGAGGAGCTCTATCGTCTCGCGCCGATTGCGTCGACCTATGCCGAGGTTCCGTATGTGCTGACCAGCCGGGAAGCCGCAGCTAGCGTGTCGCATTTCGCCTATCGACCGAGAGTGTTATTCCAATACCTGAAATACGGCATTTGGACGTGGTGGACGAGAATGACGGGCTTAGCCAACCGGGCACGCTAGTGTAGTGTCTCCAACGCTTCTTTACATTTGGCGACTTTAGCCAAAATCTGCTCCACGGACGCAGTCCACTTGAAGATTTTGGGATTCTGGTTGTGATTGTCCAAATATTCCTGGATCGCGGCGATCAACTCCGGCACGTTCTTGAAGACACCACGGCGGATGCGTTTGTCGGTGATGTCGCGAAACCAGCGCTCCACCATGTTCACCCACGAACTCGACGTCGGGATGAAGTGCAGATGAAACCGCGGATGTCGCTTGAGCCAGGATGTCACGCGCGGATGCTTGTGGGTCGCGTAGTTGTCCGCGATGATGTGCAGATCCAGTGCGGACGGGGTCTCGACATCGATCGTGTTGAGGAAGCGGATGAATTCCTGATGCCGATGGCGTGGCATGCACTGGCCGATCACCGTGCCATCGAGCATGCTGAGGGCCGCAAACAATGTGGTCGTGCCATTGCGCTTGTAATCGTGCGTCATCGTGCCGCAGCGGCCCTTCTTCATGGGGAGACCGGGCTGGGTGCGATCGAGAGCCTGAATTTGGCTTTTCTCGTCAATGCACAGGACCAGGGATTTGTCCGGAGGATTGAGATACAGGCCGACGACATCGTAGAGCTTGTCGACAAAGTGCTTGTCTCGACTGATCTTGAAGGTCTTGAGGAGATGGGGCTTGAGGTTATGTTGCTTCCAAATGCGTTGAACGCTGGCCGGACTGATGCCCTGGGCTTCGGCCATCGTGCGCACGCTCCAGTGCGTCGCGGTCGGCGGCTTGGTGCGCAGCGTCGCGTCGATGACGGCACGCACTTTCCTTTCGGAGATGCTTGGCAGACGACCGGGACGTGGAGCGTCCTTTTCCAGCCCCGCAATTCGCAACGCCAGAAAACGTTCGCGCCACAGTTGCACGGTTGGCCTGGAAACGCCCACCTCCCGTGCGATGTCTTGATTGGGCACCCCGTCGCCGGCCATCGTGACGATGCGGGCACGCAGCATCAGCCGCAACGGGAAACTCCTCCCCCGTCCCCATGTTGCCAGGGTGGCCCGCTCTTCGCGGGAAAGCACGACCGGTGGTGCCGTTCTCATGCCGAAACCATCGCTCTCGACGGTGCCGTGTGTCAAGTTATTTATGACACACTACACTAGGGGCCCGATATGCTAAACTGTCTGTGAAGTCCGACCCAATGCCAAAACCGATCGAGAAGATCCTGCTCGTACAGCCGGCGGCGTTTTGCGATAACAACCGCTCCAACATCGCGCCGATGCTGGGCTTGGGCATTGCGTATATCGGGGCCGTCCTGGAGAAGGCCGGCTATGAGGTGTCAGTCCTCGACGCTTTTCTTGAAGGATTTCAGGTCGAACAGCGAGTCACCCCGCAGATGCTCCGGGTCGGCATGCCGATCGAGGAGATCAAGGCGTACATCGCGGCGGCCAAGCCCGACGTCGTGGGCATCACCAGCATGTTTACGTCGCAGCGCAAGAACATGCACGAGATCGCCCGCGTCACCAAGGAGGCGTTACCGAACTGCCGCGTCATCGTCGGCGGCGCGCATCCGACCGCGGCGCCGGAATCGGTGGGCGCGGATGTCAATATCGATGCCGTCGTGCTGGCTGAAGGCGACAATTCGGTCGTGCCGGTCATCGAGGCCTTCGACCGCGGCATTTCGCTCGATGGACTCGACGGCGTCGCGTTCCGCAAGGCCGACGGCACCGTGCAGGTCAACCAGAAGACCCAACAGATCGCGGACCTAGACGAGCTGCCGTTCCCGGCGCGGCACCTGTTCCCGATGGAGAAGTACTTCGCCACGAAGATGAAGCACTCGGGGACCTTCGAGGGCCGGGCACTCTCGATGATCACGTCGCGCGGCTGCCAGTACTACTGCAACTTCTGCACGGCCTTCAAGGTGTTCACGCGCAAGCCGCGCATGCGGTCGATAGCGAGCATCATGGCCGAAGTCGAGCAGATGATCGCCACTTACGGTATCGACGAAGTGTGGTTCGAAGACGATCAGTTCATCGCCCGTCAGCGCCACACCATCGACATGCTCGATGCGCTCGCGAAGTACAAGCTCAAGTTCGACACGCCCAACGGCATTTCGTCGTGGTTGCTGAACGAGCAGGTGATCTCGAAGATGAAGGAGGCGGGGTGTTATCGGGTAAACCTCGCCCTGGAATCGGGCAATCAGGAAGTCCTCGACAAGATCATTCACAAGCCGGTCAAGCTGAAGGACGTGCCGCGGCTCGTCAAGCTGATTCGCAAGGAGAAAGTCGACATCGTCACCTTCCTGGTGGTCGGCAATATTTCCAAGGATCGCGTCGAGACAATCAAGGAAATCCGCGACAGCTTCCGCTTCTGCCGCAAGATCAAGACGATTCCTCATGTCTCGTACCTGCAGGCATATCCCGGCTCCGAGACGTTGGAAGTGGCGGAGGAAAAAGGCTATCTCGTGCCTGGGTTCGACTGGGACCAGCTGATGAGCATCAAGCAGCAGCTGACCACGCCCGAGTGGACCCACGAGGAACTGGCGCGCGTCGTCGAAGAAGAGCGGGTGAAGACGCATGCCTGGATCTGGGTCACCAGTCCGCGTAAGTTCCTGGCGACCGTCTGGAGCTACCTGCGGGCAGAGCCGACCAAGACGCCCCTGCTCGGGGTCAAGAAGCTTGTCAAGCTGGTGAAAGACCTGATCGTCACCACCATACGCCCGAACCGTCCGACGGCGGTGGCTCGGTCCTAGCGTTGAGAGATCCCGGTGCCGCTGGCCGCGCGCGGCGGCCCGCGGGTGCTTCCCTGTTTCACACCATCCCAGATCGTCATGCCCTGGCCGGTGCGCGCCGTGCCCGGGCGCCGCTGACTGCCATGGAGATTCGATGACTATGAAGACGAGAGGTGAATACCGGACGCTGACGGCCTGCCGCTTGTGCGGGGGCTCGGACCTGACCACGTTCATCGACTTCGGAGACTTTCCGCTCGCCGGTGCCTTTCTCAAGCCGAAACAGATTCCGGACGAACGCGTCTACCCGATGGGCATGCAGTTTTGTCTGAGTTGCACCTGCGTCCAGGTCGACACGGTGATTCCGGTCGAAGTGCTGTTCAAGCACTACTTCTATTTTTCGTCGGCGATCCAGACCCTGCGCGATCACTTCGGCCAGTTCGCCGACGAGATGCTGGCGAGGTTCGTCAAGCCGGGCGACCTGATGGTCGAGATTGGCTGCAACGACGGCGTGTTCCTGCGCCACCTGGCGGCGCGCGGCGTGCGCAACGTCGGCGTCGATCCGGCGGAGAACGTCGTGGCCACGATTAACGATCCGGGCGTGGTCGCCATCACGGACTGTTTCGGGACGCGGCCCGCGGACAAGATTGTCGCCGAACATGGCCGCGCCGACGCGGTCGTCTCGAGCTTCTCGTTCGCACACATCGACGATATGCACGAAGTGATGCGTGGTGTCGACCGCGTGCTGGGCGAGCGCGGCGTCTTCGTATTCGAAATCTATTATCTCGGCGTCGTGCTCGAAGAAATGCAATACGACATGATGTATCACGAGCACATGAGCTACTACACGCTTGCGTGCCTCGAGCGGTTTCTCGGCCAATACGGCCTCGAAGTGTTCGAAGTCAAGAAAATCTCGTTGCGATCGGGAACGCTTCGGTTCTATGCGCAACGCTCGGCGCACCGGCCTCATCCGATCTCGCCGACGGTGCAGCAGCAGCGTGACGAAGAGAACAGCAAGGGATTGCTCGACGCCGCCACCTATCAAGGCTACGGTGCGCGCGTGCAAAAGACGAAGGACGATCTGATGTCGCTGCTCGACCGGCTCAAGGCAGAGGGCAAGTCGATCATCGGCTACGGCGCCTCGGGGCGAGCGACCACGATCATGAACTACTGTGGCATCGATGGCCGATATCTTGACTTTGTCGTCGACGACGCGCCGGCCAAGCACGGGTTCCTGACGCCGGGTACCCACGTGCCGATCAAGCCGTGGACCGATGTCGAGGCGTTGGAGGCCAAGCCGGACTACGCGTTGGTCTTCGCGTGGCCGTTCATCGAGGAAGTGCGCAAGCGCCGCCGGGCCTATCTCGAGCAGGGAGGCAAGTTCATCGTGCCGCTGCCCGAGGTGCGCGTGCTCAGCGAATGACCGCTCTAACCCCTCACATTTTGATCGTCGGGGGCACGGGGATGCTGGGCGGCATGCTCCAGCGCTACTTGTCAGCGCGGTGCGCCGCCCCGATTGTCGCGACTCAGCGGCGTGATCGCAGCGCTCCCGGCTTCCTCGATGCGGCCGATCGGAATACTGACCTGGAACGTCTGATTGGCGAAGAGTGCCAGGCCCAGTTCGTCATCAATGCGGTCGGCGTGCTCAAGGCGAATATCAACGAATCGGATCCGGCGTCGGTCGACAATGCCGTCGAGGTCAACAGTCGCTTTCCGCACCGGCTGGCGGTGGCTGCGAGTGCCTGTGGTGCGCGGATGGTGCACGTGTCCACCGACGCCGTCTTCGCCGGCGCTCCGCGCCGCCTCGATGAGGATGCCGCCGCCGATCCCGAGGATGTGTACGGCCGCAGCAAGCTGGACGGAGAGGTCCAGGGCGCGCGCGCGATCACGCTGCGCTGTTCGATCGTCGGTCCCGATCCGGCGAACGGCCGGAGTCTCTATGAGTGGCTGCGCCGCCAACCGGCGGGCGGCACCGTCAGCGGTTTTGTCGATCAGCAGTGGAACGGCGTGACGACGCTGCAGGTGGCGAAGCTGTGCGAGGCGCTGCAGGCCCCGGCGACTTTCGACGCGGTCGCGGCGGCCTCGCCGCTGCGCCACTACTGTCCGAACCCGGCTCTCAGCAAGTACGAGTTGTTGTGCCAGCTGCGCGATGCGCTCGGACTCGACGTCGCTGTCGAGCCTTCGGAGTCTGGCGCGGCGGTCGATCGCACGTTGACGTCTCGATGGACCGACCTGAATTCCCTGACGTTGACAGCCGGCTGGAGCCGGCTGCTCAGTGAGCTCGTCGATGCCGACCCGAGGGGTCGCGTCGCCCAGCCTCCCCAGTAACCGTGCCTCAAGGAGATGACGTGGCGAAACGTAAGCCCAAGCTCGCGATTGTACTCGGTATCCGTCCGGATGTGATCCGGGCCAGCCTGTTCCTCAACATGATTCGCGCGGACAAGCGCGTGGACGTCACCTTTATCTGGTCCGGCCAGCACTACTCCGACAATTTGAAGGATGTGTTCTTCCGCGAGCTCGGCGTCAAACCGCCGGAGGTCGAGCTGGATGCCAGGGGTTCCACGGACGCCGAGGTCAGCTCGGCGATCATCAGCAAGCTGTACCCGGTCCTCGAGAAGCTGCAGCCCGACGCCGCAATGTTCCTCGGCGATACCAATACCGTCATCTCCTCGCTGGCAGCGGCGCAGCTGAACATCCCGATTGTGCATTTCGAGGGATGCATGCGGTCGTACGACTGGCGCATGCCCGAGGAAAAGTATCGCGGCGTGATCGATCATCTCGCCGACGTCATCTATACCTACTACCCCGAATACAAGAAGCAGGGCGTTGACGAAGGCATCAACCCCAGCGCAATGGTCGTCGTGACCAACCCGATTGTCGATGTGCTCCAGACCCACTATTACGACAAGCGTGAGTTCTTCGAACAGCTCGCGTCGGATGAGTTCTTTTCGTCGCGCGGCCTGGAGCGTGGCAAGTTCTTCGTCATGACCTGCCATCGCCGCGAGAACGTGCACATCAAGAGCTCGTTCAAGGCGATCCTGGATCTCGTCGCCGCTGCGCCGCACCCGGTGTATTTCCCGGCCAGCTATCGGACGCAGAAGGTCCTTCAGGAATACGGATTCAAGCTGCCGAAGAACGTGATCATGACCGATCCGGTCGGCTACCACGAGTTCCTGGTGTTGTTGACCCAGGGCGCTGGCGCCATCACCGATTCCGGCACGGTGGTCGAGGAGACGTGCGTCCTCGGTGTGCCTTCGCTGCAGATGCGGCGCGCCAGCGAGCGTCCCCAAGTGTACGATGTCGGCTCGAGCGTGAAGTTCGATCCGACCAGGCCGGAGAAGTACCCGGCGGCGCGCGTGTTTGCCAAGATGGAGGTGCTGCGCGGTCGCAAGTGGAAGCACCGGCTGGGTGACGGCAAAGCGTCGGAGCGTATCTACAAAGACATGGTCAAGCGGCTGCTGACCGGCAAAGTGTACAACCACCGTCGTGAGGACTATCACCTTGATACCAGGCGCTCGTATCGGGAAGACGGCGTGCCCGTCCGTCAGGCGGCGAGGCGGCGGTGACGGCGGAGTCGCGCGACGGCTTCACGTGCGTGGCGTGCGGAACGGCCCTGATCCAGCCGCTGCGGAAAGGCGCGTTCAGCTACTACGTGTGCGGCTCGTGCGGCACGGCGTCGATGCGGCCTCTGCCCGGCGATCAGGAGATCGTCGACCACTACCGGCGCAAGTTCGAATCGGGCAACTACGAGTTGCTGCGCCGCTTCGCGTCGGAGTACCAGGTGGTCTACCGAGGCTTCCTCGAGTCGGTGCGCCGTGCGTTCGCAGAAGACGGGCGACCGTTACGGGGGCTGAGCGTGCTCGATGTCGGCTGCTTCACCGGCGAGTTCTTGGTGCTCGCGGCCGACGCCGGTTGCGACGTCCGCGGATTCGAGCTGCAGGATGAAGCCGTGGCGATTGCGCAGCAGCGGCTGGGTGAGCGGGTCGCGAAAACCGACGTGCACGATCGCGGCATCGACGGCCAGCACTACGACGCGATTTGCCTGTTTGGACTGATCGAGCATGTGCGCGATCCGGTCGGTCTATTGGTCCGCTGCCGATCGCTCTTGCGGCCGGGTGGGCGGTTGTTCTTGCAGACGCCGAATCGCGGTTCGCTGTTGGCAGGGCTGCTCGGCAAGTACTGGCCGCCCTATTCGCCGGTTGAGCATCTGCATTTGTTCAGCCAGTCGGCCCTGGAGAAGGTACTTCAGGACAACGGCTATTCAGTGACGCTCGTCTACGGCCACTGGAAACGCCTGCCGGTCGAGTACGTGTTCGAGATGATGCGGCACTACGGGCCCGAGATCAGGGCGCTGATTCGTCCGCTCTACGCGTTGAGTCCCAAGTGGCTGCGCGCGTCCGCGGCGCCGTTCTACATCGGCGAGATGTTCGTAGTGGCGACGAGGACCGACCCACCGGCCGCATGAGCCCTGACATGCGCGAGTTGGCCGTGCTTTACGCCACAGGCGTTTCGGGCACGGTTGCGCTGAGTGTCGCGGGGTTCTTCGTGATGCGCGGCGCTGGCGCGCAACGGACCGTGCGGCACGGCGCGGCGCTGTTTGCGCTGGTCCTGGCCGTGGCCTACTTCGGCGCCATGCTCTGGATGGGCGCCGGCAAAGCCGCGGCCCTCAATCATTACGCCGATCGCGCCACCCATCTCGAGATCATGACGCGGAGTCTCCGCGGCCTGGGACTGACCAGCCCGATGTCGGCGGAGTTCTTCACGGGGTCGCACTGGTTCGCCGCGCATTTGACGCCGATTATCTACGTCGCCTACCTGCCAGGGTTCGCACTGGCACCGTTCCCGATCACGCTGCATGTGCTCGAGACCGTGTATTTGATGCTGGCCGCCGTTCCGATTGGATGGTTTGCCGCCCGCCGGCTCGGCGCCGCGTCCGGGTGGCTGTTTGGGGCGGCGTATCTCGCATACCCCACCGTGCACTACATCAACCTCTACGGCCTCGCCTACCTAGAGCTGAGCATTCCCATTCTTGCGTGGGCACTGTTCGCGCTCGAGTCGAGGCGGGACGGCTGGTTCGTGCTGTGTGCGCTGCTGTTGCTCACCACCCGCGAGGATGCGTCGCTCGTCGCGGCGGCGCTTGGCGTCTATGCGATGTTTCGCGGCCACCGTCGCATCGGTGCCGTCGTGACCGTCGCCAGCGCAGTGTACTTCGTGGTCGCGCTCAAGGTGATCATCCCGGCATTCCGTTCGGACCAGTCGCTCGTCTACATGAACAACTACCGCGCCTGGGGGAACAGCGTCGGTGACATCGCGCAAAACGTGGTACTGCATCCCTTCTCGACGATCCGCCAGCTGTTGAGCGTGCCGCGCGTTGGCAATGTGGTCATGTACCTGCTGCCCGTCGCCGGCCTGGCGCTGCTAGATCCGCTGGGACTGTTCGTCGCAGCACCTAACATCGCGACCACGTTCCTGAGCGGGTCGGTCACCAACTACAGCTTTACGCTCTACTACCTGGCGCCGACGATTCCCGTGGTCTTTTTCGCCGCGGTTCGCGGCGCGGATGCCCTGCGGCGCCGGCTGGAGGTCGACGGCCTCCGCCCCGCCGTCGCCGTGCTCGTTGCCGCGCTGTCGGCCAACGTCTTCTTCGGGCCGTCGCCGGCATCGCTGCAATTCTGGAACGAGGGCTATCAGGTCGGGCAGTTTCACACCACCAGCTATTACCGCAGCGAATATGTCCCGACGGCGGCTACGGTGGCGGCGCGCGACATTGCGGCGCGCGTGCCCGCCGGCGCGCAGATCTCCGCAGAGCAACATCTGCTGCCCATCCTCTACGACCGCGCCCGGATGCTGGTGTTTCCGACGATGGACGCGCAGATCGATCATGTGATGATTGACCGGGCCAAGCGCGCGAAGAGTGGCTGGGCGGCCACGTTCATGGCGTTCCGGATGAACCCCGAGCAGTACTACGCGGCCATCGAAGGCAGCAGCGATTGGGAGCTGGTGGCGGAGAACGGTGGCGCCAGGCTGTTTCGAAGGACGGGTCGGTAAGCAGATGTGCGGAATTGCGGGATTCCTCGGCGCGCCGCGGCCTGACGAAGCCACGGTCACAGCATCGTTGGCCGCGGCCCTGGCGCACCGTGGCCCGGACGACCAAGGGATCCAGGGCATCGACGTCACCGGTGGGCGTCGCGCCATGTTCATCCATCGGCGTCTCGCTATCATCGACCTGTCTCCGCTGGGCAAGCAGCCGATGCACGATCCGGCGTCGGGCAATTGGATCACGTTCAACGGCGAAATTTATAACTTCGAAAGCGTGCGTGCGGATCTACAGCACGGTGAGGTGTTTCGATCGAAGAGCGATACCGAGGTGATGCTGCGCTTGTATGCGCGCGACGGCGTCGGCATGCTCGACCGCATCCAGGGGATGTTTGCGTTCGCCTTGTGGGACGCGCAGCGCCAGCGAATGCTGCTCGCGGTCGATCCTCTGGGGATCAAACCGTTGTACTGGGCACACGGGCCGGATGGTGCGTTCTGTTTCGCCTCCGAGGTCCAGGCACTGCTCGGCGCCAGACTCGTGGAGCGGCGTCTCGATCCGACAGGCATGGCCGGCTACCTGTCGTATGGCGCCGTGCAGGGGCCAGCGACGATGGTCGCCGGCGTGCGTGCGCTTCAAGCGGGCAGTTACCTGTATGTCGATGCCGACGGCACGGTCGATGGGCCTCGTCACTACTGGCGGCCCGCTTTCTGTTCGGCACCGCTCGACGGCCGCGCCCGAACCGAGGTGGTCGACGAGCTGTCACACCTGCTTCGGTCGGTGACGCGCGAGCACTTGATCGCCGACGTGCCCGTCGCCGTGTTTCTGAGCGGAGGCATTGACTCGACGGCGCTGGCCTCGTTTGCGGCGCCGGCGTCGCCTGGATTGAAGTCGTTCTCGGTCAGCTTTACGGAAGGTGAGTTTTCGGAAGCCGAGTACTCGCAGGCCACAGCGCGGCGGCTCGCCCTCGATCATCAGGAGCTGGTCCTGACGCCAGACGAACTACTACGCCGGCTGCCGGACGCGCTGGCCGCGGCCGATCAGCCTTCCATCGACGGCACCAACGTCTTCGTGCTCTCTCGCATGGTGCGCGAGGCCGGTGTCAAAGTTGCGCTCTCCGGTCAGGGCGGCGACGAAGTGTTTGGCGGCTACTCGACGTTCCGCGACGTCAGTAACGGCTTGGCCTGGCGACGGCGGCTTGCGGTGGTTCCCGACTGGAGCTGGCGCGCCAGCGCGCGGTTGTGGAACGCGGCGCGTGCGGGATCGCGCGGACTGCCCGACAAGATCGGCCAGTTTCTGGGGAACGGCGGCGGCGTGATCGAAACGTGCCTGCTGCTGCGACAATTGCTGCCGCCGAGCACGGTGCGGGAGCTGTTTCATTCCTATGCCGGCTCTGACTTGGGGATTCCTCCCGAGCTTGCGGATGAGTTCGAGCGCGGCACGGCCAATCTCGATCCGATCAACGCGGTGTCGTTCCTTGAGTTGCGCGGCTACCTTGGACAGACGTTGCTCAGGGACGGCGACGTCATGAGCATGGCGCACGGACTCGAAGTGCGCGTGCCGTATCTCGATCGGCGGTTGGTGGACTTCGTGGCGGCGCTGCCGGGGTCGCTCAAGATGGAGCGCAACCGCCCCAAGCCGCTGCTCCTGGATGCGGCGCGAGGCGGCGTTGATCCGCACATCTGGGCCAGGCCGAAGCAGGGCTTCACGTTCCCCTGGGAACATTGGCTGAGGGGACCGCTCAAGCCGCTCGGCGACGCGGCCTTCGCCGACCGGGCGACGTTCGAGGGGATCGGGATCGACGCGACGAAGGCCGCTGAGTTGTGGGCTGGGTTCCAGGCCCGCACCCCCGGCATCACGTGGCCGCGCGTCTGGGCCCTGATCGTGCTGCAGGACTGGACGACCCGCTGGGGAGTTGCCGTCTAGGTGAGTACCGCCTGTGAACTTTGCGGCAGCCAGTCGTTCAGCCGATTGTTCGAGATGCGCGGCTACGCGATCGGCCGCTGTTCGGCCTGCCGTCACGTCTATGTTCCCTTCGCCGGATCGGACGCGGACCTGCAACGGGCCTATGAACAGCAGTTCTTTCGCGATGGCGCGTACCACGACTACCTCGCCGATCGCGAGATCGCGGCGAAGAACTTTCGGCGATTCGCCGAAATTGTCCGGCGGCACAGTCCGAGGGGTCGGCTGCTCGAGGTCGGCTGCGCGTACGGGTTCTTCCTCGACATCGCGCGCGACTGGTGGACGGTGACCGGCATCGACATCCACGCCCCCGGCATCACGCACGCCCGCGACCGGTTGGGCGCTGACGCGGTCCATGGCGACTTCCTGGATTTCAACGCGCCGGATGCCTCCTTCGACGCGGTGGTGATGTGGGACACCATCGAGCATTTGCGCCGGCCGTCCGCGTACATCGCCAAGATTGCCGCCACCCTGAAGCCGGGCGGCATCGTCGCGCTGACGACCGGGGACGTCGGCAGCCTGGTTGCGCGGCTGCGCGGCCGGCGTTGGCGGCTGTACGATCCGCCGTTCCATCTGCAATACTTCACGCGGGAGACCATGACACGATTGCTCGCGCAACACGGACTACAGATCGTCGAGCTCCGAACGGTCGGCTACGATCGCAGTCTGCATTTCATGCTGCACCGGCTGTTCCGCTATGGGCGCGGCCCGGCGTCGACGCGCGTGTTCGATCTGTCGTCACGACTCGTCGGCGCGGCGTCGTCGTTCTATCTGAACGTCTTCGACATCATGATGGTCGTGGCCCGCAAGACCGGCGATCCGTCGGCGGTGCGGTTCTGACCGCGCCGCCTCGCGAGGGGCTGTCGGCGTATTCGGTGGTGATTCCCATCCACAACGAAGCGCCGATTCTGGAGCATTGCCTGACCGGCATCATCGAGGGCCTGGGCGGTCTCGATCGCCCGTTCGAGATCGTGCTCTGCGAGAACGGCAGCTCGGATGACACCCTCGTCGCGGCCCGCGCGTTGGCGGCGGGCGACCAACGGTTGCGCGTGCTGACCAGCCCCGTCGCCGACTACGGCGAGGCGCTGAGGTTCGGCATCACCAACAGTCACCACGACCAGGTGGTGATCTTCAACATTGACTATTGGAGCGCGACGTTCGTGCAGCGAGCGCTCGACGAACTGCGCGCCGCGGACATGGTGATCGGCTCGAAGCGGCTGCGCGGCAGCCTTGACGAACGGCCGTTGATGCGCCGCGCCATCACGGCGAGCTTCAACGGCTTTCTCCGCGTCTGCTTCGGCTTCCGCGGGACCGACACCCATGGCCTGAAGGCGTTCTCCCGGGACGCGGTCCTGCCGATCGTTGAACGCTGCACGACCGACGGGTGGATCTTCGACACCGAGCTGGTGCTGCTCGCCGAGCGGCGAGGCTTGCGGATTGTCGAGGTGCCGGTGACGCTCGCCGAAATCCGAGCCCCCGGCTATCGGTCCTTGATTGCCCGCGTGCCGCGCACGCTGAAGGCCATTGATCGGATGCGCCAAAATCTGGCTCGCACGCCCCGTCAATGACGGCGGGGCCAGGCGGTAGAGCAGTAGAATTGTTACCTTGAGATCCACCTCGACGGCGTCCGACCGCAGCGCGAAGGTCTGCCTGGTGCGGCCGCCGACCATCCTGCCTGTTGCCTCGGTCATGACCCAACAGGGCGTGCCGCCGCTCGGCGTCGCGTACCTCGCGGCCATGCTCAAGGCCCATGGTCATACGGTCACGACCGTTGATGCGTTCGGCGAGGCCATTGACCGATTTACGAGGATCGACGGGACGCCGCTCCTCATCAACGGCCTGACCGCGGCCGACATTGCCGCCAGAATCCCCGGGGACGTCGACATCATCGGCGTCTCGTGCATGTACTCCAACGAGTGGGTCTATGCCCGCGTCGTGATCCAGGCGATCGCGCTTCGCTTTCCCGACGTGCCGATCATCGGTGGCGGCGAACACTTTACGGCCGATCCTGAGTATGCGCTGCGCACGGCGCCGCAACTGCGGGCGGTGGTATTGGGCGAAGGCGAAGAGACGCTGGTTGATCTTGTCGATGCGTTGATGACCGGCCGAGCGCTGGCGACCGTCGCGGGGCTCGCGTATCTGGAACAGGGCCGCCTCGTGCAGTGCGCGGATCGCAAGCGGCTCCGCGTCATCGACGAGATTCCCGTGGCGTCGTGGGACGAGTTGCCGCTCGAGACCTATCTCGCTGCGGGATTCGGCATGAGCTCGCTCGGCGGCCGCAACATGCCGATGCTGGCGTCGCGCGGCTGTCCGTATCAATGCACCTTCTGCTCGAATCCGCAGATGTGGACGCAACGGTGGATTGCCCGCGATCCCGAGCAGGTCATCGCCGAGATCAAGGACTGGATCGCGCGTTTTCGCGTCACCCACATCGAGTTTTATGACCTGACGGCGATTGTGCGCCGCGACTGGATCATCACGTTCGCCAACCGCCTGATCGAAGAGCAGCTCGGGGTCACGTGGTCGCTGCCGTCAGGCACCCGCAGCGAGGCGCTCGACGGCGAGGTCGTGGCGCTGCTCAAATGCAGCGGCTGCCATTCGATGACCTACGCACCTGAATCGGGCTCGCCCGCGACGCTCAAGCGCATCAAGAAAATGGTCGACCTCCCGAAGATGTTGCGCTCGATGCGCAGCGCGGTTCGGGCAGGCATCCTGCTCAAGGCCAACATGATCGTCGGCTTTCCCGGCCAAACGCAGGGCGAGGTCGCCGAGTCGTTCCGCTTCATGGTGCGCATGGCGTGGGCGGGCGTTCACGATGTGGCCGTCTTTCCATTCGTCCCGTATCCAGGCAGCCAGCTGTTCACCGGCCTGATCGAGGCCGGCAGGATTCGCAAGGATGCGGCCGCGTACGACGCGTTCCTCGCGGGGAACATCTACAACGAAGTCTCCGGCATGCGTTCGTGGTCCGATCACATCTCCGATTCGCAAATCAAGATGCTGACCGTCGGCGGGATAGCCTGGTTCTATTCGTGGCAGTTCCTGTTCAGGCCGCACCGTCTTGCCGGGACCTTGCTTCGGCTCATTCAGCAGCGTCCGGTGACGATGCTTGAGAAGACGGTGGCGGTGGTGCTGCAGAACTTCGTGACCCGGCAGCGCAAGCTGCACGTCAAAGCCGTGGACTCGTTGCCCGAACGCGTCGATTTCACCCGTATTCACGAGGTCATCCGCGGTCCGAAGATCGCGGTCGCGGCCGACCGCGGTGCGGGAACGCACTAAGGTTAAGCAGTCATCCGCGCGATGGACGAGCTCCGTCCGTTGCGAATCATTCTCACCAGTATCGTGATCGCACCTGAGTTACGCCGTTCACTCCTCTTCACGTACGCCGTCGTCGTGATGGTGATGGCTGCCCTCTACGTGATGTTCTGGCATTATCCGATCGTGAGTTACGGTGACGACCTGATTCTCTACAATCCGCGCGTCTTCGACGGGCCGGCCTCGCAGTTCTTCTCGCAGCACCTGTTCGTCAACGGGCGGTTGTCGTCGAACGTGACGCACCTGCTGGTGGCCCTGTGGGTCCGGGTCATGGACTGGACGCCGCTGGACTTTCCGTGGCTGTCGACGCGTCTGCTGTCGTTGGGCCTCGTCACGCTCAGCGCGGTCAATTTCTTGTTCGGGTGGGCCAGTCGCATTGGCGAGCGCGGATGGCGCCCTTGCGTACTGGCCGTCGGTTTGATCGCGGTCGGCTATACCGCCCATCCCTACGTCATCACGTCGCTGTACGGCTACACCGCGTTCATGTTCGTCCATACCCTGCCGCTGTTCCTGGCGTCGGTACTCTTCCTGGCTTCGTCGCCGCCGGATGCGAGCCGGGTGTGGGGTGTGACAGGAGCGCTGCTGTTCCTGTACGTGTCGCTCACGAGCGAGCAAACCATCACCCTGCTGCCGGTGCTGGCGATTTGGGCGGCGATCGACCCGTCTATGGTCGCTCGCAACGGCTGGCGAAGTGCGGTTCGCCGTGGTGCGGCTGTGACACTGTTGTTCCTGATCTCGGCGGCGGTCTATTTTTCCGTGCCGTCCCAGCGGGCGCGGCTCACCATCGTCGGAGCCGGCGGCGAACAGTTCGATCTCAAGCGATGGCTAACGCTGGGACATCAGCCGGTGGGGGAACTGCTCGGCGAGATCGCGCTGCCTCCGTGGGTCGGCACGCTGTCGGTGGCCATTGCTGCGGCGCTGGCCGCGCGCGTCCTGTGGCACGTCTTCAGCCTCCGCGGTCGCGCGTGGCACCAGCGAGCCCTTGCCGGGTATTGGGCCGTCGGTTTCTACCTGACGTTTCTCGCCAGCTGCATTCATTACGTGATGACACCGTACAACCCGCCGGAGGCGGCGGTGTTACCGGTGTTCTTCTTGCTTCTGGCCGCCTTCGCCGCGGTCTATTCGGTGTCCGGTCCGCTCGCGTCGCTGCTGGAAACGTCGAAGCCTGCACGGTTGGCCGGCGCTTCGCTGGCGGCCGCCGGAGTGGTGGCGATTGGTCTCATCAACGTGCCGGACAGCATCAGTCACCTTGGCCGCGAAATCGGAAAGGGCAGCGGCCGCTCGGGAACCTACACCGCGTTGCTTGCCGGAATTCGCGGCGACGCGTCGACGCGCCTGCACTTGCAATGGTGCGCTCCCTATTGGGACTCAGTCGGCGGAATTGGCTCACTGCTGGATTGGGCGAACGCGACACAGCCGGCAACATTCGAGAGAATATTCGCAGACGGTACATGGATGCCGCCCGGATGGATGACCGCGACCACCCTCGTCGGATTTGAAGCCATTCCATGCAGCGTCGCACTGCCGCCGTTCTCGAAGGCGGCGCGCGCGGGGGAGCCGCTGGAACTGCTGCGATCGGCGTATCACGTCGCGGAAACAGACGGCAAGACTCACGGCGCATTTTGGGCGGACTATGGGTTGTACAGCGACTTCCGTTCCTGTTCGATAGAGGTCGACTTCAACCCGCATCCCGAGGTGAGCCCCGATCTCAAGGCTCATCTCGCCGGTGACGTCGAGATTCGCGAACAGGATGGGCACATCCGCGCGTCATGGAAGATCCGGTCGATGACGCCGAACGGCGAGGGCATCGGCTTCGGCGTTGCGGTGGTCACGCCGGAAGGGCAGGCGGTTGAGCCGGCTGCCGCGTCGCTGCCGGACTCGGGGACCGCGTTCGTCGTGCGTCCGGCCGCATGGCCAGCGTTGCTGCGTCTTCGCATTGAGCCGTTCACGGCCACCTATGACGCGCTGCACGGCATCAATTTCACCACCATGCTGAAGCCGGAGATCCGCTGCCGTCCGTGACCACCACCCCACGATCCGGTTCGGTTAACGGGCGTCCTGTTCGGGTCCTCGCGTCCGCGCTCTCGGCAAAGAGTTACGGCGGTGATTCGTACTTCCGATCGATCCTGCCGACCATGTCGCGCGCTGTCGACCGCGTGGAGTGCCTGCTGCTCGTTTCAGATCAACGCTATGCCGAGTTTTGCAAACCGGACGGGGCCGTTCGGCTGATCGAGGTCCAGTTGCCGGAGTGGGCGAGGGGGCAGGGGCGAATCGCGTGGGAGCAGTTTCATCTGCCGTCGCTCGCGCGCGCGCACGGCGCCTCGGTGATCTACACACCGAACAACTGTGGCGTGATCGGATCCCGCATCCCGTCGGTGATCGCTATCCGCAACATGGAGCCGCTGACGCCACTGCGGCTGCCGGCGCCGGCGTCAACCCGGTTGCGGCACGCGACGCTGTCGAGGTACACGCGCGTTTCGGCGCGCGCCGCGGCGCGCGTGATCGCCGTATCGGGCGCCGTTCGCGACCAGGTCCTGGCGATGGGCGTGCCCGCCGATCGGATCGACGTCATCTACCACGGCGCCGACGATTTACCTCGTCCGGATCTGTCGCGGCCTCCCGCCGGCGGCTTCATGGCCGCGGCGGCGAAGTTCGTGCGCTACGCCAATCTCGAAACGATGATTCGCGCATTCCGCATCCTCCGCGACCGTGGCTACGCTGGTCATCTTCGTGTGGCCGGCGGCGGCCACGATGCCTTGTATGAGGGAGAGATCCGGCGCTTGACGACGAGCCTCGGTCTTGACGAGACGGTCCAGTTCCTTGGCTACCGTCCGCGGGCCGAGGTCCTATTGCTGATGCGTGATTGTGACGCGTTTCTGTTCCCATCGACGCTCGAGGCCTGCCCATTCACCTTGCTGGAAGCGATGAGCCAGGGCGCGGCGATTGTCGCGACGGTCTGCCCGCCCATGCCGGAATTCGCAGCCGACGGGGCGGAACTGGTGCCGGCGACCGATACTACCGGCTTTGCCGAAGCGGCGTGGCGACTGGTCCAAGACACAGCGGCCGCAGCGGCCCTGCGAGAACGCGCCGCGGCGCGCGCTGCCGTCTTCCGCTGGTCGGAAACCGTCGAGCGCATGGTGCGAACATGGGAGCGTGCGGCCGACGATCGCACGCCCGAACCTAGCCTCAGCCGTATTGACTAATTGCACCGGAATGGGCGAAAATCCTTGCATACTCGCTGAATATCACCGACCCTGTCTGCTGCCGATTTGCTTCTCCGCCGACCGATTTCGTACCTGCTGATTGAGGTCAGTCCTCCGCGCAAGGCGTCTGTAGGCCGCGCGTGCTTAAAGGATCAGTGCTAATGCGCCCGTTGTTTTCCATTGTGATGCCGACCCGGAACCGTGCTCGAACCCTCGAGCACGCGCTGAAGACGGCCGTCAACCAGGATTTTGACCACTATGAAGTCGTCGTCGTCGACAACCAGTCCACCGACAATACTGCGGCCCTGGTCAAGGGCCACGACAGCCCGCGGGTCCGTTACGTCTCGCCGCCCGAAACGCTGTGCATGACGCGCAACTGGGACTTCGCTCTCGCGCAGGCACGCGGTGACTACACCATCGTGCTGAGCGACGATGACGGCTTGTTGCCGAACTGCCTGTCGACATTGGCGCGCGTGATCCGCGAGTCGAAGGCCAAGGTGGTGCAGTGGCATCGCGCGCAATACAACTGGCCGGCCTACAAGATTGGCGACCTGCCGAATTCGGTTTTGTATACACAGCCGCGCTATCAGGCCGGCATGGTGCCCGCGAAGAAGATTCTG
The DNA here is from genome assembly GCA_964355095.1 of uncultured Acidobacterium sp. Classification (GTDB taxonomy): domain Bacteria; phylum Acidobacteriota; class Vicinamibacteria; order Vicinamibacterales; family UBA2999; genus 12-FULL-67-14b. The sequence goes on from CAYHCX010000017.1 coordinate 39,422, forward strand.
AACGACGCGATCTTTCACATCGGCTGCAACGACACGCCCGGTCTTGTCAACGCCGCCGTCCACGCCGACGTGTTTGCCGCGATTCGCGCGAAGACCGGCGGGCGTGCAATCGTCGCACACGCCCCCGACAATTCGTCGGGTTTGATGATCCCGTGCGTGACCGACGAGATTTTTGTCTACGACAAGGTGATCAGCATCGCCGGGTTGTCCGAGTTCTCGACCGGTGTCTCGCTCCATCTGAATACCGGGCGCGAGGCGATCGGCCGCGAGTTCATGGAAATGACCAAGCGCGAGGGTTACACCACCAAGTATGTCGAGACCCACGGGTTCTCGACGGCGTCGTGCGTGCTCGACGGCCTGCACGATGTCGGGCGGTATTTTCCGGAACACATCCATCTCGATCGGGTCGACTTCATCAAAGGCACCGCGCAGTCGGTGTTCGAGCTGTCGATGTTTTCGTCCCCCGAGGTGAGCCAGGCCCTGACGCGGTCGCTGATTACCATGGTGCGCGAGACCTATGGCGCCGCCGCGGAGCGGCGGTTCCGGAGACTGCTCATCAAGAACCGCCTCGTCTCGATCGTCACGACCGACGCGATGAAGCCGGTCGGGGAGCTGCTCCGCATCGTTCTGCGCAAGCCGTACCGCGGCCGCGACATCTTCAACGGCGACGATCATGGGTTCGACAACATTGCCGGTGCGTGCGACTTCCTGCATCGTCACTTGTCCGGCGGCGCGGCGGCGCGCGCGGCGTAGGTGACGACATGAAGGTGGTCATTCTGGCGGGCGGGCTCGGCACGCGGATCGGCGAGGAAACGTACCTCAAGCCGAAGCCGATGATCGAGATCGGCGGCAAGCCGATTCTCTGGCACATCATGAAGATCTACTCGTCGCACGGGCTCAACGAGTTCATCATTTGCCTGGGCTACAAAGGCTACGTGATCAAGGAGTATTTCTCGAACTACTTCCTACACACCTCCGACGTGACGTTCGACATCCCGCGGAACAAGATGGAAGTGCACCACAACAACGCCGAGCCGTGGCGCGTGACGCTGGTCGATACCGGCGAGCAGACCATGACGGGCGGTCGCTTACTGCGGGTTCGCTCGTTTCTTGACGAAGAGGATTTTTGCTTTACCTACGGCGACGGCGTCAGCGACATCAACATCACCGAGCTTATTGCGTTTCATAAGGCGCAGGGTACGCTGGCCACGGTGGCGGCCGCGCAGCCGCCCGGGCGGTTCGGCTCGCTCAACATTGCCGGCACCAAGGTCGTGAACTTCGACGAGAAACCGGTCGGGGACGGCGGCTGGATCAACGGCGGCTTCTTCGTGCTATCGCCCAAAGTGATCGATTACCTGGAGGGCGACGACACGGTGTGGGAGCGCGACCCGCTCGAGCGCCTGGCGGCCGAGCAGAACTTGTCGGTGTTCCTGCACAAGGGCTTCTGGAAACCGATGGACACGCCGCGCGACAAGGCGGCCCTCGAGGAGTTGTGGGCGACCGGCGCGCCGTGGAAAACATGGAGCTGAGCTGTCGGTCGTGCGGCGCTCAGCTGCAACAGACGTTCGTGGACCTCGGCGTCTCGCCGCTGGCGAACTCGTACCTGGAGCCGGATCAGCTGTCGCGCATGGAGCCGTTCTATCCGCTGCATGCGTACGTCTGCGGCCAATGTTTCCTGGTGCAGGTCGGCGAGTTCCAGAGTCCCGAGGCGATCTTCGGCGACTACGCCTACTTCGCGTCGTACTCTGACAGCTGGCTGGCTCACGCGCGGTTGTATGCCGGCCGGATGCGCGAGCGGCTGTCGCTCGGCACGACGAGCCAGGTCGTCGAGATCGCCAGCAACGACGGCTACCTGCTGCAGTACTTCAAGGAGCACGACATTCCCGTTCTCGGCGTCGAGCCGGCCTCGAACGTCGCCGCGGTCGCGATCGAAAAGGGCATTCCGACGGAGATCGCGTTCTTCGGCGAGACGACGGCGCGGGCCCTCGCCGCGCGCGGCTTCTCCGCCGATCTGCTGCTCGGCAACAATGTGCTCGCCCATGTGCCGGCGCTCAACGACTTCGTGGAAGGCATGCGCATTATGTTGAAGCCCTCCGGAACCCTCACCATGGAGTTTCCGCACCTGCTGCGACTGATGGAGGGTAGTCAGTTCGACACGATGTACCACGAGCATTTCTCGTATCTGTCGATGATCGCCGTCGAGTCGCTGTTCGCGCGGCACGACTTGGTGATCTTCGACGTCGAGGAGCTGCCCACACATGGCGGCTCGCTGCGCATTTACGCCCGCCATGCGGCCGACACGGCGCGGCCGGTGACCGACGCGGTGGCGCGACTCAAGGACGTGGAGCGCGCGAACGGGCTGGCGACGCCGGCGGCATATGCGTCGTTCACCGAGCAGGTCAAGACGGTGAAGCGCGGGTTGCTGCAGTTCCTCATCCAGGCGAAGCAAGAGGGCAAGACCGTGGTTGGCTACGGCGCGCCGGCGAAGGGCAACACGTTGCTCAATTACTGCGGCGTCGGCACCGATTTCGTCGATTACACGACCGACCGCAGCCCTCACAAACAGGGGCGCTTCCTGCCGGGCACGCGCATCCCGATCTTCGCGCCCGAACGCATCCGCGAAACGCGTCCTGATTACCTCCTGATCCTGCCGTGGAATCTCAAGGACGAAATCTGCGAGCAAATGTCGTACGTGCGCGAGTGGGGCGGACGCTTCGTCGTGCCGATTCCGACGCTGGAAGTGCTGGCGTGAGCATCCCATGATCTCGAGAGTTCTGGTAACTGGTTCCGAAGGCTATATCGGCTCGGTGATGGTGCCGATGCTCCTCGCCGAGCAGTTCGAGGTGGCCGGGCTCGACGTCGGCTTCTACGCCGACGGCAATCTCACCGGTGACGCGACGCGCGGCTATCCGGTGATCGCCAAGGACGTTCGCGATGTGACCGCGAAGGATCTGGACGGCTTCGACGCCGTGATTCACCTGGCAGCGCTCAGCAACGATCCGCTGGGACATCTCGACGAGGCGCTGACCTACGACATCAACTTCACCGGATCGGTCCGCATCGCAAAGGCGGCGCGGTCGGCCGGCGTCCGCCGCTTCATTTTCGCGAGCTCGTGCTCGCTCTATGGCTTGTCGAGCAAAGTGCTCATCGAGAGCGATGCCGCCAATCCCCAGACCGCCTACGGTCGATCAAAGGTGATGGCCGAGGAGGCGATTGGGCAGCTGGCGACCGACACTTTCAGCCCGACGTTCATGAGGAATGCGACCGCCTACGGCGTCTCGCCGCGGATGCGGTTCGATCTGGTGGTCAACAGCCTCGCCGGTTTCGCGCACACCGAGGGCGCGATTCGCATCATGGGCGACGGCACCCCGTGGCGGCCGCTCGTGCACATTCGCGACATCAGTGCCGCGTGTATCGCCGTCCTGAGGCAAGACCAATCCGCGATCCATAACCAGGCGTTCAACGTTGGCGACGATCACGAGAACTATCAAGTGAAGACGATCGCCGAGCGGATCCGGCAGCAGGCGTACCCGGCGTGCGCGATCACCGTCGCCCAGCAGAATGCCGGCGATACCCGCGACTACCGCGTCGGCTTCGGCAAACTCAAAGAGCGCCTGCAGTTCGCGCCGGAGGTGAGCCTCAACCAGGGCGTGGACGATATCCATCGGGCCTACGCGAACATTCCGCTGACGGCCGGGCTCTTCGACCATCGCCTCTATACGCGGCTCAAGCAGATTCAGTGGCTGCAACAGCAACGCCAGATTGACCCGGCGCTGCGGTGGGCCGGACAGTGACGGTCGAGACCGCACCGATTGCCGGCGCGGCGCTCGTGACCTTTCCAGGCTCGGCGGACCATCGAGGCTCCTTCGCGCGGACGTTCTCGGTCGAGGTTCTCGAGCAGCTCGGGCCGGGCCGAAGGGTGATCCAGTCGAACCATTCGATCACGCACGCGCGAGGCGCGATCCGTGGCATGCACTACCAGTTGCCCCCTCATGCGGAAATCAAACTGGTGCGGTGCATTCACGGCGCCGTCTTTGACGTGATCATCGACCTGCGCGCCGGTTCGCCGACGTTGTTGAAATGGTACGGGGCGGTGCTCAATGCCGACAACCGGCGCACGATGTTTGTGCCCGAAGGCTGTGCGCATGGCTTTCAAGTGCTCGAGCCGGACAGCGAACTGGTCTACTTTCACACGGCGCCGTACAGCCCGCCGCACGAACAGGCCGTGCGCTACGACGATCCGGCGGTCGGCATTCAGTGGCCGCTGCCAGTGTCGGACGTCTCCGATCGCGACCAGCGCCATCCACTGGTCGGCGGCGATTTTTCCGGCATCGTCGTCTGACGCCGAGAGGACCCACATGAAGACCGACAAGCAGTATCTCGAGGAAGAAGCGCAAGCCTTCGATCAGCGCATTTCGACGCGCGTCGAATCGGGTTATGTCGCCGATCTCCGCCGCGCCGTGAAGTGCGATTACTTTTACAAGAGCTTCTGGCGCGAACCGCATTTCATCAAGCTTTACCTCGGCTGGATCGTCGACGGCATTCTCGAACTGCTCAAGACCCACGTCGGTCCCGGCGCGCGGATTCTCGACGTCGGCTGCGGCGCCGGTTACATGTCGCTGGAGTTCGCCCGCAACGGCTACCATGTGACGGCCATTGACATTTCTGAGGCGTGCATCACGACGGCGCGCGAGGTGCTCACAGACAATCCGTACAAGGCCGGGTTCGGGTCGCTGGAATATCACGCCATGCCTTTCGAGGCGGTGGAGGGGCGGTACGACGTGGTGATGTTCTGCGTGTCGATGCATCACCTCAGCGACGTGCAGGCAGCCGTCGACAAATCGGTTTCGATGCTGGCTCCGGGCGGCCATCTGATTTGCTACGAGCCGTGCCACGATCGATTCGAGCGGAAGGACGCCGCGCAAGTGGCGTTGATCCGCGGACTGATGTCGATTGCCGGTCTCTGGTTCGACCCGTCGGAACCGGGTGAGGCGACTCGCAGCGAAGCGGCGCTCAGCACCTACATCGACGATGTCCGCACGGAGTATATGACCGAGCGCGACAAGAACGAACCGGGCGGGCAGTCGCCTCACGACCTGTCGGCCGACGGCGAGCAGATCCTGGCCGCGTTGCGATCGCGCCTGACCGAAGTGGCGTTCCGGCCCGGATGCTCATTCATCTACCGGCTGGTTGGCGGCCTGCGCGGGCCCGAACAGGTGGTGCACGATCTCGCGACCTTCATCGCTCAATACGAGCGCCTGATGGTGAGCGAAGGGGCGCTCAATCCGAACATGTTCTTTTTCGCCGGCCGAAAGCCGTAACCGGACTCGATGAAACTGACAATTGATCTGGACGCGGGGCGCGTCGTGGTCGACGACAACGGCCGCGAGCAGATCCTCCCAATTGGATCGCCCGACGCGTTCGCGGCGATCGCCAAGGCCTACATCCGCGCGGGCTGGGACACCAAGTACGTCTACAGCTTTACCTGGCTCGGCCGGCCAATCATCCAGTTGCCGGACGACATGATTCGGCTCCAGGAGATCGTCTACGCCGTCCAGCCAGACGTCATCGTTGACATTGGCGTGGCGCACGGCGGCTCGCTCGTGTTCTTGGCGAGTCTGTGCAAGGCGATGGACCGCGGCCGCGTCGTCGGCGTCGACATCGAGATCCGTCCCCATAACCGCGCCGCCATCGAAGCGCATCCGATGTTCAAATGGATCACCCTGATCGAGGGTGACTCGATCAGCGCCGCGGCGTCGGACCAGATTCGCGCCCAGCTGGCGCCCGGCGACCGCACACTGTTTCTCCTCGACGGCCGCCATACGCGCGACCATGTTCGCGCCGAGCTCGAGCTCTACGCACCGCTCGTCAGCGTCGGCTCCTACATCGTCGCGATGGACGGCATTCAGAAAGACATGGTGGGCGCGCCGCGATCGAGCCCGGATTGGGCGACCAATAACCCGACGGTCGCGGCGATCGAGTTCGTGCGGGACCATCCCGATTTCGTGCTCGAAGATCCGCCGATCCCGTTCAACGAAGGTACGGTCACCGTCCACGTCGTCACCTACTGGCCCCAGGCATTCGTGAAACGCATCCGCTAGCGTGAGTCGTTCGCGCAGCGCCAACAACATCCTTTTCAACCTCGCCGGCCAGTCGATGCTGGTCGGCGTGAGTTTTCTTGCGTTGAAGTACGTGTTCGTGCGGCTCGGCGACGACGCGGTCGGCGTGATCTTTTTTTCGCTGACGATGAGCGCCGTGCTGAGCGCGCTGCTGGAAATGGGGATTAGCGCCGCGACCACGCGTGAGGTCTCCGGCCATCTGGAGCGCGAGCCGCTCTACGTCCATGACCTGCTGCGGACCACGTCGCTGTTCTTCTGGAGCGCCTACCTGGTGCTCATCACCATCGTCTGGCTGGTCGCGCCGCTGCTGGTGCAGCGCTGGATCGTGCTGACGTCGCTCGACCAGCCGACAGCGACGCTGACGCTTCGGATCCTCGGGATTGGCGCGCTGCTTGGCTTGCCGCGGTCGCTGTATGTCAGCCTGTTTCGCGGCCTGCAGCGCATGGACGTCAACAACGTGGTCGATCCGGCAACCGCAGTGGTTCAACAGGTCGGGATCATCGGCATTCTGGCCGCCGGCGGTGGGCTGGTCCACGTCGCCACCTGGTTGACGGCGACATTCGCGGCCGGCGTCCTGGCATATATCTGCGTGGCGTCCCGCTTCGTGCCCGTTGCCGCGCTGGTGCCGGGCTATTCACGATCGGTCGTCAGCCGGAATCTGCAGTTCTCGACGAGCATGATGGCCATCTCCGTCTTGTCGATGATTCATACCCAGGCCGACAAGCTGGCGATCAGCAAGCTGCTGCCGCTCGGCACCCTCGGGTATTACAGCGTGTCTTACGGCCTCCTGACACGCGCGTCATTTGTGACCGGCGCGATCTCGCAGGCGGGCTTTCCCGTGTTCTCCGCCGAGTCGGCCAGCGGTGGCGGCGGACTGCTGGCGGCGTACCGGAAGTTCCAGGACCTGGTGTGTTTCACGGCGCTGCCGATCTTTGCGGCGGTCATTTTTGCGTCGTTGCCGCTGTTTACGTTCATCTTCAACGCCGACATCGCACACCTGTTGTTCCTGCCGACCGTGTTCCTGGCGATGGGCTTCTACATGAACAACGTGTTGACCATCCCGTACATGTTATCGCTCGCGGTTGGACGGCCGGATATTTCCGCGCGGTCGAATTTCCTGGCGTTGTTCGTAGTCCTGCCGGTGACGCTATGGCTGGTCTACTACGACGGGCTGCGCGGGGCGGGATTGTCGTGGGTAGCGTACCATGTCTTTGCTTACGCCTATGCGTTGCGGCGCATCTGCGCGGAATGCCTGCACATTTCCTATCTCAGCTGGTTCCGGCACCTGGGCCGAAGCGGCGGGTGGGGCGCCGCGGTCTACGGCGTCGCCTGGGGTTTGGTGGCGGCGGGAGGGGTGTACTCGTGGCCGCGGCTGGTGACGGCGTATGTGCTCGGTTCCGTGGCTTTTGTGGCCGGATCGTGGTGGCTGGTCGAACCCGAGACCGTCCGCGCCGTGCGGGTCTCGAGCCGACGACTCTTGACGCGCTTGAACCTCTGATGATATGCTAAAGTGTTAATATAATTGAAGTTGTCGCGGCCGCCGCGGCGAAATTCGCAAAATCGTGTGGATCGGATTGGGTCGATTAGATGAAAGTCTTCATCACCGAAGACGACATGTGCACAACCCAGAAATTGAATCTGGCTCGCGTCCAGCGCTGGCTCGAGGCCAACGATGCGTTGGTCGTCGAGACGCCGGCTGAGGCGGACAAGATTCTGTGCATGACGTGCAACGGTTGGTCCCTGCTCGAAGAGCGGTCGTACGAACGCATCGCCCAGCTCGACGCCGAGTTCCACGAGAAGATGATTGTGATGGGCTGCGTGGTGGATTCCCACGCGGGCAAGGTCGCGGCGCGCTTTACCGGTCCGACGGTCCGGACCAAGAGTGACGGCCCGTTGTCGTTCGCAGGCCTCGAGCCGTTGTTCCCGGAGTTCAAGACGCGCCTCGAGCAAATCCCAGCGCAGTCGGTGTTCCGCCGCCGAGAAGACTATCGCGACTACAACCTGTCGAAGCGCTTCATCAACATTTCGGAAGGGTGCTCGTTCAGCTGTTCGTTCTGCACCCACAAGCCCGGCCTCGGCCCGCGCCGTAGCCGCTCGATGGACGACATCCTCGCGCAAGTCGAGCAGTGCGTGAAAGAGGACGTGCGCGTCATCAACCTGATGGGAATGGAGACCGCCCTTTACGGGATCGAAGTCGGCTCTTCGTACCCGAAGCTGCTGAAGGCGATCCTCGAGTTGAGCGACGCGTATGAGATCCATGTCGCGCAGTTCAATCCCGAAGGGGTCCATAAGTATTACGACGAACTGCTGCCGCTGCTGCAGAACACGCGGGTCTCGGATATTCAGGTGCCGTGTCAGTCGACGTCGACGCGGCTGCTCGCGATGATGAAGCGGAAGAATCATACCGAAGAGGTCGGCACCTTCATGACCCAGGTGCGGGCCGCGAATCGACGCGCCGTGCTCCGTACCGACCTGATTCTGGGATGGCCGACCGAGACGCCTGAAGAGCGGAAAGCGTCGCTCGACTTCGCCGGCACCTATTTCGATGAGATCGCCACGTACACAATCGAGTTGAGCCCCGACCTGCCGGCGTGGAAGTATCAGGATCAGGCGTCGTCCCCTGAGGATCTCGCCAAGATTCTCAGGGAAAGCCGCCAGTATCTGCGCGCGAACTTCAACGTGGTGGCGCATTCGGGCCAGCAGGACGACAGCTCGATGGCCGACGTCGAAGAGCAGCGGAAGCGGATGCGCGCGATCAAATGGGCTGCCGCGCCGGTGGCCCTGGGCGGTTCCAACGATCACGTAGCTGCGGACCCACGCTAAGCGAACCCCAACCGCTGCCGGTCGCGTCTGAGAAGTGCCGTGTGTACCGGCGCTTTCGCGACCGGAGCCCGAGGATGTCCAGACCTCCATGTCCGAGTCACTTTCACAACTTGCCTGTCCGGAACACCACCACCTGCTCACACGAGTTGGTGATGAATTGCAGTGCCCGAAGGGTCATAGCTATCCCATCGTGCGTGGCATCCCGCGATTCGCGGGCAACGACCCCTCAGTGACGACGTTCGGCGACCAGTGGAATTTTTTCAACTGGACGATGTTCAAGCGGCATTGGCTTGAGTACTACGTCAAGAACACCTTCGGCAACGAAGGCACCGATGTCTTCAAGGGCAAAGACATTCTGGACTGCGGCTCCGGCAGCGGCGCCATCAGCAAGTGGATGGTCGAGTACGGCGCCGAGCACCTCTGGGCCCTCGAGCTGAGTCATTCCGTCGACGGCAATATTCGCCAGAATCTGCGCGACTTGCCGAACGCCGAGATCGTGCAGTGCGACATTTCGAAACCGCCGTTTGCGCCGAATGCGGGAGGCGACCTGGTGGTCTGTCAGAACGTGATTCAGCACACCAAGTCGGTGAAGGAGACGGCCCAGGCGCTCTGGACCGTCGTGCGCCCCGGCGGCGAGTTCGTGTTGACCTGCTACATGGCCAACGACGAGCCAGGGATGCTGCGCTGGTTGCGATGGCAGTGGTTCCGCGCGTTGCGAGGGACCCTCAGCAGCATGCCGGGGAAAGTAGTCTGGGCGTATTCGTGGCTGATGTCGCACCTGGTGCCGATTCCGGTTCTCGGCCGCCTGTTGATCCTCAGTTACAGCGCGACGTGCGGTCCGGTATTTCCGGGACCCGACCGTTGGGCCCGAACGCGATACCAGACCTACGTGAATACGCACGACATGTTCGCGAAGCACTATCAACACTATCCAAGCCGGACGGAATTCCGGGCCCTCGTTGAGGGGCTGCAGCCGCCGCCGGCCCGCATCGATAACCTCGATTCCTTCTTCGGGTTTCCGACCGGGGAAGGTGTGGCCCTGCGGATCCATAAGGGCGTGTAACGCGAGGACAAAGGCGTCTAACGCGAGGACCGAGCGGTCCGGCGACACGGCCGGTCAGCCTGCCCGCCCCTTGCCCGTCATGCAATGAGAGTGACTCTGGTTGTCGATCGGTACGCCCCGGAGGCTCGCTCCGCCGCGCATCTCTTTGAAGACCTCGCGCGTTCGCTGGCGGCGCGAGGGCACGACGTTCGGGTCCTCGCGAAGTATCCAGTCGAAAACCTGCCGGGTGCGTCGGGACCGCCGCCGCGGCGCGAAATTCGGGAGGGCGTGTCGGTGACACGATTGTCGAGCCCTCTAGGCGAGCCGCGCGCGACTTGGTTGCGCGGTGTCGATCATGCGCTGTTCGCCGTTCGCGTCTTCCTCCGACTGGCGTTTTTTCGCCGCCCGGACGTGGTCCTCGTGTACTCGCCCCCGTTGATGCTTGCCGGCGCCTGCGCGGCGTGCGATCTGCTGGGGCTGCCCGTCGTGATCAACCTTCACGATTTGTATCCGCGGACCGCGATCGAGTTGGGCCGGTTGCGTTCACCGGCGCTGATCGCGCTGGCACGCCGGCTCGAGCGCTTCGTCTACAAACATGCACGGGCGTTAATCGTGCCCGCCCCTGAGAGCGCGACCTACCTGATCTCGTCTATGGGCCTACAGCCCGACAAAGTTTCTCTGGTTTACAACTGGGTCGAGACCGCCTCGCCGGATGCGACCGGCGGCGAGGCATTCCGGCGCTCGATTGGGCTGGATCCCGGAGCGTTTGTGGTGTCCTATGCGGGTCTGCTCGGCCTGGCTCAGGATCTGTCGGCGGTCATCGAGGCGGCCAGGCAGGCTCGAGATGACCGTCAGTTAGTCTTCCTGGTCATCGGCGAGGGGCCGCAACTCAACCGCTGGAAGGCGGAAGCGCAAGGTCTCGCAAATCTGCGCTTCCTTTCAACGCTGCCCAGGGACTGCTATTTTGATGCGCTGAAAGCTTCGGATATCTGCCTGCTGGCCCTCTCGGCGGACCTCAAATCACCCGCGATTCCCGGCAAGCTTCAGAGTATTATGGCGGCTGCCCGACCGGTATTAGCGATCGTGCCTTCCTCTTCGGCGGCGGCAATGGTCGTTGAGGAGTCGGCCTGCGGTGTCGTGAGCGCTCCAGGGGATGGAACCGCCCTCCTGGACGCGATGACGATAATGCGGCTCGACCCCGACCTTCGCCGTCGCATGGGAGCTGCGGGACGCCGCTACGCCGGCGAGCATTTCGACTTGTCGCGGGCCGTCGATCATTTTGAGCGCGTCTTGACGTCGACGAAGCATTGAGGGGCGCTGCCACGAGGCCGAGCTCAGCACTCAGGTAGATGCAATGAGGCCACTGTCGCGCATCCGATTGATACAGAAAGTTGTGCCGCTGATTGGCGACGTCGCCATCTTCAGCGCCGCGATGCTGCTATCGATGTCGTGGCGCTCCGAGGTCAAGGAACCGAACGTCCTGTCGTTCCTGCCGATCTTCGCAACCTGGATTGGCGTGTTGTACACCGCCGGTCTTTACGAACTCCGCATCGTCCGGGACTTCGTCCAACTGGTCGGCGGCCTGGTGTTGTCGGCAGTGGTCTGTTGGACGGTTGGCATCACCTACATCTACCTCCTGCCAAACTACCTGCCAATCGATTTCACACCGAAGACCATCCTGATCAGCACGGTGATCATCGGCCACATCGGGATTCTCGCCTGGCGCCGCGCGGTGCTGACGATCTTCCGTTTCAACTTGCTCGACCTGCGAATTGTGATGCTTGCGGACGACGTGCATCACCGGTATCTGAGCGGCTCCTCCGAATGGTGCTTGCAGAAGCTCAACGTCGCCGATCATGTCAGCCGGGACGTCGATCTCCTCGTCGTCGACAGCGAATGGCAGCCCAAGGATTCACGGTTGGTCCGCGCGAGCCTGGCGCAGGCGATCAGTCTCGGCGTGCCCATTGCCAGCCTCGACGAATTCTACGAGTCGGTATTCGGCAAAGTCTCGTCGAGCCACGCCAACGACCTCGGCTGGTTGATCAATCACGTGCTGTCCCGTCACGGGAGCTTGTATTTCCGCGCCAAGCGCGTCGTCGACGTGTTGATTGCGAGCGTGCTTCTGCTGGCGACCGCGCCCGTCATGGCGGTCACGGCTCTGTTGATCCTCGTGGTCGACCGCATCCCGCCGTTCTACGCGCAAGAACGGGTTGGCTATCTTGGCGGCCGCTTCACTCTCCGCAAGTTCCAGACGATGAAACCTGGCGCTGATGCGCAGGGGCCCTTCGCCAAAGAGGCCGGCGCCGGCGATCCGCGCGCGACCACACTTGGCCGCTGGTTGCGTCGCTTCCGGCTCGATGAGCTGCCCCAGCTCTGGAACGTGTTGCGCGGCGACATGTCGCTGGTCGGCCCGAGGCCGGAATGGATTCGCGAGGTCGAAATCCTTGAACTCTCCGTGGCGAATTATCACGTGCGGCATCTGGTCCCGCCCGGTCTGACCGGCTGGGCCCAGGTGTATTTCCGCGCCACCAATGACGCGGCCGACTCCATCGAGAAGCAGCATTACGACCTCTACTACTTGAAACACTTCTCGCTGGCGCTCGACTTGTCGATCCTGCTGAAGACCCTGAGTCGAGTCCTAATTCGCGACTCGCGCGTGTCGACCCACCGTGATCCGTTTCCGTCCCGGCCTTTTCACGACGAGGTTCTCGATTCCGATGTTGCCCTAATCGTGGCGCGCAGCCGATCCGAAGTCGACGCGGCCATGTCCGGCGGCGCGACCATCTCGAAGATTCTGTAGTCTGCCGGGCACGTCCGACCGCTAGCGATGATGTATTCAGTCAGCAAGATCCTGCCGCTCTTCGTACTCCCGCTGGGTGTCGCGATTGTGCTGGTAGTTCTCAGCGTGATATTCCGCAAACGCTGGATGGGGATTGCGGCGGCTGGTATCCTGTATGTCAGCAGCACGCCGCTCGTCAGCAACGCCGCGCTCAGCGCCATCGAGGGCGACGCGGTGCGGCTGGCCGCATCGGCAGTGCCAACCGCCGACGCGGTCGTGGTGCTCAGTACCGGCCGGTCGCTGGCGCCCGGGCCGGCCCGGGTGAGCGAGTGGTCGGATCCCGATCGATTCTTCGCCGGCCTCGATCTGTATCGCGCCGGCCGAGCGCCGCTGCTGGTCTTCACTGGCGGGTGGTCGCCGGTGTTTCCTGACGTTCCGCTCGAAGGTGACGTGCTGGCGGGTCTGGCGCAGGAGTTGGGCGTGCCGGCGTCGGCGATCATGACCACTGGCCGTGTCGCCAATACCGAACAAGAAGCCGGCGCGGTCGGCGCCGATCTCAAGAAGCGCGGTGTCGTGTCCCCGAAGATTATCCTCGTGACCTCGGCCTTTCACATGCCGAGAGCGACGGGCCTGTTCCGGCGCGCCGCTCTCGAGGTGTTCGAGTTTCCCGTCGATTTCCGCGCGCAATCACGCGGCGTGCACTTGCTCGATCTGGTTCCCGACGCCGGCGCGTTCAGCCGTACGCACGTGGCGATCCGCGAGTTGTACGGGCGCGCGTATTACGCGATGGTGGGTTCCTGATCCGAACATTGGTCTTCGAAACTTGCGCCGGTCGCCTGCCTGGTGGCCGCCGGCCGGCCGGATGATCAAAGTGCTGGTTGCGACCGGCGCCTATGCGCCGGAATTCAGCGCCGGCGGCCTGCAGACGCAGGCCGTGGCCGCCACCCTGCGCGGCCGGGCTGATCTCCGTGTCCTGACCACTTCTACCGATGCGCAGCTCAGCGCTCGAAGCCGTGTCGAGGGCGTGGCCGTTTCGCGCATTTACCTCGATGTCGCCAGCCTGGCGTCGCGTGGGCGCGCAGCGATTGCCATGCTCGCCGAATTGATCAACCTGGTGCCGCGGATCGACGTGGTGCACGTGCAGGGATATTCGGGCAAGAACATTCTGATTGCCGCCATCGCCAAGTTCTGCCGGCGGCCTCTGTTTCTGCATCTGCAGACCGCCAGACACGACGAGGCGGCGACGGTGAAGGCAAAGGGCCGCCTGGCGTGGTGGGCGTTCCGTTCGGCCGATCGCTATCTCAGCGTCAGCCGGAACCTTCGCGACGCCTACCTGAGTGCGGGGCTGGCGTCCGATCGGGTTCGCCTCGTACCCAACGGCGTCGATCCGGCGCGGTTTGCTCCGGCCGCCGCAGAGGTAACGGTGAGTCTCCGGCGCGCGCTCGCCTTGCCTGAGACGAGGCCTATCGTTCTGTTTGTCGGCGTCATGAGGCCGGACAAACAACCGGACGTGCTGCTCGACGCCTGGATATCCCTCTCCACGGAGCGGCGTGCCGGGTCGACGCTCGTGTTCGTGGGAGCGACCAATCCAACGCTGTTCGAGCTCGAAGGGCGGCTCGTCGACCGCATGCAGGCGGCGGTGGTGGCGGCTGCCGGCCTTGGCGGTTCGGTCTTCTTTCGCGAGCCGACACCGCAAGTCGAAGATTACTTTCGCGCCGCCGACGTCCTCGTGATGCCGTCGGCACGGGAGGGTCTGCCGATCGTGCTGCTCGAGGGGATGGCCTGCGCGCTTCCCTGTCTCGCGTCGCTCCTGCCAGGCTCGACCGACGATATCATCAAGGACGGTGTTACAGGACGACTGGTTCCACCGGGAGACGTCCGTGCGCTGGCCGCAGCCCTCGCTGATGTCGTCGGCGATCTGCCGGCTGCGGCCCGCATGGGTGAAGCCGCCCGGAGAGCGATTCTCCAACGTTTCACCATCGCTCACGTGGCCGAAGAATGGCTCGCCACGTACCGCGAGCTGGCTACCGCCCGCTAACTGAATCGCCTGTTGATGACCCATCGCCACGACATCATCTGCATCTCGTCGATCGACTGGGACTTCATCTGGCAGGGTCACCAGGAGATCATGTCGCGCCTTGCGGCGGACGGGCATCGGGTCTTGTTCATCGAGAACACGGGCGTCCGTCAGATTCGGGTCAGCGACGCCGGCCGCATCCGCGCGTGCCTGATGAACTGGTGGCGAGGCACCAAAGGTTTCCGCGAAGAGCGGCTCAACCTGTTCGTGCTGTCGCCGCTCGTGGTGCCGCTGCGATACTCGCGCATGGCGCGCTGGATCAACCGGGTGGTGCTGATGCGCAGCCTGACCCGGTGGATGCGCGCCACCGGCGTGGCCCGGCCAATCGTCTGGACGTTCCTGCCGACACCGCTCGCCCGCGATGTCATCGATCACCTCGACCCGGCCCTGACGATCTATCACTGCGTGGACGATTTTCGGCGAGCTCGACAGAGGCGAAACGGATTGTCAGCAGCGAGGAACGGCTGTTCCGCGACGCCGATCTCGTGTTCGTGACCTCCGAGGAACTGCGCGTGCGTGCCAGCCGCTACTCGCAGCGGGTTCACCTCTTTCCATCGGGCGTCAGCCTCGAAGCGTTCGAACGTGATCACCTGGCCGTGCCGGACGATCTGCAGGCGTTGCCGCGGCCGGTCGCGGGTTATGTGGGCGGTCTCCATCAGTGGGTCGATCAGGAACTGCTCGAGGCGGCCGCCACACAGCTGCCTGACGTGTCGTTCGCGCTGATTGGTCCCGCGCAAGTCGACATTTCGAAACTCGCCGCGCTCCCGAACGTGCATCTGTTCGGCCAGCGCCCGCACGCCGAGGTGCCGCGTTACATCAACGGGTTTGATGGCGGGCTCGTGCCGTATCGCATCAGCTCCTACACGGCGAACGTCTACCCGGCGAAGATGAACGAGTACCTGGTGCTGGGCAAGCCGGTGGTCGCGACGGATCTCGCCGAAGTCAGGCGATTCAACCGCGAGCACGGCGATCTGATTCGCACTGGCACCGACGCGGCGGGTTTCGCGGCCGCGATTCGTGCCGCCCTTGTACCGGCGACGGCGGAGGAAATCTCGAGACGCCGCGATGCCGCGCGCGCGAACGGCTGGGATCAGCGCATTCGCGCGATGTTCGCGCTCATTGACCCCGCGGTTGACGCCAGGGACGCCGGCGCGCGCGGGTGGGAAGCGGGTCTGCGCGCGCTGTATTCGGTGGCACGACGCCGCACCGCGCAGGCGGTGCTCGCCGTGATGTTGTGTATGTGCTTCTCTTCCAGACGCCGCTGATTTGGTGGCTGGCCTCGCCGCTACGAGTCGCCCACCCGCCGCAACCGGCCGACGCGATCGTCGTGTTTGCCGGAGGCGTCGGAGAGTCCGGCAAGGCGATCCCGACCGCTTTTTCGGAGGCGTCGACCTATTGCAAGCCGGCAAAGCTCCACTGCTGGTTCTGACTGGCGGCGTTGTGTCGATGAATCCTAGAGTGGCGCTGGAAGGCGATGTCATGAAGAGCTACGCCTTGCGGTTGGGCGTGGCCGAGGAGCGCATTGCCACGACCGGCCTGGTGCTCAACACCCGCCGAGGAGGCGACGGCGGTGTCGAAGCTGCTCAACGACCGCGGGTTGGCCCGGGCGCGGGTGCTGCTGGTGACGTCCGCCTTCACATGCAGCGTGCACAACGGCAGTTCGAGAGCCACAACCTCGAGGTCCTGCCGTTCCCCGTTGATTTTTTCGGCCGCGGATCGGGTGGTATCGGTTTCCTGACCGTCATGCCCAGTCCCAACGCGCTCCGCAATTCGCAGGAAGCCGTTCGGGAGATGTACGGGCGCGCCTATTACCGGCTGGTGAACGCGCTGCCGTGACAGCGCCTCACATCCTGATGATCTGCGGCGCCTATTGGCCGGAATTCAGCAGTGGCGGACTACAATCGCAGGCG
The DNA here is from genome assembly GCA_964355095.1 of uncultured Acidobacterium sp. Lineage (GTDB taxonomy): Bacteria > Acidobacteriota > Vicinamibacteria > Vicinamibacterales > UBA2999 > 12-FULL-67-14b. Next base: position 56,172 of record CAYHCX010000017.1, read on the forward strand.
GCCGCTCGACTGCTTGCGGGCCGCGCTCACTTCCGCGTGCTGACGACCAGCACGAGTCCTGGTCTGGCGCCGGCCGAGCTAATCGACTTGGTGCAGGTCACGCGCGTTCACATCGACATCGCGAGCCGCTGGTCCAGGCTGGTCGCGGCATTAAGACTGTTCTCGGCACTCTGCCGCCTCGTGCCTGCCGCGGACGTTGTTCACCTGCAGGGTTTTTCATCGAAAAACATCCTCGCGTCGATCGCCGCCAGGTTGTTTCACCGGCCGACGCTGCTGCACCTGCAAACGTCGCGTCATGACGAGCCCCTCGCCATCGCGAACCAGGGTCGGTTGGCCTGGTGGTCTTTTACCACGGCGAACCGTTACTTGAGCGTGAGTCCCGGTCTTCACGCGTCGTATCTCCAGGCCGGGCTGCCTCCGGATCGGATTCGCGTTGTACCGAACGGCGTCGATACGGCCCGATTTGTTCCGGCGTCGCTCGGTGCGCGGCGCGCAATGCGTGCAGTCCTGGGACTGCCAATGGACCGGCCGATGGTGTTGTTCGTCGGTGTGCTCAGCGAAGACAAACAGCCGCACGTGCTGCTCGATGCCTGGCACTCCCTACAATCAGACGCCGCAACCGCGTCAACGCTGGTGTTTGTCGGCGCGACCAATCCGTCGCTCTTCGAGCTTGGCGACCGGCTCGCCGATCGCATGCGCGAAGACCTGACCCGACGGGGCCGTGCCGATGGCGTGGTGTTTGTCGAGCCGACTCACCAGATCGAGCGCTTCTATCAGGCAGCCGACATCCTGGTGATGCCGTCGCTGCGCGAAGGCTGGCCCAACGTGCTGATCGAGGCGATGTCGTCCGGTCTGCCGATCGTGGCTTCGCGGCTGGCGGGGTCAACGGACGTCCTGATCGAGGATGGCGTGACCGGCCGGTTAGTGGTCCCGGGTGATGTCGCCGGCTTCGCCGCCGCCATTGCGGAGGTTCTGGGAGACCCGGCACTGGCTGCGCAACGCGGCGCCGATGCGCGGCGTGTCGTTGAAGCTCGCTACGACATGCAGAAGATTGCCGAGGGCTGGCTGGACGCCTACACCGATCTGCTCGCGAAGGCATGACCCACCGCCACGACATCATCTGCATCTCGTCGATCGACTGGGACTTTATCTGGCAGGGCCACCAGGAGATCAT
>CAYHCX010000018.1:0-55902 GCA_964355095.1 uncultured Acidobacterium sp.
CGCCCGGATCGGGCGGTGGTCGGCCGGATGGCCGCGGCCATGGTGCATCGCGGCCCCGATGACGACGGCTTCCATGTCGACGAGCACGTGGCCCTCGGCTTCCGCCGCCTGTCGATCATCGACGTCGCCGGCGGCCATCAACCCCTGACCAACGAAGACGGCTCGCTGCGCCTCGTCTTCAACGGCGAGATCTACAACCACGCCGAACTGCGGGCGGAGCTTGAAGCGCGCGGCCACCGTTTCCGGACCAAGAGTGACGGCGAAGTCATCCTGCACCTCTACGAAGAGCAGGGGACGACGTTCGTCGACCGCCTGAACGGCATCTTCGCGTTCGGATTGTGGGACAGTCGGGCCCGGCGCTTGGTCCTGGCGCGCGACCACCACGGCGTGAAGCCGCTCTACTGGAGCCAGACCGGGGCGTCATTCCTCTTTGCCTCGGAGCTGAAGTCAATGCTCGCCAGCGGCCTGGTGTCGCGCGACCTCGATTCCGAGGCGGCCGGTCAGTACCTCTTGTACCAAGCGGTGCCACCACCGTTGTCGATTCTGCGACAGGTCAGAATGCTGCCGCCGGGCCGCGTCCTGATCCACGAGGGCGGCAACCCGGCGATTCGGGCCTACTGGCGGCCGCCGACTCACCCGGACGATCCGGTGCAATCGGTGGACGAGGCGAAGGCCCTTGCGCTTGGCGGTCTTCGCGACGCCGTGCGCCGCCAGATGATGTCGGAACGGCCGCTCGGTGTCTTTCTCTCGGGCGGCGTCGATTCGAGCGCGCTTGTCGCGCTCGCCTCCGAGCACGTGACCCATCCGCTCAAGACCTTCTCGGTGGGATTCGAGGGGAAAGACGAAGCCATCCTCACCGAGTGGCCGTGGGCGCGCCTGGTCGCCGAACGCTACGGCACCGACCACCACCAGATCGTGCTGTCGGAGTCGATGTTCCGGGACGCGCTGCCCCACACGTTCGCGGCCATGGATCAACCGACCTCGGATGGGATCAACTCGTACTGGGTGTCCTACGCCGCCGCCCGGCACGTGACCGTGGCCCTCTCGGGCACCGGCGGCGATGAGTTATTCCTCGGCTACGACCGCGACCGCGCGTTGCTCGAGGCGTCGACGCTTGCCTCACCGCTGGCCAACCTGCCGGCCGGATACGTCCGGCGCGTTGCGGGATGGCTCGAGCGAATGCCGGACGCCGGCCTCTGGCCCGGCGCCGCCCGGCTGAAGCAGGCGGCGCGGACCTTCGCACTGCTCGATGCCGAGTTCGTCAGCCCGCGTGTCATCGGCATCTTCGAGGAGGCGGCGCGCGATGGGATGATGGCCGCCGCGCTCAAGGCGCGCCACGGCCCGTTCATGCGTCCCACGGCCTTTCTGCGCGCCGACGTGGCGCCGGACCCGGCACGGCCCGGGGAGTGGATCTCCCGGCTGGAACAGCGTGCCTACCTGTCGTACGTCTTGCTGCGGGACATCGATGCCATGTCGATGGCCCACTCGCTCGAGGTCCGCGTGCCGTTTCTCGACCCGCGCTACACCGAAGCCATGGCGCGCATTCCGGTGGAGATGAAGGTGCGCGACGGCATCGGCAAGTGGGTGCTCAAACAGGCGCTGCGAGACCTGCTCCCCGACGCGGTGCTCTTCCGTCCGAAGATGGGCTTCGGGCTTCCCTACAACGTCTGGATGCGGCGGTCGCTGGCCCCGATGGTGCGCGACCTGCTCAGCCCGGATCGCATCCGCCGTCGAGGCGTCTTCGATCCCGTGGCCGCGCCGGCCCTCGTCGACCGCTTCTACGCGGGAGACGACGCGATTTGGCGGCAAGTGTGGACGCTGTTCGCCTTCGAGGGCTGGGCGACCGCGGTGCTGGATGCCCGGGCGGAGGTGCGCGATGACCTCGCCGCCTGAACGTGTGGTGCTGATCCGGTCGGGCCGGCACGTGGGCGTGGCGATCGCCGCGCTGCGGGCGGCCTACCCAGGCTGTCAGGTGACCATCGTCACTACACCCGCCGCCGAAGCCTCGCTGCGGCAGGCCGGTGTGCCGGAGTCGGACTTGTTGATCTACCGGACTCGACCCCAGTTCGACGCGTGGCCGTTCCTGCGGAGCCGGGTGCCCCTGCGGTTGTGGCTCCGCGGCTACGATCGCGTGGCCGTGCTGTGGCAGGATCCGTCAGGGGCTGACCGCGCCAATGTCGACCGCACGGCCCTGCTGCTGTCGCCGCGAGGGTTCGAAGCCATCACGCCGGACGGTACGCTCATCCGGCGTGACACCGCGTCGCTCGTCACCCGCGAACTGCGGACCGCGCTTCGGTCGATGGCCGCCCTGACGGTGATGGCCATTGGCCTGTATCTGCCGGCTCACCTGGCGCGCCTCTTCAGGCGCCCGTCGCGGGCCGCCGCCACCATGTCACGTTGATGCGCGTGCTCCATGTGCTCGAGACGCTCGCCGCCGGCGGCGTCGAGACCACGTTCCTTCACGTCTTGAAACACCTGTCGCCGGCGATGACGCACGACATCCTGGCGTTTGCCGGAGGGGCGCTCGAATCCGAGTATCGAGCCATCGCCAATCGCGTGACAATCGCGCGGCGCACCCGCGATCTCGAAGCGCTGTTGGATAACGGCGCCTATGACATCGCCTACATCCTGTTCGAGCGCTGCGCCGAACGCCTGTTGCCGCTGCTGGTCACGCGCACCACCACCGCCGTCGTCTACGGCAAGAACTACGACTTCAGCGGCCAGTGGCGCACGACGGAAGGGTTCCACTGGACCCCGGACGACGCCATGATGGCCGCCTGCGACGGCGTGACCTTCACCACGCCGTCGCTGGCCGCCGGCTACGCGCCGCACGAGACGGCGCGCGGGTGCGTGCTGGGCAAGGGCGCCCACGTCACTCCCCTGCTGACGATCGATCCACCGGCGGCAGACGCCGGCAACCGCACTCTGGTCATCGCCAACCCACATCCGCGCAAGCGGCTCGGCGACCTCGTGGCCGCTCTCGCCGTGGTCCGGCAGAGGGTGCCGGACGCCGAGGTGCGCGTCCTGGGACAGGGTGACGCGACGGAAGAGGCGCGCTTGCGCGCGCTCGCCCATCAGCGCGGCGTCGGGAGCGCGTTCGTCCTCGCCGGGGTATCTCGCGACGTGGCCACCGAACTGCGCCAGGCCCGCGTCGTCGCCTTGTGCTCGGGCAGTGAAGGCGTCCCCACGGCTCTGCTCGAAGCCATGGCCGCGGGCCGCCCCGTGGTCGCTTCGGACGCCGGCCACGTGCGATCGATCGTAAACGACGGCGTGGAAGGGTTCGTCGTCCCCATTGGCGACATCGACGCCATGGCCGACCGGCTGACCTGTCTGCTCCGCGACCGAAGGCTCGCCGGCGACATGGGCGGCCGGGGACGCGAGCGCTCCCGCCAACACTCGGTCGAAGCAGTTGCCTCGCGGCTGTCCACCGAACTCGCAGCCCGGGCGGTCCCTCATGCCGCATGATCTGATTGCGTCGATCGGCGGCGACCGTCACCTGACGCTGGACGATCTCGGGACGGAGTCGTCCGGTGCGGACGCGGCGGTGACGTGGAAGACCTACCGCACGCACTTTGACCGGTTCACCGGCGCCTGCCTCGACCCGCAGTTCGCCAGGCTCGCGCATCCCGCCAGGTACGCCGGCATTCCCCGGGTGCGTCCCGGGACGACCGTGATCATCGCCGGCGCCGGGCCGTCGTTGACGCACGCGGCGCCGGAACTGGGCCGGCTGCGCGCGCACGTTTCGATCTGGACGTCTCCGCGAGGCGCCGAAGCGCTGGCGGCTCACGACCTGACGCCGGACCTCCTGCTCGTCCAGCACCAGAACGACCTCGATGCCCACCTGAGCGTTCGTCACGTGCGCGACCGCGACGGCGTCACGCCGATCGATCGCGCCCCGGCGGTACTGGCCGAGCCCAGGACGCCTGCGGCGTTGGTCGCGCGCGTCCCCTCCGCGCGCCTGGCGGCGTTCAACGGCGCCTGCGGGTGGGGGCTCTGGCCCGCGAGCCTCGCGTGGCTCGCCGCGCGCTCCGGTGCCGAGGCCATCGCGTTGGCCGGCATCGACCTGGGGACCGGCCAGGCGCCGGACCCGGCCCACGAACCTCTGCGGGCGCTGCTCCGGCTGCTCGCCGGCGCGACCGACGCCGTCACGATCGATGCCGGCGGCGCCGACAAGCCCGGCTGGATTCGTGAGCCGATCGCCCGCGTGGCCGGCGGCGCGGGCTCGAGGACCGTGGTCGTGGAGCGTACGCCGTGGCCCGACCCGGAGGTGCGCCTCGAAGCACTCGCCGCGGGACTCGCCTGTCTACGGGAGGCGCTGGAGAATGCGCGGGGGTTCCGCGTCCTCGCGCTCGAGGCTCGTGCCGCGCATCCGAGCCGGGCACTTGAGGGACGCCTGGCCGATGCCTGGGTGACCTTGCTGGCATGGCGCCGCGCACCGGCCATGCGCGCGGCGTTCCAGGAGGAACTCGGCGTCAGATTTCTCCCGCAGCTCTGGCGCCAGTCCGCGCGGCCGGTCGCCGGGCCGCTGTGGCGGCCTGTGCTGCTGGCCACCGATGAGATCGTGCGTCAGGCGGACCGCGCGATCAGGTGTCTGTCCGCGTCCGGCGAGGCCCGCTCCGCATGACCCCTGCCTTGGCCGCGCCACGGGTCTCGGTGCTGTTGCCGGTCCGTAACGGCCTGCCCCATCTGCGCGCGGCGCTGCGCAGTGCGTTGGCGCAGTCGTTTGCCAGTCTCGAAGTCATCGTCATCGACGACGCCAGCGTGGACGGTTCCGGCCGTGTCGCCGCGGACGCCGGTGATCCGCGGGTGCGAGTCCTCTCCGGCGGCGGCCTCGGCGTCGCTCACGCGCTCAACGCCGGTCTGACCGCGGCCCGTGGTGAGTTCATCGCGCGGCAGGACGCCGACGACTTCTCCGAGCCCAATCGAATCACCCGCCTGGTCGATTATCTCGACCGCCACGCCGAGGTGGCGGTCGTCGCCTCGCGCGTCTCCTTCATCGACGCCGCGGGGCGGCCGCTTGAGACGGCGTGGACGCGCGCCGTGCGGGAGCAATGGGATCTCGCGCGCACGCCCGAAGACATCGCCGCACTGATGCCGCTCACGTGCTGTCTGGTCCACGGCAGCGTGATGGCGCGCCGCGCGACGCTACTGGAGTGCGGCGGCTACGACGAGCGGCTGCCGGTCGCGCAGGACTACGACCTGTGGCTGCGCCTGCTGCCGGAGCAGCGATTCGCTCGGCTCGACGAGCGCTTGTACCGTTTCCGCATCCATCCGAAACAGATCAGTGCCAGCCGGGGTGCCCTGCAGGCCGAACACGCCGTCGCGGCCAAGCTCCGCTACCTGGCGCGTGTCGCGCCGGTGCCGGTCTCCGCCCGCGTCCGGGTCTTCGGTACTGGCGCCGGTGCCGTCACCTATCGCCGCGCGTTGGCCGCATCGCCATGGGCGCTGGCCGGGCCCGGTGAGCGATGGGATATCGCCGTCTTCACCGACTTCAACCGGCTCGACGCCGACATGAGTGACGCCGCCCGTGCGGTGGGACACCCGCTGCGGCGCATTGGCAACTTCCTGGTCACGGCACCCGCCGGTGAGGCGCTCGCATGAGCGCCCGGGTCATCGTCCACTTGACGACGTTCCTGCAGGGCGGCGCCGGACGCGCCGTGACGCTGCTGGCGTGTGCGCAGCGGCGCGCGGGACACGACGTCGTCGTTGTCACCAGCCACACGCCGGCGCCAGGCTACGAGAACTACCCGGAATACCTCGACACCATCGCGGCTGCTGGCGTCCGGCTGATTCAGGTGGACTCGCTGTTCAAGCGGGATGACGCGCTCAACCGGGCGGCGCTCGACCAGACGCGTGCGGCGCTGCAAGGGCAGCGACCGCAGCTCGTGCACGCACATGCGGCCGTGCCGGCGCGCATCGGCCTCGGCCTGGCGTCAGGCGGCTGCCAGGTGGTGCAGACGATGCACGGATGGAGCCGGCACAAGACGCCTGACCAGGTCGCGCAGGATCTCGACATCATGCGCCAGGTCGATCTCGTGGTCTTCCCATCGGCGGCCGCGGCCGAGGAACTGCGCGCCGCCGGCGGATCGTTCCGCGCTACCGCCATCGTACCGTGCGGCATTCCGGCCGAGGCGTCCGGGGCGGCGCTTCCGGCCGGCCTCGATCACCTTCAGCGTCGACGGGCCCAAGGCACCCGCGTGCTGGTGACCATTGGCAGCCTGACGCGCCAGAAGAACCACGCGGCGGTCATCGACGCACTGCCCTTGCTTGTCGAGCGGCACGACGTGATGGCGCTGCTGGTGGGAGAGGGTCCCGAGATGTCGCAACTCCGCGCCCGCACCGTCGACCTCGGGGTGAGCGACCGCGTGCACTTCGCCGGCTACGTGGCCGAGGCCTCCAGCGTGCTGGCGATCGCCGATGTGCTGGTCCAGCCTTCACTGACCGAAAGCTTCGGAATCGCCGTGGCAGAGGCCTTCCGCGCCGGGGTGCCGGTGGTGGCCAACAACATTCCGGCGCTCGCGGAGTTGCTTGCCGGCGGCGCCTGCGGCTGGATGTTCGACGCCGACGATGCTGATGATCTGGCTCGAACGCTCGATCGCGGCCTTCGCGCACCGCAAACCGAAGTTGCGGACATGACCGCGCGGGCCCGGCGGCGCTTCGAGGATCTCTTCACGGAACGCCGAATGGTCGATGGCTACGCGCAAGCGTACGAACAGGCCCATGTGGCGCGCGGTGCCGCGGCCAATGCGGACCCGGCAGCGGACTAGCCGGCGACGAGCCCACCGCTACGCGCGCCGCGCCTGACGCTCCACTCGCCCGAGCGGTCGCGGGCGCGCCAGCTGCATGGCCTCCGGACTGACGCGATAATCCGGCACGGCCGCCGCCAGCTCGGTCAGCGTTCCCGCCGCGTCACCGCGAACCACGCGGTACTGGAGGCGACGCACGGCCGCGGCGATGGCCGCCGCGTCGCCGGCCACCTGGCGGGCCACCCAGATTCGCGGGTCGCTGGTGCGGCACATCCGGATGCCCTGTGTGGTGAGCTCCTCGTGCCGCTTCTCGCCCGGTCGCAAGCCGATCACCTGCAGTGGCACGGGCGCATGGCCGGCCGCCGCCTCGATCCGCATCAGGCGCGCGGCCAGATCGCCAATGGCGACCGGCTGCCCCATGTCGAGCCAATAGGTTTCGGCCCGCCGCGACAGTCGCTCGGCCTTGATGACCAGCGACACGGCCTCGCCGGCCGTCATGAAGTAGCGGGTGGCGGCCGGATCGGTCACCGGCACGGGCTGCCCGGCCCGGATGCTCTGGCGCATGACGGCCAGCACGCTGCCACTGCTGCCCAGCACGTTCCCGAAGCGGACCACGATCGGCTGAAAGCCGCGGTCGGCGCCTGTGGTCACCGCGAGCTCAGCCAGTCGCTTGGTGGCCCCCATCACGCTGCGAGGCGTGGCCGCCTTGTCCGACGAGATCAGCACGAACCGCGCACCGGCCTCCCGGGCCGCTTCAGCCATCTGCAGCGCGCCGAGCACGTTGGTCTCGACCGCGGCGCACACCGCGCGCTCCGCCATGGTCACGTGCTTGTAGGCCGCGGCATGAAAGACCACGTCGGGCCGCGCCTCCCGGCAGACCGCGCGCATGCGGCGGCGCGTCACGTCGCCCAGCACGACCTCGAGCGGCACACCCGGCTCGGCGTGTGTGATCTCACGTTCGATCTGGAACAGGTTGAACTCGGACTGATCGACAAGCGTCAACCCCGCCGGCTGGCAGCGCGCGACTTGCCGCGCCAGTTCAGCGCCAATCGAACCACCGGCGCCGGTGATCAACACGCGGCGCCCGTCGAACGTGCCCCGGTCGTCGGCGGTCAGCAGGCGGCAGACCGGACGGTCCATCAGTGTTTCCAGTTCGGTCTCGGTGAAGGGAATGGTCATGGTTCTTCCGACGTTTCAGTGGCGGGGTTCAAGATCACGATGTCGACCCGCCGGTTGCGGGCGCGGCCCTCGGCGGTATCGTTGGAGGCGCGGGGGTGGAACTCCGAATAGCCCGCTGCCGACAGGCGGTCCGGTGCGATGCCGCCCTGCCCGATGAAGAACGCGATGACTTGCGTGGCGCGGGCGGTGGACAACTCGAAGTTCGAGGTGAACCGCGCCGTGCGGATGGGCGTGTTGTCGGTGTGCCCTTCAATCCGAATGGCGCTGGGCAGCGGTGCCATGACCTTGGCCACGCGGGCCAGCAGCGTCTCGGCATCCGGCGCGAGGTCGGCACGGCCCGTCGCGAACGAGAACGCTTCGGGAATGGCCAGCACGAGCCCTCGGTGGTCTTCGAGGAGTTCCAGGCGGCCGGCGGTCAAGTCAGCGGCCAGCGCTCGCTCGATCGCGTCGCGGACGGTCTCAGCCGGCCGGGTCGCGGCCGCGGGGCCGACCAGCGCCGGTCCGTCACGCAGCACGCCCTCGGCCGGCACCGCCAGTGGTGGCCCGCCGACGGCCTCGCGCACCCCCTGGGCGAGGTCCGGCAGGCGCCCGGCGTCCACCGCTGCGACGGCGTACAGCGCGGTGAAGAACGCGAACAGCAGCGTGACGAAGTCGGCATAGGGCACGACCCAACGGTCCCGGGAAGGAGCCGCGCTTCCGTTCAAGTGCCGCGCCCGCCGCCTCACGCCGCTCCTCGTGACGGCTCACGCCGCGACCGCAGAAAGCCGGCCAGGTACTCTTCGACCATGCGCGGATGCGCGGCCCGGCGAAGCACGACCGCGCCCTCGATGATCAACTCGCGGCTGAGCGCGGCGGTGCGGCTCATCACCCGCAGGCGCGACGCCAACGGCAGCAGCATGAGGTTGGCCAGGCCCACACCGTAGACGGTGGCCACAAAGGCCACGGCGATTCCCGCGCCCACCCCGGCTGGCGTGGCGAGGTTCTCCATCACACGGATCAAACCGAGCACGGCGCCGAGAATGCCCAGCGTCGGCGCGTAGCCGGCGGCGGTTTCCAGCACCAGTGCGCATTCCTCGTCCGCATCCTCGCGCGCGTGGCTGTAGGTCGTCAGGGCCTGCCGGATTTCCTCGATCGGCTGGCCGTCCACCACCAACCCGAGGGCGCGCGCCAGGAACGGATCGTCCGCCGTCGCGAGCTCGGCCTCGAGGGCCGCCGGCCCACGGCGGACGACGCGGGAGGCATAGTGTTCGAATTTGGAGATGAGGGCGGGTTGTGCATCGGGCATCACGCGGAACACCGTCGACAGCGCGGTCCACGTTCGAACGATTCGCGACCACGGAAAGCTCAGCAGCAGTGCGGCCGCCGTGCCGCCAAACACGACCAGGGCCGCCGTCGGCTGTACCAGCGCCCGCCAGCGTCCGCCGTCGATCCACTGCGCCACCAGAATCACGGCGGCCGTCAACCCGAGGCTCAGGATCGCGACCCGGTCGCGCCGGGGCCGCTGGCGCACGCTCATCTCGCGCTGGTTCCAGACTCCGCCTGGCGTTGCTCACGCAAGGCGTCGGCCGCCGCGATGAATGCCGCCACGGGCTTGGGCGCCGATTCGGCGCCGACGGCGGCATACAGCTGCCGCATCGCTTCGAGGTCTTCCGCGGTGTCGACACTCAGCCGCAGCTCGGGCCGGCGGAGCGCCCCGGGAGCCAGCGCGTCGATCGCCACGAAGCGGCGATCGCGCCGGAGCAACGGAGTGACATGTTCCCGATCGTACGGCTCGGTCGCCAGCAGGTCGGCGTAGCGCAAGGCCGCACCCGACACGGCCTCGACGCCCGCGCCGTATGGGAGCCCGTGTTCCAGTACGTAGCCGGCCCCGGTGCGTTTCAGCAGTTCGATCGCCCGCCGAGGCGCGTCCATGTCGACCGCCGGGTTGTCGGCGGTGGCCCGGATGCACGCGACGAGGTCGAGGGAAGTGACCGCTTGCACGTATCGGCCGAGCACGTCGTCCGCAGGCCCTCTCACCACCTGAATGTCGAGGCGCCCAGCGTGGGCGACCAGCACGTCGTCTTCGGGTTGCGTGGTAGTCACCAGTACGACCGGCAGCTCGGAACGGGCCTGTAAACGTTCGACGCAGCGCGCCAACATCGACTGGCCTTCAATCGGGGCAAGCGACTTGCCGGGAAGACGGGTCGAACCCATCCGCGCCTGCAGAAGAATGGCCATCCGGTCACTCATGCGACTGCTCCTACTTCGATCATGGGAAGGTGGTGGGCGAGCCTGACCTGCGAGTCTTCGAGAAAGATCGATGTCTCGTAACTGGTCATCCACAACCGATCGCGAAACTGTCCGATGGCGGGCGGCACGGCACGGCCCGCGGCCAGTTCGACGAGCATCCGCGGAAAATCCGCGCCCGCTTCAATCGTCAGCGGAATGCCACCGGAAAACCGCGGGTTGATCTCAAACACAATCGGCCGGCCGGCCACGACCCGGCACTGAATGTTGATGGCGCCGGCGAACGGGATGGCCATCGCGCACGCTTCAGCCAGGTGGATGAGCGCGGGATCGTTCACCGTGCACCCGCGGTCGATCACGCCGGCACGGATGTGATCGCGGCGCCTTGGCACGATGGCCAGCGGCCGCCCCGCGAAGTCGCACAACAGGTCGATCGTGAACTCCGGGCCCTCGAGATAGCCCTGGACGACCGGATCGGCCACGTAATCGAGAAAGAACGCCAGCTCGCGCGCATTCCGCACGACATAAGCGCCCACGCCGCCGCGGCCATGCCGCGGCTTGACAAACAACGGATAGACCGGCGCGGCGGGCAACTCCGACGGTAACCACGATTGAGCCGCGTCGATGCCGAACGCCCCAAGCGCGAGACAGGTCGCGTGCTTGTCGTCGCACAGCACCGTGGTCTCGGGGGCCGACACCGCCACCCGCACGCCGTGGGCGGAAAACCGGGCGCGGGCGCGTCCGAACATGGGCAGTTCATCGTCGATGGTCGGCACCACGAGCGACACCCCTTCCGCGATGGCAATGTCGAGGACCGCGTCCACATAGCCCGGCTCGCTCGCCAACGGCACGCGAAACGCCCGGTCGGCGGCGTAGACGGCGGGAGACAGGGCGTTGACGTCGGTAACGACCACGCGGCCGCCCAACCGGGTTTCCATCAGCGCCCGCTGAAAGGCGTGCACCAGCGGCACGCGCCGTGACGCGGCGGTCACGAGCACGTTATGCGACACGACGGGCCTCGCGCGCCGGGGCCGCCAAGTCGCCGTCGACCAGCGGCAAGCCCGCTTCGACATCGCGCCACAGCCGGCGGCCGGTCACGGCGGCCTGCCGGTCGGCCGGAATGCCCGCCGCGGGCCGCAAGGCGACCAGGTCGCCCGCCGCGATGACATGGCCAGCCGGGAGCCGGCGGGCCGCATACAATCCCCGGCGGCTGGCCGTCTGGTTCGCGATTTCCACCGGCTGACACGTCTTCTGTCCCGACCCGATCGCGGCCAGCGCGCCGGCCGCCGTCCGAACCGCGGCCGCCAGTTCCGCCGGCGTGCTGGACACGTCGGCGTCGATCGAGCCGTCGCCACGTTCGAGGATGAGGTGCCGTTCGTAGAGCGACGCGCCGAGCGCAATGGCCAGCGGCAGGCCGGCGGTGTCGGGCCCGTGGTCCGACAAGCCGACCGGGACGCCGAACGCGTCGGCCATCGTGGCAATGGCACGCAGGTTCTCGCTCCCCGCGGGCACGGGATACGCGGACACGCAGTGCAAAAGCGCAACGTGAGCGGCACCGGCGCCCTGGGCCCAGTTCAGCGCGCGCTGGACTTCGGTGAGCGACGACATGCCGGTTGAAATCACCAGGGGCCGCCCCGTACGCGCGCACCGGACGATCAACTCCCCCCACGTCACGTCGCCGCTGGCAATCTTGAACCCATCGACGCCCAGGCGGTCGAGCAGATCGACCGCGGCCTCGTATAACGGCGTCGCGAGTACGGCCAGGCCATGTTCCCGGGCGCGGGCGATGATGCGGCGATGGGCGTCTTCGTCCAGTTCGAACCGGGCGAAGAACTCCCGCATCGACGCGGCCGTCAGGTGAGACGGCGCCGGCGCGCCCGGCGCGACCAGTGCGGCCGCGTCGAGCGTCTGCAGCTTGATCGCCGAGGCGCCGGCGGCTGCCGCCGCCTCGACCAGCGCCAGGGCTCGCTCGGGCGACCCGCCATGATTCAAGCCGATCTCGGCAACGACAAACACCGGCTCCGAGCTGGCGATCAGGCGACCGCCGATCTCACACTCCGCCCGATCAAAGGCCATGAACTCCCCCATGCCTTTCCATGAGCCGTTCCGCGACATCTGGCACCTCGGTCAATGAGCGCACGGTCGCATCGGCGGCGTGCGTTGGTTGAATGAGCGACCGCCGGTAGGTGGCCACCTGAATGGTCCGCATGCCCGCGCGCGACGCGCCCAGCACGTCGGCGACGGGATCGTCGCCGACGAAGACCGCTCGGCCGGCGGGCACGCCGAGGCGCGATGCCGCTTCGAGAAAGGGCTCGGCGTCGGGCTTGCCCGCGCGCGTGCCCACCGCGTGGGCGTAGACGATGGCATCGACAAGCGGTGACAGGCCGAGAGCGGCGACCTTGCGCGCTTGCAGCTCGGGAAATCCGTTGGTCACGATCCCCAGCCGCCAGCGGGCCCGCAAGCCGACCAGCGTGTCGACAGACGCGCGCGGCAGCCGCAGGCGCGGCCGATGCGCGCGGATCATGTCGACCAGTGAGGGCACCAGCGAGAGCGGCAGCGCGAACCTGGAGAGGCAGCGCTGCAGTTCACGCCCGCGCTCCCCGTTCCGAGAGGCGTGGAGCAAGGCGGCGCGCGAGGCACGCCGCGGCACGCCCCATGCCCGATCGAGATAGCGGGACACGGTGTCGAACCCGCTCTCGACGAAGCCGTCCAGGGGGTAGAGCGTGTCATCCAGGTCGAAGATCACAGCGCGGGTCTCAGGCGCCAAGCGGCTGCCTCCCGTGGACCAGTGGCGCGTCGAGCCACGGCCGCATGCGGCCGGCCACTCGAAAGACGCCGCGGCCGTCGACCAGTCGCATTGCCGCCCTCGTCTGACGCCGGCCCGCGGCAGACGCCATCAACCCGCGAACCGCCGAGGCGACCCGCGCGCTCGTCGCCGGGTCGCGGGCCGGACCGCCGCCATCAACGACGGCGCCGTGACGGGCCATGGCTCGAATCGCGGGCCGCTGGCCCGCGGCGACGGCGACGGCGACGGCCGGCACGCCAATCGCGCACGCTTCATACAGCGTGACCCCGCCGGCCACGACGGCGACGGCCGCCTCGGACAGCTCGGCAGCCAGTCCGCCGTGAGCCGTGAACCACGACGCGCGGTCGAGCACCGGCTCAACCCGCGGCCGCGAAAAGCCTCGCGCCACGCGGATGTCGGCGCCGGGCATCGACTCCGCGATGGCGTTGGCGAGACGGGCGGCCAGGGCGTAGACATGCGTACCCCCACCGAGCGCGATCAGCACCCGGTTGGCCCGCGGCCACCGGCCGGCCCGCCGCGCCTCAACCACTGACGGATCGAGAATGGCGTAACGCGGCCCCCGCAAGGCGTGGGCACCGCGCGCCGGCCGCGCGGTGACGCCCCCGTCGATCGACAGGTCAGGCCGTTGGCCGCGGCCTTCGAGATCCCGAATCGTCACCACGGGCACACGGTGGCGGCGCGCCCGGCGCACCCATCGCGTTTCTTCGGCGGGCGACGGGTCGTCCACGATGATCAGTGACGCGGTCCCGGCCGAGCGGCCCTGGTCCGCGCCCCCCTCAAGCACGCTCCAGCCGAGCGACGCCGCAATGGCGCGAGTCGGGCCCGATCCACGCAGTGAGACAACGGCGGGCACGCCCAAAGCGCGCGCGAGCGATCGGCAGCGCACCAGATGGCCGAACCCGATGCGCGGTCCGGCCGCGACGCGAAACACGACCGTGGCCGGTGCGGCCCTGCCGATGGCGACGGTCATGCCCTTCCCAGCATGAGGCGGCGCAGCACCTCAACGACCCGGCCGGCGGCGGCCAGGCCCATGCCACCGGACAGCGGCAGGGACAGCACTCGATCCGAGACCAGCTCCGCATTGGGGAACATCCCCCGCACCAGACCGAAGCGTTGTGCGTAATACGGGTGCAGGTGGAGCGCGCGGAAGTGGACACTCGTCGAAATGCCCTCCTGGGCCATGGCCGCCGCGAGCGCGTCGCGGGTCCAGCCCGATTCGGGCTCGACCAGCACCGTGTAGAGGTGGCGCGCATGGCGATCGCCCACCGCCACCGGCGCCGGGCGCGTGAGTGGCAGCCCGGCGAGCGCCTCGTCGTACAGCTGCCAGATGGCCTCGCGGCGCTCGAGGTGGGCGCCAAGGCGCGCCAGCTGGTGCAGCCCGATCGCCGCCTGCAGGTCCATCATGTTGTACTTGTAGCCCGGCATCACCACGTCGTAGTGCGGCGATCCATTCAGCTCGTAGCGGGCCCACGCATCGCGGCTCATGCCGTGCAAGGCCGCCACGCGGGCAAACGCCGCGGCGTCGCGAGAGGAGGTCGTCAACATCCCGCCTTCGCCGGTCGTGAGGTTCTTGGTCGCGTAGAAACTGAAGCACGAGAAGTCAGCCGTCGTCCCGACCTTGCGTCCCGCCGCCACCGCCTCCACGGCGTGGGCCGCGTCTTCGATCAACGTCAGGCTCGACCGAGCCGCCACCGCGCGCATGCCGGCGACGTCCACCGGCCGGCCGGCGTAGTGCACGGGAATGACGGCTCGCGAACGCGGGGTCACCGCCGCGGCTGCGGCCGCCGGCGCCAGATTCCAGGTGACCGGGTCGATGTCGGCAAACACGGGCGTCGCGCCGGTGTGCACGACGACGTTGGCGGTCGCGCAGAAGGTCAACGGTGTGGTGATGACCTCGTCGCCGGCGCCGACCTCCGACGCCAGCAGCGCCAGGTGCAGGGCCGCCGTGCAGGAGTTGACGGCGACGGCATGCTCGACGCCAATGTACTCGGCAAACGCGCGTTCGAACTCGCGGACTCGGGGTCCGGTCGACAACCACCCCGAGCGCATCGTGGCGACAACCTCGTCGATCTCCAGTTGTCCGATCGAGGGCGGTGCGAAGCTCACGACGCCGTCGGCCACCGTGGTGCTGACGGCCATCAGTTCACCCACACCCGGGTCGGCAGCCACTCCCGGGGCGGCCGCGGCGCTGAGCGAGCGCGAGGGCCGTCGCCCAGCAAGGCTGAGGTCAGATGAATCCGCGTCCTCGCGCCCTCGATGCCTTCAACCTCCAGGAACGGCGCGCGCCAGCCGAGGGCACAGGGCGGGCCAATCGTCACTTCCTGCTCGGGATCCACCTCGCCGACATACACTCCATCCAGTTCGAGAATCTGAATGCGACGGTTCCCGTAATCCGCAACAGCCAGCCAGAGCGCGTCGGGACCGGTGGCCGGCAGCCACTCGCCGCCGAATTCGGGCCGCACGAAGGCCACGTCGAGGGGCGCATGGAACTGCCCGGGGCCCCGCCCGCGCTCGCCGAACACGTGCAACACGCGTTCGAACTCGTCCGAGATCGTCACCCGGTGCCGAAGGGGATCGCAACGGTAGGTCAAGCGGCGGCCGGGATCGCCCAGGCTGACTTTGGCCACGCCGGCCACGACGTGTTCGATGTGGATCTTCATGCGGCACACCGGTCCTGGATCGCGTCGAAGACGACGCCCCACTCGAGCAGGGTCGGCGCCAGGTCCAACTCCAGCGCGTCGGCCACCGCCGCCCAGTCGTTCCCCTGCTGTCCCTGCGCCAGCACGTCGAGCACCACACCGACGGCGCCGAGAATGTCCGCCGCCGTGCTGACGCCGCACGGCAGGCGCTCCAGGTCTGCGCCAGCGGCCGCGGCCGAGGCCGCGGTCAGCATGGTGAGCGTGCGGATCGCGCCGACCAGCGACGTCAGTTGCTGATGGGCGTCGACCAGATCGTGGCCGCGAAACGCCTGCCCGGCGCGACAGGCCGCGGCCGCCAACGACGGGAGGCTCCGGCCTGCGGTGCCCAGCGTGTTGTGAAGAAGGCGGACACGGTCCACGACTTCGACGTCAATCTTCTTGAGCCGGGCCAAGGAGCGTGAGGCCGCCTCGGGCACGCGGAATGACGGCTGGTCGACACCGTCGAATCGGACCGCCGTCACGGTCTGCCGACCCTCGGTGCATTCCTTATCCAACCCTTTCAGCAGGTCTCCCCACGTTTTCAGGCCGGAATCGAGTTGTCTGGGCGAGTCGTTGACCAAGCACTGCACCATGAACCTCTCCTCCGCACCGCGGAATAGCGAGAAGCTTGCCAACGGCGTCGCCAGATCGTGGACCGCCCATCGCCGGGCGACCCCGCGCCCCGACCGGAGGTTGATCGTTCCAACCCACTGTCAAGCCCGCTTCCCGGTCGCCGATTACTCACCCGGAGGTCGGAGACACCGACATGAGACACGGGCTTTCGATGAGGATTCGGCTGGTGGCGGTCTGCCTGGTGGGCGTGGCGTTCACCGCGGCCGTGCGGCCGCTTGTGGGAGCCGGCGCCGCGCCGGCGACAGAGGCGCTCGACCGGCTCAAGACGGGTAACATCCGGTTTGCGGCTGATGCCCTGGCCGGCCAGCCGGTGGGCCAGGCACGCAGGTCCGAGTTGAGCAAGGGACAGGCGCCTTACGCCATCGTCCTCTCGTGCGCAGACTCCCGCGTACCGCCCGAGATCATTTTCAACGCCGGCCTCGGCGAATTGTTCGTCATCCGTGCGGCCGGCGAAGTCGCCGACCGCTCGATCATCGCCAGCGTCGAGTACGGCGCCGAGCACCTGCGCAGCCCGCTGCTGGTCGTCATGGGCCACGAATCGTGCGGCGCGGTGAAGGCGTCCATGGAAGCCAAGGAATCGCTCGGGCCCAACCTCGATTACCTCGTCAAGGCCATCCGGCCCGCAATCGAGCTGACCAAGGGCGGCGACGAGAAGGCGCAGCTCAAGGCGGCCATCATGGCCAACGTCGAGCAGGTGATCAACGACATGCTCGGCCGCAGCGCCATCCTCAAGCACCTGGCCGGCGATGGCTCGCTCCAGATCGTGGGCGCGTTCTACGAACTCGAGAGCGGACGCGTGCAATTCTCCAAACCCGTTGCCGTGGCCGAGGCCGCGACGACGCATGACACGAAACGGAAGTGACGCCATGCGCCTGCCCCCCTTGTCCATCGCCGCGTTCGCACTCTGCGCGCTCACCGCCACCGTCGGAGCGACCACCAACGAGAAGGGCGCGTCGTCCGGACCCGCCGCCGGCCAGCCGACGAAGCCGCGGACGTTCATGGCATGGAAGAAGAAAGCGGCTCCCGAGCCGGAAGCCAAACCCGTGAAGCGGGCCGGAAAGCCGAAGGCGCAGACGGTCGCCGACGCGTCGCATGCTCCGGCCGTCGCTGTCGCGCATGCCCCGGCCGTCGTGCATGCCGCTCCTGCTCCGAGCCGCGTGCGCGTCAACTGGGCCACCGCCCCCGTCTCGCACGTGGAACCGGGACAGGTCGCCATCGACTGGGAACCCACGACGCCGGCGCCGGCGCCGGCGCCGGCTCCTGCCGCACCGGTCGGCGCCTCGGTGGCATCGGTGACGCCGGCGGCTGCGGCCGTTGACGGCGTGGTGTTACCGCCGAAGGCCGTCGCCGGCACGTCGATCGCCGTCGCGCCGGACCCGCCTCAGACCGCCAAGCCGGTGCCGCCCAAGGCCGTGCAGGTTGCCGTCGTCTACCGGGGACGCGCCGAAGGCGGCGCCGGCTACGCCGCCGTCAACGGCGCCGACGACGGGTATTACCTGAATCGCGTGCGCCTCGAGGCCACCGTCACGGCGACGCCGTGGCTAAGGGGCTTCGCGCAGGTTCAGGACGCCGAAATGGTGGGCTACGACGTATCCCCCACGGCTCCGGCGACCCACGTGAACCGCTTCGACCTCCGGCAGGGCTACGTCGAACTCGGCCGGATCGGCAAGGCCGGCGTCATTGCCCGCGTCGGACGTCAGGAGTTCATCTTCGGCGAACAGCGGCTCATGGGCGGCGGCGATTGGAACAACACGGCGCGAGCGTTCGATGCCGCACGTCTGTCGCTCTTCCGCCCCGGCGTGAAGGTGGACGCGTTTGTGGCCACCGTCGTCACCGTGACGCCGTTTGACGTGGACCGCCGCCGCACCGACGAGTTGGTTTACGGCGGATACGCGGCCTTCGACCGCATCGTCCCCAAAGGCGTGGTCGAGCCCTACGTGATCGTCAAGGAACTCGACGCGGTGGCGAGCGAGGCCGGCGTGGCCGGCACCGGCCGCTTCTACACGATGGGCGCGCGCGCCGCCGGCAAGATTCCCGGCGGCTTCGACTACAGCGTGGAGCACGCCTGGCAGCGCGGGTCGCTTTCGACCGACACGGTCGACGCGATGGCCGGCGCCTACCGACTGGGCTGGACGCCGGCGGGCTGGCCCATGAAGGCGCGGTTCATCGGTGAATTCAACCACGCCACGGGGGACACGCTGGCCGGCGACGGGCGCCGCCAGACCTTCGATCAGCTCTACCCGACCAACCACGGCAAGTACGGCATCGTGGACGTGATGGGCTGGCGCAACATGCGCGACGCCATGGCCGGCGTCGAGTTCATGCCGTCGCGCCGTGTCAAGGTCAACGCCGATCTCCATCGCCTGACCCTGGCCACGACCGAGGACGGCTTGTATGTGGACGGCGGCACGCGCCGGCTGCTCAACCGCAAGGCCACTAACGGCGACGTCGGCATGGAGTTCGACGTGCAGTCCACGTTCACGCTGACGCCGAAGGTCGCCTTCAGTGCGGGCTTCGGGCGCCTGGTGTCCGGAGACTACCTGGATCGGACAACCGGTGGGGGCAGCGTGTGGTTCCCCTACGCCATGTGGAACGTGCGGTTCTGAGGCGGATACGGGAGTCAGGAATCGGAAACCCAACAGGAGAGGTGACATGGTGAGACGCGGCAAGCTGAATGTGTGGTGGGGCGCAGGTTTGGTACTGGCTCTTGGACTGATCCCGGCCGTGGCCGCCGCGGCCACCGACCCGGAGCCGAAGAAGGCGGCAGCCAACGACAAGAAGCCCGGCGAAAGCGCGGCGGCCGAGGCCCAGGAACCCGGCGTTGAACCCGCCACGATCTCAGCCAACCGGCCGGGCTTCGGCGAGACGGCCGACGTGGTGGGCCGGGGCATCCTTCAGGTCGAGTCGGGCATGGTGTTCGACGGCGACCGGGTGGACGATTTCACGGCACGGACGATCACCGCGCCCGCCTACCTCGTGCGGATGGGACTCACCAGGCGGCTGGAGGTGCAGGTGGCCAGCGAGGGCATGTTCTCGCGGTCGGTCAGCTCGCCGACACAGTCCAGTCGCATATCCGGACGCGCGGACCTCGATCTGGGGCTCAAGGTCAAGCTGGCCACCGAAGCGGAGGCCGGCGTGAACGTGGCCGTGCTCGGCACGCTCAACCTGCCGACAGGCGCAAAGGGGTATACCAGCGGGGGCTATGACCCTGGTGTGAAACTCGCCTTGGCGCGAAGCCTGCCCTCTGGCTTCTCGGCCGGTGGCAACGTGCAGCTCGGTTCGGTTACGACCGGCGACGAACGGACGTTACAGCACGCGTTGAGCGCCGTGCTGGCGCGTGGCTTTTCGGGGGGTTGGAGCGCGTTCGGTGAGGTGTACCGGCTGAGCGCCGGGTCCGGCGCGGCGGCGGCGTCGAGCGTGGACGCCGGTCTCGCCCGCGTGGTCGGGTCGAACCTCCAGGTAGACCTCTCGGTCGGGCGCGGCATCAATGGCCCTGCCACCGACTGGTTCGTGGCGTTCGGCTTCGCCGTGCGTCGACCCGGCGTATTCAGACGGTAGAGCCTGCCAAACCCCGAAGCGTCGCTCGGCCGACATCCGCGGACGGGCGGGCGGCGCTTTGCGGCCTGCGGTTGGGGCCCGGAGGCCGCCAGCCGGCAGATCGCCAACCGCCGACGTGACGGTACGGCGATTGCTCATGCTCACGCGTCGCCGGTGTCAGCCGATTGGGTGCGTGGACACCAGCTTGTTGGTCGCGTGCGTGGCACGCAGCCAGGACCTACTTACAGCAACAACGTTGCGGACAACGGCAAGGGAGATAAGGCTCATGCGGAATTGGACTATCGGTAAGCGACTCATGTTCGGCTTCGGTCTTGTCGTGGTCATCGTTTCGGGGTTGGGTGTGTATAGCGTCAGCCAATTGCGCGTGGTCGACGCGGCCGCGTCGCGCATCGTCAACGACTCCCTTCCCGGCACCGCCCTGAGCGGCCAGATTCTGGCCCATGTAAAAAACAACCTGGCCTACACACTCGAGCATCTGACCTCGGACGATGTGAAGGACATGGAAGTGGTCGAAGCGAACGTCGCCCAAACCAGAGAGAACATCAACAAGGAACTCGAGGACTACGAGAAGACCATCACGCAGCCAGACGACCGTGAACTGTTCGACAAGGTCGCACCGGCCAGGGCGAAGTTTGTCACGGCATTCGGCCAGACCATCGGTCTCAGCAAGGCCGGCAAGAAGGAACAGGCGTTTCAGACATTCCACGAGCAGGTGAGACCGGCCTACGGCACCTTGGAAGACACCGTCCAGGCGGTGACCGACTGGAACATCGCGGCCGGCAAGGTGGCTGGCGAGGAGATGGACGCCGCCGTCTCGGCCACGGTGACGGGCGTCTACACCGGCGTGGGCCTCACGCTCGGGATGGCCGTGCTCGTGGCCTTCTTCATCATCCGCAGCACCAACTCGGTGCTGAGCACGGCGGTGGCGAGCCTGCGCGAGGGTGCCGAGCAGGTGACGTCCGCGTCGAGCCAGGTGGCCACCGCCTCGCAGTCGCTCTCGCAGGGCGCCACCGAGCAGGCGGCCTCGCTCGAGGAGACCTCGGCATCGAT
This sequence comes from uncultured Acidobacterium sp., assembly GCA_964355095.1. Classification (GTDB taxonomy): domain Bacteria; phylum Acidobacteriota; class Vicinamibacteria; order Vicinamibacterales; family UBA2999; genus 12-FULL-67-14b. The sequence goes on from CAYHCX010000018.1 coordinate 20,877, forward strand.
GGAAGAGATGGCGTCGATGACGCGCCAGAACGCCGAGAACTCGCGCCAGGCGGCCACGCTGATGCAGTCGGTGGACGCCAAAGTGCAGGACTCCAACAGCTCGCTCGACGAGATGGTGTCGTCGATGACCGCCATCAAGGAGTCGAGCGACAAGATTTCGCGCATCATCAAGACGATCGACGAGATCGCATTCCAGACGAACATCCTGGCGCTCAACGCGGCGGTCGAGGCGGCGCGCGCCGGCGAGGCGGGCATGGGCTTCGCCGTGGTGGCCGACGAAGTGCGCAACCTGGCGCAACGCTCGGCGCAGGCAGCCAAGGACACGGCGGGCCTGATCGAGGAGTCGATCGCGCGGTCCAGCGAAGGCGCCACACGCGTGCAGATGGTGGCCGGCAGCATCCGCGGCATCACCGACGCGGTGTCGGAGGTCAAAGGCCTCGTCGACTCCGTGAGCGCGGCCAGCCAGCAGCAGTCGCAGGGTATCGACCAGGTCTCGCAAGCCATCGCCCAGATGGAAAAGGTCACGCAGACCAACGCCGCCACGGCGGAAGAGAGCGCCGCGGCGAGCGAAGAGCTCAGCGCCCAGGCGGCGTCGTCGCTGGACGTCGTCGGCCAGATCGAAGCCCTCGTCGGCGGAGGCGCCGGCACGCCGCAGGTGCGTCCGGCGGCCCACATGCGCTCCGCTGGCGCGAAGGCCACGGCCCGGGTGCTCCAGCTGCGCGGCCGCTCCGCGAGGCCGGCGGCGCCGTCGGCCGAGGATCAGCTTCCGCTCGAATCGACCGGCACTTACGGATCGTTCTAGCCCCATTCGGCGGTTCCGGCCTTGAGAGCGGGTGACGTGTTGTGGATGAGTTGATTCAGGATCTAGACGGTCGGTTGGCCCGCATCGCCTGCGATGTGGTGGTGGGCTCGGGGGCGGAGTCACTGGCCGCCCTCAAGCAGGCACTCGGCGAGATCGCGGGAATTCTGGACGCCTCGGGGTTTCCGGGCACCGCCGACCTGGCCGAGCTCGCACGGATGCTGATCGTCACGGCCGTCAAGTCGGACCTGGGCACACCCGTCCAGGTCTTCGACAAGGCGTGGCGGCAGTGGACGGCGGCTCTTCCCGCCGCGGCGGACACGCGCGGCCCGGCCGCGCCGGCCGAGGCCGCGCCGCCGGCAGCTCCGGCGGCGACCGTCGAGGCCGACGTCGAGGCGCTGCGGATGGATCCCGAGTTGTCGCAGATGTTCATCGCCGAAGCCCTCGATCACCTCAGCACGATCGAGGCGTCGGTGCTCGAACTGGAGACCAACCCGACGGACACGAAGATCCTGAACGACGTGTTCCGGCCGTTCCACACGGTGAAAGGGAACTCCGGCGCGCTCGGCGTGCAGACCGTGCAGGCCCTCGCCCACCGCGTCGAGAACCTCCTCGACCTGTGCCGGTCGGGCCAGCACCGCGTGGGGTCGGCGGAGATCGAGGTCATCCTCAAGTCCGTCGATCTGCTCTCCGCCCTGATCACCGATCTCGGCGACCGCCTCTCCGGCGGCGGCGGACACGACCACGAGGCGGCCCGCCTGCAGATGATGGCCGTGGTCGAACGGCTGATCGAAAGCGGCGGCGACCGCGGCGAGGCGGCCGCCGACGCCGAGACGGCGGACGCGGTCGTGGCGACGGCCCCCGACGGCGAGCCGCGCGTCCAGGCCCGCAAGCACGAAGAGACCGCCATCAAGGTCGACACGCGCAAGCTGGACAACCTCGTCGACATGGTCGGCGAGCTGGTGATCGTGCAGTCGATCGTCTACGAGGACCTGCTCCATTCGGTCTCCGGCGAGCGGCTCAACCGCAACCTCTCGCAGTTGCGCCGGATCACGAGTGAACTGCAGCGCAACGCCATGTCGATGCGGATGGTGCCCATCCGCCAGACGTTCCAGAAGATGTCCCGCCTGGTTCGCGACCTGAGCAAGGCGTCGGGCAAGGTCGTGGAGCTCGTGCTCGAGGGCGAGGACACGGAACTCGATCGCAAGGTGGTCGAGGACATCAACGACCCGCTGATGCACATGGTCCGCAACAGCATGGACCACGGTCTCGAATCGCCCGACGCGCGGCGCGCGCACGGCAAGCGCGCGCAGGGCCGGCTGGCCCTGCGCGCCTACCACGAGAGCGGCAGCATCGTCATCGAGATCGAGGACGACGGCGGTGGGCTCAACACCGAGCGCATCCGGCAGAAGGCCGTGGAACGCGGCCTGATCGCCGCCGACGCGGCTTTGTCGCCCGAGGAAATCCATCCCCTGATCTTCCAGCCGGGGTTCTCCACGGCGGACAAGATCACGGAGATCTCCGGCCGCGGCGTCGGCATGGACGTGGTGCGCCGCAACATCGAGGCGCTCCGCGGCCGCGTCGACATCGAAAGCGCGCCGGGACAGGGCACGACCTTCACCATCCGGCTCCCGCTCACGCTCGCCATCGTCGATGGCCTGCTCCTGAGAGTGGGCACGGAGCGCTACGTGCTGCCCACGTTCTGCGTGCGCGAATCGCTCCGGCCGCAGCGCGAGCACGTGCACACGGTGCAGGGGCGGCCGTGCATGATTCAGGTGCGCGACCAGCTCATCCCGCTGGTGTGGCTGTCGGACCTGCTTGACCTCGACGGCGTCGGCCGTCCCCAGGCCTGGGAAGGCACGGTGGTGGTGATCGACGACGACACGCGACGAGTCGCGTTGCTGGTCGACGAACTGGTTGGCAAGCAGGAAGTCGTGATCAAGTCGCTCGGCGAGACCATGGGCGGTGTCCGTGGCGTGGCGGGCGGCGCCATTCTGGGTGACGGCCGGATCGGCCTCATCCTCGACGGCGCGACCATCGTCAAGATGGTCGCCGGCGACCGGGCCCGGGCGGCGTAGGACCGCCGGACGGCAGTGAGACGACGACATCTAGAGGAGATACGGACATGAGTTTTGCTGGCAAATACCTGACGTTCGCGCTCGGTTCCGAGGAGTACGGCCTGCCGGTCCTGAAGGTGCGCGAAATCATCAAGATTCTCGCCATCACCGCGGTGCCGCAGGTGCCGATGCACGTCAAGGGCGTCATCAACCTGCGCGGTAAGGTGATTCCGGTGGTCGACCTGCGGCTGAAGTTCGGCTTCGCGCAGCAGGAGTACACCGAACGCACCTGCATCATCGTGGTCGAAGTGGCCCTGGCCTCGGCCAAGGTCATGATGGGCATCGTCGTCGACGCGGTGTCCGAGGTGCTCAACATCACCGATGCGGAGACCGAGAACACGCCCGAGTTCGGCGACCAGGTGAGCACCGACTACATCCAGGCCATGGCGAAGGTGAAGGGCCAGGTCAAGATTCTGCTGGACCTCGACCGCGTGCTCGGCGCCGACACCGGCAACATGCTGGCCGCCTAGCCGGTCCCGTTCACCGCAACCGACATCATGGCCACGACCGACACCCTGGCCGCGCACGACGCGCTGGCGATCTCGGAGCGCGAACTCGCCAGCGTGATCAAGCTGGTGTACGAGAAGAGCGGCATCACGCTGCACGACGGCAAGCGCGCGTTGATCCTCGCGCGGCTGCAGAAGCGCCTGCGCGCCGGCGGGTTCGCGACGTTCACGGACTACCTCCGGCACGTCGAGACCGACCCGAGCGGCGAGGAGATGGTGGCGCTGCTCGACGCCATCGCCACCAACCACACGAGCTTCTTCCGTGAGGCCCAGCACTTCGACTACCTGCGCAAGGCGGTGCTGCCCGAGTGGCGGAAGCGTGGGCGGCCGGATCTCGCCGTGTGGAGCGCGGCCTGCTCGTCCGGAGAGGAGCCGTTCACGCTGGGCATGACGCTGCTCGACCACCTGCCGGTGGCCGACCACGGGCGCATTCGCATCCGCGCCTCGGACATGTCGACCAAGGCGCTCGCCAAGGCGCGCACGGCGCTCTACCCGATGGAGAAGGTGCAGGACCTCCCCGCGGCCGTGCTGCGGGCGCATTTCGAGAAGGGCCTCGGCGCGCAAGCCGGCACGGCCCGCGTCAAGTCCCACGTGCGGCGCCTGGTCACCTTCGAGCAGCGCAACCTGCTCGATCCGGTCGACCTCGGTCAGCGGTTCGACGTCATCTTCTGCCGCAACGTGATGATCTATTTCGACCACGACGTGCAACAGCGCGTCGTCAGCCTCCTGGAGCGGCATTTGACGGAGGACGGCTACCTCTTCATCTCGCACTCCGAGAGCCTCAACGGCATCACGCACGGCCTGAAGCCGGTCGCGCCGGCCGTGTTCCGGAGGCGCCCATGAGGGTGGCGACCCTGGTGGCCGCCCCGCCCGGCGCCGGCCCCGCCCCAGCCGCGGTCGTGCCACGCCGCCGGCTGGTGGTGGGCATCGGCGAGTACGCGGTGTCGAACGCCGGCGATGACCTGATCGTCACGCACGCCCTCGGGTCGTGCGTGGCGGTGTGCCTGCACGATCCGGTCGCCGGCGTCGCCGGGCTGGTCCACGTCCTGCTGCCGGAATCGCGCATCAATCCTCAACGGGCCGCCGAGCAACCCGGGGCCTTCGCCGACACCGGCATTCCGCTCTTGGTGACGACGGCCGAAGCGATGGGGTTGGTGCGGAAGCGGACGACCGTCAAGCTGATCGGCGGCGCGGAAATCAGTAACGCCGGCGGGAGCAGCGCCATGAACATCGGCCGGCGCAACGCCATCGCCTCGAAGAACCTGTTGTGGCGGCTGGGCCTCCTCATCAAGGCGGAAGCGACCGGCGGCAGCCAGGCCCGCACCGTGCACCTGTCGGTGCGCACGGGCGTCGCCCGGATCACCAGCGGCCACAACGCCGTCGTAGACCTGTAGCGGGAGACAACGACCATGAGCACGACCGCAACACCACCGGACACATCCGTCACCCCGATCAACATCCTGATCGTGGACGACTCCGCGATGATGCGGACGATGATCAAGCGCGTCACGGCGATGTGCGACCTGCCAATCGGGCAGATCTTCGAGGCCAGCAACGGCGCCGAGGCGCTCAAGGTGCTCGAGACCGAGAAGGTGCAGGCGCTCTTTACCGACCTCAACATGCCGGTGATGACCGGCACCGAGCTCCTCCGCGAGATCATGCGGCGGGGGCTCTGGAAGAACATGGTGAGGGTGATCATTTCAACCGACGGCTCGGCCGCCCGCCGCGAAGAGGTCAGCGACCTCGGCGTGCGGTGCTACGTCGAAAAGCCGTTCCGTCCGGAGGTGATGCGCGATGTCCTCGCCGAACTCACTGGCAGCTGATGCGCGGGAGGGCCTGCTGTCGGCCATCGCGGAAGTCGCCGAGCTCAACTGCTTCGCCTTTGTCGAGACCCTCGCCCCGGAGGCCTTCGACGAACGCGCCGCCGGATGCGCCCGATGGCTGTGCGCGGAAGTCGGGTTCCGCGGCGTCTTCGACGGCGTCCTGCGCGTGGCCGTCCCCGCCACGCTCGCCGAGACGCTGTGCGCGAACTTCGCCGGCGATCTCGACCTGGGCACGCCCAACGAGCGTCAGGTGTTCGACTTTGCCGGTGAGATGGCCAACATGGCCGTTGGCGCCTGGCTGAGCCGGGCGCACACGCACTCGGCCTTCAACCTGAGCCATCCCGAAGTCGCGGTCATGCCCGAGGGCTGGCAGCCGCGCGCGTTCGCGGGCGACACGCCGGCGCTGCTGGCCATCGACGATGCCCCGGTGGCCGCTTGGGCGGCCCTGGCTTCATAGGAACCTCGATGGATACTGCCAGCCCGGCGGGCCCGCTCAAGGTTCTCATCGTGGACGACTCGGCCATCGTGCGCAAGATGATCGGCGATGCCCTCCGGGCGGAACCGGGCGTGGAAGTGGTGGGCGGCGCCGCCGATCCGTTCGTGGCGAGAGACATGATCCTGCTGCACAAGCCCGACGTCCTGACGCTCGACATCGAGATGCCACGCATGGACGGGCTGACGTTCCTCAAGAAGCTGATGGCCCATCAGCCGATGCCGGTCATCATCGTCAGTTCGGTCACCAAGAGCGGATCCGAAGCGAGCGTCGACGCCTTGCGTGCCGGCGCCATCGACGTCATCGCCAAACCGGGCGGCCCGACGAGCGTGGGCATGGTCACCGAGCGCCTGCGCGAGCGGATCCGGGGGCTGCGCCACTCGCGTCCGCGCCTGGTTCGCACGGCCACCGCCGCCGCGCCGGTCGAGTCGCTGGCGTCGGCGACGTTTCGACGGGCCAACGGCCTGCTGGTGATTGGCGCGTCCACGGGCGGGCCCCAAGCCATCGAGGCGGTGCTCACCCGACTCCCGGCTGACGTGCCGCCCACGCTGATTGTGCAGCACATGCCCGCCACGTTCACGGGGGCCTTCGCCAGCCGCCTCAACTCGGTGTGCCCCATGCGCGTGGTCGAGGCCAAGGGCGGCGAGCGCCTGCAGCGCGGCACCGTGTACATCGCGCCGGGCGACTACCACCTGCTGGTGCAGCGGCACGGCGTGGAGCTCACGACGGTCCTCAAGCAGGGACCACAGGTGCATCACCAGCGCCCGGCAGTGGACGTGCTGTTCCACTCCGCCGCTCAACTGCAGGGAGTGCCGACCGTCGGCGTGCTGCTGACGGGCATGGGCGCCGACGGCGCCGATGGCCTGGTCACGTTGCGGGGCAAGGGCGCTGTGACGATTGCCGAGGACGAACACTCATGCATCGTCTTTGGCATGCCGAAAGAGGCCATCGCCCGCGGCGGGGCGTCGCGGGTCGCCACGCTGCTGCAGATGCCAAAAGCCATTTTCGAATCGTTCGAGCGGCTGGCCCGCCCGATCGCGAGTTAGCGGAGCACGCCATGCCCACTCCCGCCACGCCCGTCCTGCCCGAAGCGCTGGTGCGCGGCATCAAGCAACTGGATCCCCTGCCGCTCACGGCGCAGCGCCTCGTCGGCCTGCTCAGCCGCGATGAGACGGGGGCGGCCGCCATCGCCGACCTGATCGAGTTCGACCAGGCCATCGCGGCGGCGGTGCTGCGCGCCGCCGCCACCGCCCGCCATGCCGGCTACGGCGTCCCGACGGTGCGCGACGCCGTGCGCCGGCTGGGCACGGTGGCACTGCTGGATCTGGTGCTCGATGGCTATCTGAAGAAGATCCAGGTCGCCACGCCGTTGTACGACCTCAGCGAGCAGGACCTTTGGCTGCACGGCGCCGCCGCGCAACTGGCCGTCCGCGCGCTGGCCGCGGAGCGGCCGCGGGCCGGCATTCCCGCGCTGGCCGGGACGGCGGCGCTGCTCCACGATGTCGGCAAGCTCATTGTGTCGCGGTACTTGAAGGCCGACGTGCGCGAGTTGCTGGCCCATGCCGAGGCCCGGCGCATCACCTTTGTCGAAGCGGAGCGCGACATCATCGGGACCGATCACGCCGAGGTCGGCGCGGCGCTGGCGGTGGAGTGGAAATTCCCGGCGGAGGTCGCCGACGCGATTCGACGCCACCACTCACTCGAATTCACCAACCCAACCATGATGCTCGACGTCGTCGCAGTGGCCAACGTCGTGGCCAAAACCATCGCGGTCGGGCTCGGCGCCGAAGGGCTGAACTTTGCCGTCGACCCGGGAAGCTGCCGGCGGCTGCGCCTCGACTACGTGGCGCTCGGACGGGTCTGTCTCCAGACCGACACGTGGCTGAGCGAGGTCACGCGCCTGCACGGCGTCAAGCGCTGAGCCGCCCCTCGGCAGGGCGCCGCCCCGTTGCGGCGGACCAGCCGCTGGCGTCAGAAGTGAGCGACGGCGGTCAGCGTGTACCTCGTCAGGCGGGATCCGGCACGGGACTCGTCACGCCGCGACGCCGTGCGCCCGTGAGACCTCGCACAAGGCCGCGTCGGTGAGCAGGCAGACGCGGCCGAAGGTCACAAAGTCGAGCCCGAGCCGTCGATAGCTCAGGGGGTCGACCGCCACATTGAGCCCTTCCGCGCCAGAGCCGGCATCAATGGTCTTCGCCACCACATTGGCGACGCAAACAGCGTCGAGCGTGGCGGTGGCATTGACAAACGGGGGCGAGTGGTGCCGGCGAATCGCGTCGGTGACCTCCGGTGGGAACCGCCACGCGTCAGCCATCGCGGCGCCGACGGCGGCGTGGTCGGTGCCGAGCAGGTCGCGTTCCGCCTCCACGAAGGTCAGGCCGCGCGTGCGCGCATGCGTGGCCAGATCGTGCACGCCGGTGTTCAGGCACCGCGAGATGAGCAGTTTGCCGACGTCGTGCAGGAGCGCCGCCGTCTCGGCCATCGGCGGAATCGTCGCGCGCGGAGCGGCCGCGGCCAAGGCGCGAACCGCGAGCTTTGACGCGGCACCATGGACCCAGAGGTCGCGTTCGTTGAGGTGGTAGACCGGCGTCGACACGCGAAGTTTGGCGAGGTAGCCCTCCAGGACCAGGTCCAGCAACGCGACCGCGCCCATGCGCAGCACGGCCTCGCGCACCGTGGGTGCGCCCGCTGGCGCCAGACGAACCGACGACGCGTGGCGCAAGACCGAAGCGGTCACCACCGGATCCAGCTCGATAAGCTCGGCGACCTGGGCCAACGCCACGTCGTTGCCCCGCACCATGTCGATCAGACGCTGCGCCGTGATCGGCAGCGGTTCCAAGTGCGCGAGTCCCTTCACGATCGCCGCCGGCAACGCCGTCATGGTCAGTCCGGGCATCTTTTCCCCCCATGGAACACATCGGCGCCGGTGGGCGGAGGTTGAGAGTGTCGGCGACGGCGGTGTCGGGCCACCGGCCGCCGCGCCAGGGTGGCGCCGATGGGGTCGCGGCGCGGCTGGTGGCACTTCGGCCGCCGGGGCTCATTCAAGAACCCGACTCGGTGCCCGATTACTCCTCAGACAGGGGGGCGGTGAGCGCCACCCCACGCCGGCAGGGACGCCGGCCCCACTTCACGGAGGAGAGTTCAGATGGCATCGTTTTCAGTAGTCAGCAACATCTCGGCGTCGAACGCACAGGCCAACCTGCAGGCCACCGGCATGGGGCTGCAGAAGGCCCTTACCCGCCTGTCGAGCGGCTTCCGCATCAACACGGCCGGCGACGACGCGGCGGGTCTCGCCGTGGCGAACAAGTACCGCAACACGCAGGCGGTGCTCAACCAGGGCATCCGCAACGCCAACGATGGTCTGTCGACGTTGCAGATCAAGGACGGCGCGCTCAACAACATCGGCACCCTCCTCGACCGGCTGGCGACGCTCGCCACGCAGTCGGCCTCGGCCGCCAGCACCGTCGACCGCACCGCGCTGAATGCCGAGTATGCGGACGTCCTGACGGAAATCACGCGTGAAGCCTCCGTCGCCGGTCTCACGGCCTCGGCGGGCTTTTCGGTGTTCGTCAGCGCCGAAGCGACCGCGGCGAACGGCAAGGTGACGGGCACCATCGGCGCGGCCGACCTGACCACCCTGACCATCAACGCCACGACCGTTACCTCGGCGGCCAACGCCGAGTCGGCCTTGGCGGCCATCGCGGTGGCGGTGACCAAGCTCGGCACCGCGCAGAGCACCATCGGCACCTTGCAGAACCGCCTGGAGTTCGCCACCAGCCTGGCGCAGAACCAGGTCGTCAGCAACAAGGCCGCCGAAAGCCGCATTCGCGACGCCAACGTGGCGGAGGAATCGGCGAACATGACCCGCTACAACATCCTGACGCAGAGCGGCATCGCGGCCCTCTCTCAGGCCAACCAGTCCAGTTCGTCGGTTCTGTCCCTCCTCCGGTAAGGGACACACGTAACGGGCGGGGCCGGTATACGGTCCCCGCCCGTTATTTCTTCACCCGGTGACGGAACCGCCGGTGGTCGGGAACTTGCAAGGGAGCTGGATGTGGGTTCAGGGATCACCTTTAGCGGATTCAACAGCATCGACTTCAACGTCGTGCTCAACGCCATCATGCAGCAGGAGAGCCGTCCGCTCACGACGCTGCAGAGCCGGCAAACGGCACTCCAGTCACGGGTTAGCGGTTTTGGCACACTCCAGACCAGAGTCTCGGCGCTCGAAAACGCGGCTAAGGCGCTCTCGACGGCCGGAACCGCGACGGCTTACAAGGCCACCAGCAGCGATCCGCTGGCTGTCGGGGTGTCGGCCGGGTCCTCGGCGGTGGCCGGACGGTACGACATCGTTGTCAACGAGTTGGCACGGGCCCAGGTCACCGCGTCGGCCAGCACGGCTCCGGACGCCGACACCACGGCGATCGCCACCGGGGGGACGATCACGATCGGCGCCGAGATCATCACCATCAGCAGTTCCGTCACGCTCAGGCAATTGAGCGACGCCATCAACGCGAACGCAAATGCACCCGCCCGGGCATCGGTCGTGCAATCCGATGCCACCAGTTTCAAGCTGGTCCTGACGTCCAAGAGCACCGGGGCGGCCAACGCCTTCACGATTGCCAACGGTCTCACGGGCGGCGCGGGCCTGAGCTTCACGGATACTGACGCCGACTTGGTCTCGGGCGATTCGGCGGCCGACAACGCCGTTCAAGCCACCAACGCCCAGGCCCTGATCAACAACATCGCCGTCTCGAGCGCCAGTAATACGCTCGACGCCGCGGTGCCTGGGACCACCGTCACGCTGTACAAGAAAGACCCGGCGGCCACCATGGTCGTCGACATTGCGGAAGATCCATCGGCGCTCAAGACCAAGCTGCAAACGTTCGTGTCGGCCTTCAACGATCTGGTGAAGTTCACGACCGACCAGGGCGTCTCGGCCGGCAGCGGCGACCAAGGAAGCATCGGCCGCGATCCCCTGCTCCGCCAGTTGCGCGCCTCGCTCCGCGGAGCCCTCGGCACCTCCTACGCCGCCACCGGCGGTCCGTACGCGTACCTGGCTCAAATCGGGGTGCAGGCCACGCGGGCGGGCACGCTCGAACTGAATGCCACCACGTTCGCCGAGGCCACCAAGAACGGTGGCGCCGACGTCGGCAAGCTTCTGGCGGGCACCGACGTGACGCCGGGGGCGCTGGCATCGATCCAGTCCCTGTTAACCAACTACACGCAAACGGCTGGCATCCTCAAGGGTGTGCAGGAACAGCTCACCTCGCAGATCGCCCGGCTCGGCGGCCAGATTACCAACCTGCAGGATCGCCTGGCGGTCCGGCGGGCGGCCCTGCAACAGGAATTCACGGCCGCCGACGCGGCAATGTCGCGCCTCAAGAGCCAGGGCTCGGCGCTCTCGTCCTTCGGCCAATCCCTCTGACGTCCCCGAACGAAAACCACCGTCATGATGCAGCACAAAGGCCTGAACGCCTACCGGCAGACCGAAGCCCAATCGCGCACGCCCCTCGAGCTGGTCGTGATGCTTTACGATGGAGCGCTTCGGTTTCTGGCCGTGGCGCACGATGCCGTGCGACGCCGCGACATCCCGGCCAGGCGCGATGCGATTTCCCGCGTGCTCGCGATCATCTCCGAACTGCAGAGCACGCTCGACCTCGAACGCGGCGGCGTCGTCGCGGCCGACCTCGACAACTTGTATGCCTACATCACGACGCGCGTGATGGATGCGGCCGCGAAGAACGACACGGCGCCACTCGACGACGCGCGCCGGCTGATCGAGACCCTTCGTGATGCCTGGCAGACGATTGCCGTGTCGCCCGCCGCGGCGGCCGACGGGGCGGCCGGGCTCCGCGCGGGAACCAGGTGAACCCGCACGAGCTGGCGGACGCGGTCGAAGAGTACCGGGCGGGTCTCGATACTGGCGTGACGCTGCTCAGGCAGCTGCGGAACATTGCCAGCCGACAACGCGAAGGCACCGAACGGCGCGACTACGAACGCCTGGCGTCAGACAGCGATGCGCGCGATCGGCTCACGCGCGCGCTCGTCGCGGTCGAGCCCGGCTTGCGCGCCGTGCGCGCGCGCCTGGCGGCGGCGAACCTCGACCTGAGCACGATTGCCGGTTTCGCGGAGGTCGTCGCCCTCCGCCTGACGGCGGCCGAACTGGTGGCCGGGATCATGGAGACCGATCGCGAGTCGATGAAGGCGCTGGCCAACGCCGAACTGGCCCGGCGAGCCGCGGTCGCCAGTCTCGAATGCGGTGAGACCACCCTGGCGGCCTACCGGCGCGTTCTCAGCCCACCGGTCACCAGCGCCTCGCTGCTCGACAGGCGTGGCTAGCGTCCCTTCTTGGGCCGCTGCTCGGCGCGGCTACGACAGCCCTGCTTCCTGCTTCACCTTGGCGAAGCAATCGGGACAAATGCCGTGGCTGAACTGGGCCTCGGAATGCTGGGTCACGTAACTTTCCATCTGGCGCCATCGACTGTCGTCCCGGATCTTCTTGCAGTACGAACAGATCGACAGGATGCCTTCGAGGCGTTTCACGTGCTGGCGCAGGCCGAGAATGCGCTCCGCGACGTGCAGTTTGGCCAGCAGCTGCTCCGCATCCAGAGGCTTGGTCAGAAAATCATCCGCGCCCGCCGTCATCGCTTCCAGGTAGTTCGCCTTTCCGCCGTGAGCGGTCAGGAGGATGATGTAGGTGTAATTCGCGTTCGCCGCCTGGCGAATGGCACGACACAATTCCAGGCCATCGAGATCTGGCATCTGCCAGTCGGAAATCAGGACGGGACAAGACGTCTCACGCCATGCGGTCCACGCGCGCAGGCCGTTCTCGGCGGCGACGACCTCGTGGCCGGCCCCATGGAGGGTGGCCTGCAGAATCAAACGCGACGCGGCGTCATCTTCAGCGATAAGTATCTTCATTTGACGTGATCCCGGTTCAACTCCCGCTCGGATTCAGCCGATCGAAGAGCACGAGCCGCGCCGCTTCGCGCAGGCCCGTTGCGGAAAACGGCTTCTCCAGGAACGCCTCCCCCTCAGCCAGTTCGTCGCGGCCTTCGAAGAGTTGGTCGGAAAAACCGGTCTGGTAGAGCACACGCAGATCGGGGAGCCGCCGGCGAAGCCGATCGGCCAGCACCGGCCCCGTCATCTCCGGCATGTGGAAGTCGGTAATCAGAAGGTCGAGATCCTGTCCGGCCGATCGCTCCAGCGCCTCCGGCCCGCTGCCCGCCGACAGTGTCTCGAAGTTCTCGCCGCTCAGGATCCGCAGCAGGACTTCGACCATGAGCGGGTCGTCATCAACGACCAGCACGCGCTTGCCCGGCAGGAGTGGCTTGAGGTGACCGGCGGCGGCCGGCGGGCGGCCCGGCTCCAACGGCTCACGGTCGGGCGTGGGTTCCAGGCGAGAGGCCACGGGCACATGGCCTTCCGCGCGGATGCTCCGAAGCCGATCGATCAGCGTCCGCGGCAGCCCGAGTTCAATGCCCGCGACATACGCTTCGCTGCACAGGCGCTCGAGTTCGTGGACCCGCCGCTCCAGTTTCGTGATCAGATTGCCCTGCATGCTCGCCCTCAATGCCGTCGTGGTGCCACACCGACCCGGACAGGAATGCCGCGGTCGCGAGAAACTCGCGCTCTTCGTACAATCGGCAGGCGCGGACATTCGCTTCACTCACCAGCAGGGTCAACGAGCGATATCCCGCGCCGAAGGCGCGCGCCATCACCTCGGCCAACAGCCTCGACCCGACGCCACACGCTTGCGCGTCCGGCCGCACGGCCAGTTGGGCCAAGTGGGCAGTCGTCGCCGCCAGCCGTGTGACCAGCGCAACGCCATCGAGCCCGCCGGACGGCGCCGGCCTGACGACGCTGACGGCCGGTTCGAAGTCGCCGCAGCCAGATGTGCCGAGCAGTTGACCGAGGTATTCCATCCAGTCAGCGAGCTGGCCCCCAGGCGCGAACGGACGCGAGCGGTCGGGACCGTACGCCAGCGACAGCACGGCACCCACCTCCGATAGATCCGCGGCGTGCCACAACCGCTGCTCAGCCGGGCGCCCTGAAAGCGCTCCGCTGTCTGGAGACAGGCTGCGAAGCAGGTAGCGATACCGTTCGACGGCCACCCCCTTGCCGGCCAGTTCGCGGATCAGACCCGGCGCCTGGAAGTGTCCGAACAGGATGGTGTTGCTCGCCGACACCGCCTCCGTGGAAGCCCACACGGCATCGAGAATGCCGGCGGTGGCTTCGTGAGACACGGCCGCCAGTCCGCCGATTTGCACGGTGTCGCCGTGACGCAGATGAAACGACCAGCCGCGGGCGCGGCCGTCGGGCGCCGTGGCGATGAAGCCAGGTAGCGTGCCGGCGGTCCGCGCGGCTTCGACCTGGCGCCAGATTGACGCGGTCTCCCACCGCAGGTCGCGGCGCCACCGCGCGGTCTCGGCCGCATAGAGGGGCGCCAGCGCCTCGGCGTCAGCAAGACGCCAGTCGCTCACCCTCATGAGGGTGCATCCGGACGCGAAGCCCGGGACAGGTGGCGGCGCAACCGGTTGGCGGCGTCTGACACGTCCAGGCCGGCGGTTGCGGCTGACGCGTTGGCAGCGCTCACCAGTTCGTAGACCTCCTGGCGGTGCACGGCGACCTGGCGGGGCGCCGTCACACCCAGCCGCACGCCGTCCTTGCCGACGCGCAGCACTCGAACTTCGATGCCGTCGCCAATGATGATGGCTTCGTTGCGCTTGCGGGTGAACACCAGCATGGCGTCAGGCCAGGGAGAGGCGATGGTCGACCGGATACGGACTCTCCCCAGGAATCACCTGGACCCCGATCATCCGGCGCGGGTTGACAGCCACCGGCGCCCGCAGGTTGACGAGGGCGGTGTCGGCATCAAGGCGCACGAGCGCCAGCCAGACCAGGCGGTCGTCGTCGCGCGCCTCAAGGCGATGGCGGGCGGCCGGAGGCAGCTCGAGGTGATAGTCCGGCACCACCAGGCGCGGGTCGACGGCGAGAAACGATGGATGCGGGTCGTCCAGGCTCTGCAGGCACGTCAGCGGATCGAGCGTCGGCGCCGTGACGATCACAAAGCGCTGGCAGCCCTCGAAGCCGGGCACCCCCTCGGGGAACGCCACGACGGCGTCGGACTGCACGTCAAACGACCCGAACCGGGTTTCGATGGTCGTCGATCCAGCCACGGTGCTACCTCAAATAGTCGAGCAAGGACGCTCTCGATGAACTGCCGACGGCGCCGAGCGCGGCCTCGTACGCGGCCTGCGCCTGCGTCATCTGGCTGATCGCTTTCGCCATATCGGCGTCCTCGTCCCGCGACACGCGTGTCTCGGCGGCCAGGCGGAACCGGACGAGTGTCTCTTGCTCCTCGTCGATCCCGTACTGATCGGCGCCGACCTGGCTCTGCGCCCGCAGCGTGCGGTCGAAGGTCCGGGCGAGGGCCGCCATGCCGGTTTCCATGCCGGACTCGTCGCTGGCCTGGGCGGCCGCGATCATGACATCGAAGGCCGAGAGCACGTCGGTCGCGTCGGCACCCTGGGCGATGGCGCGGCCGTCCATGGCGATGGTCGCGCTGCGACTGCGCCCGATGTCCACCGTCACCGGCGCGCTGTTTCCTTGATAGGTCCACACCCCGGCGGCGAACACGTACGGCGGCGTCAGCGCCGCGCTGCCGCTGAAGAGATAGGTGCCGCGAAACGTGGAGTTGAGAAAACTCGCGGTCCGGTCGCGCTGCCCCTGCAGCTTCGCGACGAGGGCGTCCCGAGTCGCCTGATCCGCGGTGTTGCCGCGCGCCGTGGCGGCGGTGGCTTGCGCTTCGGACAGCGTGTCGACCAGCGCCGTGAGCACGCCGTCGAGCACCGACAAGCGGGCGCGCGCGGTGTCGGCGGAGCGCGTGTAGGCATCGAGGGTACCGATCTCGGTGCGGCCTTCAATCGCCCGCTGCGCGGCCACCGGATCGTCGCTCGCAGATCGCAGGCGGCGCCCGGTGGCGACCTGCTCCTGCGCCCGCGCGAACTGCTGGGCGGCGGTGTTGATGGCGTCGAGGCTCTCGTCGATCGCCCGGAAGGTCACGCGCATCAACCACCTCCCACGATTCGCATCAACGTCGCCAGCATCTGGTCGACGGCGGAGAAGTACTTGGCATTGGCTTCGTACGCGCGCTGAAACCGCATCATCATGGCCGCCTCTTCGTCGAGCGAGACGCCGGATATCTGATCGCGCAGCTTGGCAACCTGGTCCACGATCTCCCGGCGGCTCTTCTGTTGCGCCTGCGCCGTCTGGGCGTCGGAGCCCACCTGGTAGACGAGCTGCCCCCAGCCTTCGGCGAGGGTAGCCGTGCCGCCGACGATGCGGGCCTCCCGCACGCCGGCGATGGCCTTGGCCACCTGGTTGTCCCCCGCCGCGCCGGACTGCGACGCCGCCACCAGTCTCGAGTCGGCCGCCACGCCCGGATCCACGCTCACCGCCGCTGCCGCGCCCGAGGCGACGGCGAGCGGGGCAAAGAAGTTCCGATTGGTTCCTCCGAGAAGGTCGGTGCCACCACGGTGCAGCGTATTCACCTGCTGCGTCAGCGCGAAGGCCAGGGTGTCGAGGCGATCGCGGTAGGCGGGGATGTTCGCATCTCGCACGTCCAGCCAGCCCGACAGGCGCCCCTTGGTGAGGTCGGCGGTGATGTCGACACCGCCGAGCGTGACAGCGGCCAGACCGGCGGGCGCGACACTGGTGGCGGACACCGCATAGGCGTTGCCGCCGATCACGATCGCGCGCCCGTTCCCCACCGACACATCCGCGCCACCGTCTGCTCGCGGGACCACGGAGACGCCGGCCAGTTCCGACAGTTCCTTCAGGACCAGTCCCATCTGGTCCTGCAGTCCTTCCGTATCGGCGCCGTTGGCGCCCGCGATGGCGGCGTTCAATCCAGCCGCCTGCGAACCGAGCGCGTTGATGCGGTCGAGGCCGCCGCGCACCTGCGCATCGGCCATCCGCTGCGCATCGCCCAACCGTGTTGAGAGATCGCCGAATGCCCTGCCGATCAGCCCGCCCTGCAGGACCACGCTGTCGCGCAGCACTGTCGACGTCGGATCGTTGGCCAGGTCGGAAAAGGCATCGAAGAACGCTGTCAGTTGAGCGTCGAGCGAGGCCCCGGCCGCGCCTAGCGAGGCTTCCACCACCGCCAGCGAATCGGCGACGGCTCCCTCCCTGGCTTCCGCCGGCAACTCCTGACGCACCCGCGCCTCGAGCATCGCGTCGCGACGGGCCCGAATGCCCAGCACTTCCACACCAGTTTGCCCCGAACCGCTTTGCGCCAATTCAACCGTGCGACGGGTGTACCCGTCGGTGTTGAGATTGGCGATGTTCTGGCCGGCCACGTCCAGGCCGGCGCGCTGCGCGTCAAGCGCACGGGCGGCCATCGCGAGGCTGCTCATCAGTCCAGACATCAGAGCCGTCCTTTCATGCCCGTACCGCGCAGACCCGGGCCAACCGGCATGGCCGCCCGGCGGTCGTACCCGCCCAAGCAGCCTTGTGCCGCGAGCGCCGCCTGCACGACGTCGGCCGCCGCCGCGCCCAGGATGCGGCACCGCGCGAGGGCCGCCCGGGCACGCGTCAACTCCACGGCGATGGCGGCCCGATCCCCTGAGGCCACGGCGGTCACGTGGTTCAGATCGGCCAGCGCCGCCGCCAGCTTCTGCTCGGCGGCCATCAGCGCCGAATTGTCCGGTGCCGACAACGCGCTCGCCACCGCCTCGAGGGCGGCGGCCAAACGTGCGGCCAGAGCCACCGCAGGTGAGCGAGCCATCGTCAGAATCCGTTACTCGTCCTGGTCGAGCGCGTGATCGATCAGCGCGTCGGCCAGGCGGGCGGGGTCGTTGCCCAGTTCGCCGCTGGCCAGCAGGGCCTTCGCTCGCGCGACCACCTCGGGCCGCACGTCCGACGTCTGGCCGGCCGCCGCCGCGGCGCTGTTCGCCAGCTTGACGCCTGCCGACAGGCTCACCTGATCGGCGGACGCGGATGACTGGGAGCGCTCGGCGCTCTTGCCGTCCCGGGCTTCGGCGGCATGTGCCTGTTGCGCGGCGATGGCTTCAAGATTGGCGCAGGTGTTGTCGATTTTCATATTGTGTCGCTCCCGGTCTCGGGGCCAGCCCCTGGTGAACGAGACCTCCATAGTTCCAGAATCGGCCATGGTCATGGATTCTTTAATGGCCGTCCAGCCCGGCTGCTCCAGTCACGCGGGCGAACCCCGTGACTGAGTCGGGATCCACGGGTTGCCCGTTCTGTCGCACTTCGAAGTGGAGATGCGGACCCGTGGTACGCCCGCTGTTGCCGGAACGGGCAATCGCCTGTCCGGCGTCGATCGTCATGCCGGCCCGCACGTCGGCGGCCGACAGGTGCGCGTAGCGCGTCTCGGTTCCACCGCCATGATCAACCACGACCAGGAGGCCATAGCCGCCACGCTCGCCGGCAAACGTGACCACGCCGCCCGCGGCGGCGCGCACCTCTTCGCCGTAAGCGCTTCGAACGTCAAGGCCAGCGTGAAAACGCGCCTGACCGTGAATCGGATCGCTGCGCCAGCCGAATTCTGAGTTCACGACGGGATCCGTGGCCCTCGGGATTGCGGTGTCCGCCGGGACAGCGTCCGGGATCTCCACGGCCTCCGGTCCTGCGATCGGGAACGCCGCGGCGCCGCCCGCCGCGCGCCGAGTCACGCTCTGGACCAAGAAGTCCGACAGTCCGACGCCGCCCGAACGACTGAGCGCCAGGCCCAATTCACTGGTGAACGCCTCGGTCAGCATCGACCCACCCAAGTCCTCGCCATCGCTTTCCGAGTCCAGTGATTCCCGCATTTCGCGCAACATCTGCGCGAGCAACAGGGATTCGAACTGCTCGGCCAGCGCCCGCACCGCCGTCAGATCCGGTCCGGAAGCGCCCCCGCCGACCGATTCAAGGGACGGGTCCCGACGGTCGATTGTCTTGACGGTCTCCATGGCTTAGAGAATCACAATCTCGGCGTGCAGCGCGCCGGCGGCTTTGAGGGCCTGCATGATGGCGATGATGTCGCGGGGGGTGGCGCCGAGCGCGTTGAGCGCACGCACCACGGCCTCGAGCGTGGTCCCCTCTTCGAGCACGACGAGCCGCGAGGGCTGGTCCTGGACGGAGACGTCAGTTTGGGGGACAACCACTGTGTCGCCACTGTTGGAGAAGGGCGCGGAGGGCTGAGACACCTCGTAGCGCGTGCGGATGGTGACCGATAGATTGCCATGCGCCACGGCGGCCGGGCCGAGGCGGACCGCTCCGCCGACGACCACGGTTCCGGACCGTTCGTTGATGACCACGCGCGCCGGCGCATCAGACTCCACCGGAACGACTTCGAGCCGCGCCATCATCTCCGGAATCGAGGTCCGGTAGTTGTCTGGCACGCGGATCGAGACCGTGCCCGGATCAACGACTTGCGCGACACCGGCCCCGAGTTCGAGGTTCACGGCTTGCGCCAGACGGGACGCGCTCACGAAATCCGGATCGCGCAGCACCAGCGAAACGCTCTCGGTCGTCGGCAGCACCACCCCGCTGCCGACCTGCACGAACGCCCCGCTGGGCACTCTGCCCACGGTGAGATGGTTGACGGCCACTGAGTTATCGCCGCCACCGCCACCAAAGCCGGCGATCGACAAGGCCCCCTGGGCCAAGGCGTAAATCTGACCATTCGGGCCGCGCAGCGGCGTCGCCAGCAGCGTCCCGCCCTGCAGACTGCGGGCGTCACCGACCGAGGATGCCGTGATGTCGAGACGCGCGCCGACGCGCGCGAAGGTCGGAAGCTCGGCCGTCACCAGCACGGCGGCCACGTTCTCCACTTTCACCTGGTCTGCCGGCACCGACAGGCCGAACTTCTCCAGCATGTTCGTCAATGTCTGAATTGAGAAGATCGTTTGGCGCCGATCTCCGGTCTTGTTGAGACCGACCACCAGTCCGTAGCCGAGAAGCGGCGTCGAAACCGCGCCCTGCAACGAGGCCACGTCCTTCAGCCGCGTCGACGGGTCCGAACCGGCCGGGACGGCGGCAGCAGTACTGGCAACCGCCACGAGGAGGATCGAGAGCGGGAGACGAAAACTGTGTCGCATGGAACGCACCTCTAGAAAACCTTGTTGAGCAAGCGAACCAGCCAACCGGGCGAGAGGCTGTCTTTGATGAGACCGCGGCCGAAGTATCGGATGCGCAACTGTCCGAGCGCGGCCGACGACACCACGTTCCCCGGGCCAACGTCGGCCACCCGCGCCACACCGGTCAGGACGACGATTTGCCGGTCCCCGTTGATCTCGATTTCGCGCACGCCTTCGAGCAGCAGGTCACCGTTGGCCAGGACCTCCGACACGCGCGCGGTGACGATGGCCGACAGCGAGCCGGCGCGCATGGTGGCGCCGGCGCCGGAAAAGCCGGTCTCGGCTTTGGCCGCGGCCAGGCTCGCGGGCGTCACGATGCCCGGCAGTTTCTTCTCGAGCCCGAACAGCGACGGCACGCCGATGTCGGCGCCGCTCGATTTCGACAGCGTCGAGTCGGCGGTCCCCGACGCGGTCAGGTTCTCCGAGATGTTGATGGTCACCAGATCGTTGACCCGTCGCGCTCGAAGGTCGGCCATGAGGCCGTTCATCCACGCGTACGGCTCGGCGGCGGGACCGGCCGCCTGCGCCCGCGCGGTCTCGAGGTACCGGGCGACCAACTCGTTGTAGTTGTCGCTGGCCTTGACGTCGGCCTTCTGGGCCCGCGCCAGAACCGGCAGGGCGCCAACGAACACACACACCAGAAGCACGGTTCTAGTCATAAACGATCTCCACGATTCCCGCGGACACGACCCGCGCCTTGAGCGCGCGCCGGCTCTGCGCGTTGACCACGCGAATCACCGATCCAGGGCCGCCGTTCTGCGCCGCCACCATCGTCGCCGACACCCGGGCGCCAGCCACCGATGCGGTGGCCACGACCTCGTCGCCGACGCGAACGGTGGGGGCCACGGCGAGCGCCGAACGCCCGAGGCAGGCGCCGGCCGCCAGATCGCGGAGGGCCCGGCTCCGGCCGGCATCGTCAAAGGTGGGGACGGGGCGCAGCAATCCGGTCTCGATCGCGTGGCGCGCGGCCACGAGGTCGCCCGGCAGCAGTTCCCGGCCGCGAACGATCGGGCGTTCCGCATGCGCGTGATCGACGATGACGCGAAGCGTGGCTTGTGCCCGGCCGCCAGGCACCGGTCGCAGTCGATCGGCGGGCTCCATCGACTCGATGGTGAAGCGGATCGGGCCGTCCAACCGCGCGGCCGGATCGGGCACGGCGCGAATCCGCTGCGCCTCGACGGAATGCAACACGCGCAGGTTAACCACCGATACGGTTGCGCCCGCGCCCATGCGTTCGCGCACGGCGGCCACAATCGCCGCGACGACGCGGTCCGCGTCGTCGGCGGCGGTGTGGGCCGGGGCAGGGGCCCACAGCAGGAACACAGTGGTCAGCAGGCTTAGCATTACCGGACCAGATTGTTGACTTGCGCCAGCATTTCGTCGGCCGCCTTGATGACCTTGGAGTTGGCCTCGTAGGCGCGTTGGCCGAGGATCATGTTGATCATCTCCTCCACCACGCTGACGTTGGAGTCTTCGAGAAACCCCTGCTGCAGGGTGCCGCGGCCGTCGGTGCCGGGGGTTCCCACCTGGGGCTCGCCGGAGGCCGTCGTGGCGGTGTAGATATTGCCTCCCATGGGTTTCAGCCCCGCCGGATTCTGGAAGGACGCCATCTCGAGCGTGCCCAACTGCTGGGCGGCGGTCTGCCCGGCCACCATCGCCGAGACGATACCGTCCTTCGAGATGGTCACCGACGTCGTGGCCATCGGGATCGAGATGGCGGGTTCCAGCGAATAGCCTTCCGACGTCACAACCTGCCCTTGCGCGTTGCGTTGCAGCGCCCCCGCCCGCGTGTATCCCGTGCTGCCGTCGGGCAAGGTCACCTGCAGAAAGCCGTCGCCTTGAATCGCCACGTCCATCGGTGAATTGGTGGCGCGCAGGTTGCCGGAACTGAAGTCCCGCGAGGTGGCGACCGGACGCGTGCCGAGGCCCGTCTGCATGCCGGTCGGCGACTCGCCCGAGCCGGGCGTCGGCGAACCCGGCGCCGTGGTTTCCTGATAGACCAGATCTTCGAACTGAACGTGGCTCTTCTTGAACCCGGGCGTGTTGACGTTGGCCAGGTTATGGGCGACGTTGTCGATGTTGGCCTGCTGAGCGTTCATGCCGCTGGCGGCTGTATACAGAGCGCGAATCATGGTGAACTCCTACCCGGGTTTACCGACGTCCAAGCGAGTCGATGGCCCGCCCGTCGACATCATTCATGAGCACGGAGACGGCCTTCTGCAGCGCCTGGAAACTGCGCGAGACGCCAGTCAGCTCTCCGATTCGCTCCACCACCGACACATTCGATTCCTCGAGCACGCCGGCCTGGACGACCGTTCCTTCGACTGGCCGCGGCACCATCGCCGCATTGGCGCGCAGCATCGCGCCGCCTTCGCGCACGAGCTCGCGCGGATCGTCAAACCTGACGACCTGCAGTTTGCCGACGGCCTTGTTCCCGCTCATCACGGTGCCGTCGTCGTCGATCGACGCGGCACCGGGGCCGAGCTTGATCGGACCATCCTCCCCGACGACGACGCCGCCGTCCGAGGTCATCAGCGAGCCGTCCGGCGCCCTGAGCAGGTTGCCGTTGCGCGTGTAGCGGGGACCGGCTGGCGTTTGCACCACGAGAAACCCGTCCCCTTGAACGGCCAAGTCGAGTTGCCGGCCGGTGGGCGACACCGTCCCCTGCCGCATGTCGAGGCGGCGCGCCCCCACGGCGACGTCGATGGCGGTTTCGAGCACGTCGCCGAAGAACGGACGGGGCGCGTTCGCGTTGCTCACCCGCTCACCCTTGAAACCGGCGGTGCCCGCGTTGGCGAGGTCCTCAGACAGGCGATCGAGCTGGTCGAGCCGGGCTCGCATCCCGCTCAGTGCGACGTAATAACCGCCTGACATGGCATCTCCTCCGGTAACGCGGCATCGCCCGCACGGGCCAGTAACACGTCCTCGACCAGGCCGCCGCCTTGTACCCGGACCCAGGTGTACGGCTCCCATCGCGCTTCCGTCACGGTGGTATCGCCCCCGCGCGTGGCGGCGGTGGCGATGTGCGCGGCGGCGTCAGAGAGACTGGCGGTCTGCACCAGATCCGTCACCGGCGTGCCGCCGTCGCTGGCGTCCACATCGGCGCCATAGTTGGCGAGCAGGGCGCGGTAGTCGTCATCGGCGACCAGGTACGGTTCGGGCACCCACCCCGTCAGCCGGCGAAGCGCGCCCAGCGCGCGTCGTGGAACCGGCGCGGAACAGGCCACCCGGATGCGGCCCTCGTCGACGCCGCTGATCGGCACCAGGCCGAGTGCCCGGACGGCGTGCGGAGACAAGCCACCCGGGGCGTCCCGTACGGCGGAGACGTCCACCGAAGCCAGATAGCCGACACCGGCCTGTGCCGCCAGCACCCGGAGGACGCTCTCGCGTTCCGCCGCACCCATCGCGCACAGTTGTTCGCCGAGCTTGAGCCGGCTCCCCTGCTGCGCCGTCAGCGCTCGTTCAATGGCGTCGGCGCCGCAGACGCCGTGGTGCCGCAGGAGCGCGCCCAGCCGCATGGGCGGCACCGCTGGAATTCCGGCGGCCACGGGTCGCGCTTCGATCAGGCGCCGGCGCGCCATGCGTTCGACACAGGCTTTCGAACAGAACCACATGCCGTCAACATTGGCGCCAAGGCCGCGCCGCACCAGCAGTTCCGGACGCCATCGACCACACGCTTCAGCCGCGCACCGCGCCATGATTGCCTCCAAGGTCTGTGTTGGGAGATGCCAGCTCCAGGTGGAGCCGGACTTCGCCGTGCGAGAGCGCCTCGGCGGCCGCGATATCGTCGATCGACTGCCCGTGCCGCGTGGCGCGACTGATTCGCCGCGCCGTGGCGCCGCGGGACGACCGGGCCGTTCGTTGAGGCGTGGTCCGATCCAACTCGGTGGCCACGTTGGCGAGGCCGATTTCCGTGGTGTCGGTCAGCAGCTCGAGGGCGGCCGCCAGGTGGGCCAGCCGATCACCGAAACGGCCCACGGCCTTGAGCGCCGACGACACCCTGACGATCACCGCCGCCTCGGCCAGCGCGATCAGAGCGAGGCCGCCAATGAAGTAGATTTCCACGCTAGGTCTCCAACGCCCGGATCCGCTCGGTCGGGCTTACCAGGTCGGTCACTCTGACGCCGTAATTACCGCCAACCACGACGATCTCACCACGGGCGACCAAACGATCCCCCACCAGCATCTGCACCGGCTCGTCGGGCGACCGTTCCATGTCGATAATCGACCCCGGTCCCAGCGCCAGCAAGGCCTTGATCGGCATCACCGTCCGGGCAAACCGGACGGTCAGCGGCAACTCGATGTCGAGCACCGCGTCAAGCTTGTCCGCGGCCGTCGTCTCCACCATGGTGGCGATGTTGGCCGCCGCGATCACGGCGTCCGGGGCCGCAGCGGCCTGGGCGACGACGGCCGACACCCCAACAGCCACGCGGGCGACGTCGTCGCCTGCGAGCAGGTTGGCCCACACGGCCGGCGCGGGCGCCTCGCCGGCCTCGGCGCGGGCGAGCGCGAGCGTCACGGCGGTGAACGGCTGCTTGGTCACCTGCGCGCCGGCGGCCTGCGACCACATTTCTCCGAGCATGTCGGCGACCGTGGCCTGGTCGGGAATGCCCTCCATGCCAAGCACGCGCCGGGCGATGGCCTCGGCCCCGAGCTGGTCCACCCACATCAGCACGGGGCCAGACAATTCCCCGGCGGCCGTGGCCGTGACGCGCCATCCCGGCCCGTGCGCCTCGTCAGCGGCCGGCGAAGCGGTCACGCCGCCGACCACGGCGTCGATGGCGGCGACCAGCTCGGCGATGAGCGATTCGGCAAAGGCTCGCGCGGTTGGCGGCATGCTCATGTCAGACCTCCAGCGCCGCGGGACCGCCGCAGCGCTGGTCGATGCGCACGCCGATGCGCCCCGCCTCGACCGACAGGCGGCCCTTGAACTTCGAGGTGCTCCCGACCAGAACCTCGATGGGCCTGTGCGAGGCGACGCCGAGCGACACGACATCGCCGGGCGCGAGGGCCAGCAGTTCGCGCGCCGGCAATTGCGACTCGAGCAGAGCGCTCAGCGCCACCGGGACGCGCGAGAGGTTGCTGTGTACCCACTGCCGCTCGTTTGCCGTCGGCTCCCGCCGCTGGCGATGCCAGGCTTGCGCGAAATGGCTTCCGGTACTTTCGACGAGGCTGACGGGCAGACAGAGATTGGCCATCGCCCGCGAGTCGCCGACCTTCATGTCGAACACGACCATGATCACGGTCTCGTTCGGCGCGGCCACCTGCAACATCTGGGGACGGGTCTCGCGGCCCCGAATGCCGAAGGCCAGTTCCACCAGGGGACGCCAGGTCTCGGTCAGCGCGTCCAGGAACCGTTTGACAATCGCATCGATGACGTTCTGTTCGATGTCGGTCAGCGCCCGGGTCAGCGGCGCGGTCGTGCCGACACCACCGAGCATCCGGTCGATGATGGCGAAGGCCACCACCGGGTTGATCTCGAGCGCGCCCAGCTCATCGAAGGGGGGTATGGCCAGCGCGTAGAACGCCGTCGGATCGGCCAGCGACATGAGGAATTCGGAATACGAGAACTGCTCGACCGACACCACCGACACGTCGGAGAGCGTCCGCAGGTACGCCGACATCGAAGTCGAGACGTTGCGGGCAAAGCGATCGTGCAGAAAGCGAAGCGAATGCAACTGCTCCTTCGAGACGCGGTCGGGCCGCCGGAAGTTGTAGCGGCGGGCTTCTTCCTGGCCATGGTCGGCGCGCCGCTCCGCTGCCGTCTCGACCGGCGCTGAGAGCAGGGCGTCGATCTCGTCCTGCGTAAGGATCTTGCTCATGCGGCTAGTGCGTCCCCTTCCGTTGGATCACACCGGCCAGGGACGACCGGAGCCGCGCCACGGCCTGCGTCCGCAGTTGCGACACGCGCGACTCACCGACGCCGATCACTTCGCCGATTTCCGCCAAGGTCAGCTCTTCTTCGTAATACAGCGCCAGGATCTGGCGTTCCCGATCGGGAAGCTGCGCCACGGCGCGGGCCAGAAGCCCGTGCAATTCTTCGCGCTCGAAGCGCGCATGAGGCCCTTCGGCCGGCTCGATCGCCACCTCCAATGCCGACTGGCCCTCGCCGTTGGCCGAGGCCTGGCGAATCGAGGCCAGGTCGGCACTCCGCAGCTGGTCGAGCATGCGGTCGTATTCGGGCTCCGAGACCTCGAGCGCGGCGGCAATCTCCGCGGAGTCCGGTTCCCGGCGGAGTTCAGTGCGCAGGCGCCCCATGGCGCTGTCGACGTCGCGGCGCATCTTGCGAAGTGCCCGCGGTGCCCAGTCGAGGCCCCGCAGCGAGTCGAGCATGGCGCCGTGGATGCGGCGCCGCGCGAAGGCGTCAAAGGGCACGCCCAGCGCTGGCTTGAAACGCCCGGCCGCGTCGATGAGCCCGAGCACCCCGACGCTGATCAGCTCCGAGACTTCCACTTGCGAGGGCAGGCGGTGCGCCAGCCGGCTGGCCATCGCTTTGACCAGCCCTACATGTTCCATCACGAGCTTGTCGCGGGTTTCCAGGTCGTCAGGCGGTCCCGTCATGCGCATATCGGCAACTCCATTTCTTTGTCCATTGCGTGCGAACCGTTTGGCTGGCTCAGCATGCGGCCGCCGCCCAGGCGACCGGTTCATCTCGGAGCACGGCGGCGGCGAGCCCCGCGGACGTCGCCCGCGCCAGATCGTCCGGCACCCGCTGACCCGCCGTCACATACGACACGGGAATCTGCCGCTCGGCGAGCACGCCCAGCAGCGGCGCCAGCGACTCGGCTTCGTCAATCTTGGTGATGACCAACCGGTGCGGATGAATGTCGCGGTAGGCGTCGAGGATGCGGCGCGCCGAGGTGGCGCTGGTGTCAGCCGCCATCACCAGGTGCGTGCGCACACCGCGGCGGCTGCCGAGCAACCGGCGCAAGTCCCGGAGTCCCCCGTCGCTGGGCGATCGACCGGCGGTGTCGACCAGCACGGGTGTCCGACCACGCGTCAACGCCTCGTCGAGCTCCTCAATCGTCCGGGCAATTCGAAACGGAGCGCCGATGATGTGGGCATACGCGCGCAGCTGTTCGACCGCGCCGGCCCTGAAGGCGTCGGCACCCACGAGCCCGAGTGCCCGGCCGCGCAGGGCGCGCTCCTGCGCCGCAATCTTCGCGATGGTGGTCGTCTTGCCCACGCCTGGGGGCCCGATGAACACCTCGACGCGGGCGAAGGCTTCCTCGCCCGCCGTGATCGCTTCCATCTGCGTGGCGAGGGCCCGCTGCAACTCGCGGAGCGAGGCGCCGCGGCGTTCCGATGGCGACAGCCCCTCGGCGATGCCTTCAGCCATGGCCCGGGTGAGCCCGCTGGCCAACAGCCGGGCGACAATGCCATCCGTCGGACTGGAGGTGTCGGTGGACCGACTCATGGCGGCGACCGGTCGACTATCCGCGGCCGCGCCGGCCATGCTCGCGGTCAGCTGCACTTCGCGCATGCCGAGCCACCCGCGCCAGCCGCGCGCCGCGACCATCTGGCTGGACCGCACCAGCGCCGTGGGACCCAAGTCCTCCCGGATCGCTTGAAGTGCTTGTCGCACCGTGGGTTGGCGAAACTGTTTTACCTGCATCTCAATCCAGTACTGCAATTGACGCGACGCGAATCTGCGGCGGAATCTCGTTGTGTGAAAGCACGCCGAGATGTGGAAGCACCCTGGCGAACAGCCGCCACACATGCGGCCGTAGCGCTGGTGTGCAGAGAAGCACAGGCTGTGCCACCGCCGCGCCGATGATCTCGGCGATGCGGCTGGCCAGTCGCTGCGCCTGGGCCGGGTCGATCGCCAGCATGGCGCCCTGCTCGGTGCGCACCAGCGATGACACCAGGCGCTCCTCGAGCGCCGGCGCGATGGAAATGGTCGGCAGTTCGCCCTGCTCCGTCTGGTAGGGACGACAAATCGCGCGCCCGATTGCCGTCCGCACCGCCTCGGCGACGGCATCGGGGTCTTTGGTCGCCGGCAGCGCATCGGCAATCGCCTCCAGAATGCTGGTCAAGTCGCGAATCGGGACGCGTTCGCGCAGCAGTTGCCGGAGCACCTTCTGGATGTCGCCGATCGAGGCGAGCTTGGGGACCAGTTCCTCCACCAGTTTCGGTGACGACTGCGCGACGCGGTCCACCAACTCCTTGGTGTGCTGCCGCGTCAATAAGTCCGGCAGGAAGGTGCGGATCGTCTCGGACAAGTGCGTTGACAGGGCCGTGGTCGGATCGACCACGGTGAAGCCCGCCGCCGACGCCCGCTCGCGCTGGTCCGCGCTGATCCACACGGCCGGCAGGCCGAACGCCGGCTCGCGCGTGGGCGTGCCGTCGAGCGTGATGTCCGCCGTGCCGGGGTTGATCGCCAGCAGGCGATCGCCAAACAGTTCGCCCCGCGACACCTCGACCCCCTTGACCTGGATGGCATAGGCGCGCGGCGACAGCTGCAGGTTGTCCGCGACGTGCACCGGCGGCACGATCACACCGGTTTCGGTCGCAATCTGCCGGCGGATGGCGCGCACGCGATTAAGCAGCGTGCCCCCCTGCTGCTCGTCGACAAGGGCCACCAGCGCGTAACCCACTTCCACGCTGAGGGCATCGACGGTCACGGCGGTGTCGATGGAATCCGGTACCGGTTCCGCGGCGGCGGCAGCGCCGGCCCGCTCGGCCACCGCACGATTGGCGTAGGCCGCCGCGCCGAGACCGACCGCCACGGTGATGAACGCGAACTTGGGCAGGCCGGGAATCAAGGCCAGCATCACGAGGGTGCCCGCGGCGATGGCCAGCGGCTTGGACCGCGCCAGCAGCTGATCCGCGACCTCCTCGCCCAGGTGTGAGTCCGACGCCGCGCGCGTCGTAATCAAGCCGCCGGACATTGACACGAGCAGCGCGGGAATGGCCGTCACCAGGCCTTCTCCCACCGTCAGGATCGTGTAGGTGCGGGCGGCCGTCGCCAAATCGAGGTCGTGCTGGAACACGCCGATGATCAGGCCCGCCACGATGTTGACGCCGGTGATCAGGATTGCCGCCAGGGCATCGCGCTGCGTGAATCGAATGGCCCCGTCCATCGCGCCGTAGAAGTCAGCCTCGCGCCGCACGCGCTCGCGCCGCGTCCGCGCCTGGGCGTCGTCGATGATCCCGGCGTTCAAGTCCGAGTCGATCGCCATTTGCCGTCCCGGCATCGCGTCGAGGGTGAACCGGGCAGTCACTTCGGAAATGCGGACGGCGCCGTGATTGATGACCAGGAACTGAATGGCGATGAGCACCAGGAAGACGACGATGCCGACCACGAAGTTCCCGCCGACCACGAACTGACCAAACGCCATGATCACGTGCCCCGCGGCATCGACCCCGTCCTGGCCGTGCATCAGGATCAACCGTGTCGACGCGACGTTGAGCGACAGGCGCAACAGCGTCAGCAGCAACAGCAACGTCGGAAACACCGAGAACTCGACCGTCTGCTTGATGTAGACGACGGTCAGCAGCAGGACCACCGACAGGCCTATGTCAATCGACAGCAGCAGATCCAGGACGATCGGCGGCAACGGCACGATCATCAGCAGCACCACCGCGAGGAGGCCGGCCGGCACGAGCATGTGCGATGCCCGGCCCGTGGGTAAGGTCGCTTGGGGCGTCATCGATCTCCTACAGAGTCAGTTGCTTGATCCGGACGAGGTACGCCAGTACCTCGGCCACCGCGCCAAATAAGTCGCCGGGAATGGCCTCGCCCACCTCGGCGCCACGATAGAGCGCCTGCGCCAGCGCCACGTTCTCGACCGTCGGCACGCCCTGGTCGCGCGCGATCGTCTTGATTTTCTGGGCCAGCAGATCCTGTCCCTTGGCCACCACCACCGGGGCACTCGTCATCGATCGCCGGTACTCGAGCGCCACCGCGAAGTGCGTCGGGTTGGTGATGACCACGGTGGCGGTCTTCACCGCCGTCAGCATCCGGCCGCGCGTCATCTCGCGCTGCACACGGCGCACGCGCGCCTTGATCTCCGGGTTGCCATCGCTCGATCGCGCTTCGTCGGACACTTCCTGCTTGGTCATCTTCAGCGACTGGAACTGCCGCCACGCCTGCAGGCCGTAGTCGGCGGCCGCGATCGCCACCAGCGCGAAGCCCACCCGCCAGAGCAGACGCTGGAGGAACCCCCACCCCTCGACGGCGGCCCCGGCCGGCACCATCCACGCCAGTCGAGGACTGTCGGCGACTGCCTCGGCGGCGACGTGGTAGGCCAGCACACCAATGACCGTCGCCGTCGCCAGGGTCTTCAGCAGGTCCAGCCCCGACTGCGACGGTTTCAATCGAGCCAGGCCCTGCGCCGGGCTCAGGCGGGACCAATCGGGCGTGAGGCGCTGCGGCGCAAACACCCAGCCGGTCTGCCCGAAGTGCCCTGCCAGGGCGACCACGGCGGCGGTCAACAACAGGGGCCCCGCGACCAGGGCGACCACGGCGAGATCGCCGGTCAATAGTGCCGTCACGTCGTTGGGCGTGGCCGTGCCCCGCGCGTGGTCGTCCAGCCGGGCCAACCCATCGGCGAGGCGCGCCCCAAGCCGTGCCATGCCGGCGGGGCCGGTCTGCGCCAGGGCCGCGGTCACCGCCAACAGGGCGGCCGCCGCGACCAGGTCATGGCTGCGGGCGACCTGGCCTTTTTCCCGCGCGTCCCTGAGGCGCTTGGGCGAAGGGCGTTCGGTTTTTTCGCCGGTGGAATTGTCGGCCATGGCCTGCTCAGCGAAACGCCCGCGCCAGTTGCAGCCCGATTTCGCTGGCGAGCGACACGAACCGGGTCGTCACGCCGGGGACCAGCGGCACCACCGCCGACACCACCACCAGGCCGACCACGACCTTCACCGGCGTGGCGACGACCATCAGGTTCATGGCGGGCGCCGCCCGCGAGATCAATCCCACCGCCAGTTCGACGACCAGCATCACGACAATCAGCGGCGCCGCCAGCCGCAACCCGAAGATGAACACCACGCCCAGCAGCCGCATCACGGCGGCGACGAGCGAAGCGTCGACTCCACCCAGACCGATGGGCTCGGCGGCATACGAGGCCACCACGCCGCGTACGAGCGCGTGGTGCCCGTTGACGGCAAAGAAGGTCAGCAGGGCGAGATTGCCGTAGAGCGTGGCGATGAGCGTGTTGCGCACGCCGCCTTGCGGATCGATCACCGACCCGTACGAGAGCATCAGCTGGCTGCTGGTCAGATGGCCGCCCAGTTCCGCGCCGGCCAGAATGGCGCGCAGCCCCATGGCCATGGCGAGTCCAATGGCGAGTTCCCGCGCCAGCACCAGCCCAAGGCCAGCCGCGCTGGGCACGGCGGGGACGGGAACGGCCGGCAGCATCAGCAACGCCAACAGCAGCGCCAGACCCACGCGCACGTGCGGCGGCGCGAATCCCCCACCGAAGACCGGCGCCGCAACA
The DNA here is from genome assembly GCA_964355095.1 of uncultured Acidobacterium sp. GTDB lineage: Bacteria > Acidobacteriota > Vicinamibacteria > Vicinamibacterales > UBA2999 > 12-FULL-67-14b. The sequence goes on from CAYHCX010000018.1 coordinate 52,203, forward strand.
ATCAGCATGCCGGGCCGGGCGATCAGCAGCACCGAGCGGCTCAGCGTCTCCAGATCCATCAGCGGACCAGTTCAGGCAAGCGGCCGATCAGCCCGGCCGAGAAGCCGGTGACCACGCGCAGCATCCAGGGAAACGTCAGTGCGAACACCACAATGATCGCCAGCGCCCGTGGAATGAACGCCAGCACGCTGTCCTGAATCGATGTCACGGTCTGGATAATGCTGACCAGCACGCCGGCAACCACGCCCGCCAGCAGCATCGGCATCGAGACGAGGATGGCCGTCTCCAACGCCTGCCGAATGACACCGACGATCAGAGCCTCGGACATTCCCGCTCCTCCGGCGCCCGCCGGCGCCTCATAGAAAACTCCGCACCAACGAGGCCACCAGCAGGTTCCAGCCGTCGATCAGCACGAACAACAGGATCTTGAACGGCAACGAGATCATCGCCGGCGGCAGCTGCAACATGCCCATCGACAGCAGCGTCGTCGAGACGATCAGGTCGATCAGCAGAAACGGCACGAACAGGAAGAACCCCATCTGGAACCCGGTCTTCAGTTCGGAAATCGCAAACGCGGGAATGACGACGCGCATGGGCAACTCGTCCGGACTCTTCGGCCGGGGCACGCGGCCCAGTTCGACGAACAACGCCAAATCCGCCTCGCGCGTCTGCTTCAGCATGAACGTGCGCAGCGGCGGCGCCCCCAGGTCCAGCGCCTCGGTCACCGTGATCTGCCCCGCCATCGCCGGCGCGATCGCCAGCGCGTGCATGCGCTCCCCGACCGGAGCCATGATGAAGACCGTGAGAAACAGGGTGAGGCCGACCAGCATCTGGTTCGACGGCATTTCCTGGGTGCCCATCGCCTGCCTCAAGAAATGGAAGACGATGGCGATTCTTGTGAAGGAGGTCATGATGACGAGCGCGGCCGGCACGAACGTCAGCAGCGTGAGGAAAATCACGACCTGAAGCGGCGCCGAGACGGCGCCCACACCATCGACACGAAGATCGAGCTGCGATGGCTGCATGGCGGCCGCGGTTGTCGCCGACAGCGCCACCGCCGCCACGGTCGCCACGGCCAGTCGCAGACCACCCCTCACGATACGGTCCCGTGGCCGATGGATTCGTCAAGGGCGTCCCGAAACGGCCGGTTCAATTCGGTCACCAACGTGATCTGCGCCGGGGTGACGCCCAGCAGCAATCGGCGGCCCTCGACCGACACGATCAGAAGCGAACGCCGTTCGCCGAGGGGAACCGCCGTCTCCACCGTCACGGGCTGACCCGTCCGGCGCAGACTGCCCCGGCGCAGAACCCACGCCAGCGCCGCCAACACGCCGATCGTGATCACCGCCCCCGCCAGCGCGCGCCCACCGATGGCAACCGGATCCGCGGCGGACGCCGCGGCCTGACCGAGCGCCAGCAACATCACGTCGCCTCGACTCCCGCCGGCGCGACGATGCGGCTCACCCGGAACATGGAATCGTCGTCGACGATCACCACTTCGCCGTGCGCAATCGCCACGCCGTGCACGAACAAGTCGAGATCGGCACCGGCCGACTGGTCGAGGCGGATGACACTCTGGAGGGACAAGTGGAGACAGTCGCGCACCGACATGGTGCCGGTGCCGATGATGAAATCCACGCCGCACCGGACGTCGAGTACATGACCGAACTCGGCGCCCGGCTCGGACTGGCTAGAATTGGACGACGAAGTCTGAGAAGAGGACATCGACCACCTTCAACTCGCCGCCGTGGCCCACCTGTTTGGCGATCGCTGCCCGCAGGGCCGCCTTGCCGTCAGGGGTCACCAGCGTCTCGGCCGTCTGCGTCGTCAGCAACTCGAGAATGGTCGACCGCGCGGCCATCAGGACCACGGGCAATTCGGCGACTTCCGCGGCCATCTCCGGGGAGTCGACGACCAGCCGGACGGTGACCCGCAGATATCGCGAGACGTTGGCATCGGCCAGATTCACGACGAACGGATCGAACGTCACCAGGCCGCGCTCGTGCGGGGCCGGTGCCGCCGTGGTGTGGTCTTCCGCGGGCGCGGCACGGAGGCTCCACCAATAGCCGCCTCCACCGACGCCGAGGATCACACCGGCGGCGAGGGCCGCGTAGAGGATCTTCTTCTTGTTCTTCTTGTTCGGGCCGCGCGGAACGTCGGCCGGAGTCGCCGCTTGGGGTGTCTCGCTCATATGCTCTGTGGCCATGAGCAAGGTGGGTGCCAGCGCGCTGCCGGCCTCGTTCGCCGGACTTCGCGGGCATTCGCGCCGTCGCGGGGCGGGAGTGACACCGACGCCCGGTCAAGACGCGGTCGGGCCGCCGGACCAAGTGACGGCCCGGCGACACGGGATCCCGGCTAAGTCGCGCCCGCCATTAGCCGTTCTGCGGCATCCACTGCCAGGCCACGCCCCCGCCGGGGTACGCACCCTGGATGACATCAATAGGGCCGTAGCCATCACCGAAGTCAATCTTGTCGAAACTGACTTGTTTCGCGTTCACGCCGTCGGCCTGTAGGCGGTCGATCACCGCCGGCAGGCTCTCGGGCATCGGCTTGAAATCCTGGAAAATCCGAGCCGCCTTGTACTTGCTCGTGTTGGCGTCGCGAATCGACGGGTCGTCGATCTTGGAGAAGTCGAACCCCGAGAGCTTGCCACGGAATTCGCCGCCTGCCAGATCTTCCCTCGCCGGACCGGCTTGTGCACCGGCGGCCGAGGATCCGGCCGACGGCGCGCCGCCAACAAGGCCGTTGAGAAATTCGCCAAACTCGGCGCCCGACAGTTGTCCATCCTTGTCGGTATCGAAGCGGTCCATGACCTTGGTAATGAGCTCGCTGATGTTGTTCGACGTTGACTTCGCGGAGTTGGTGTACATAAAGGATCCTCTGGTTTCTGTGCGCCTAGACGACGACTTCGAATGTGGCCGACTCCGCCTCTGGACGCGGCCGACGCGGCGACTGCTGCCGCGGCTGTTCTTCACGGGCCTGGCCCCGACGCTCCTGGTCGGCCGACTTGGGTTGAGGCGCCTCATCGAGGATGGTCAGTTTGTCGAGATGCAAACCATGTTCGGCCAGCGCCTGGCGTAACGACGCCTCGTTCGCCTCAATGAATTGCCGAACCGCCGGCGTCTCTGCGTGCAACGACGCGCTGACAACGCCCCGTTCCACCTTGACCGCCACCGTCAACTCACCGAGATAGTCCGGCCTCAAGCGAACCTGGGCTTCCCCGCCACCGGCCATGGCCTGAAGCCGGATCGAGTGCACGACCTGGCGGGCCAATTCGGTTTCGCCCACCGGCCGCTCGGAGACCGGCGCTGCGAGTCCCGTCGTCAGCGCGGCCGCCAGCAGTCGGCTTTCGCCGGTCAGGCCCCACACGGGCGCGGCTCCAGGCCGTTCGCGCACCGATGTCAATGACGGCCACCGGTGCGGCGTCTCACCGCTCCACGGGTCTGGTGTCGACGCACGCGTCGCGGGATCCACGCGGTCAGCGTTGATTCCCGGGCGCCCATCCGCAGGAAGACGCCGCTCGTCCTCGGGAAGTTGCTCGGTTGGTGCCGGCCGGCTGACTCGACCGCCTGGCCAGGTGCGCCCGCCAACCGGGGCCTCACCGGTGAGCACCGCCGACGGGATGTCGGCACGGGGTGTCGGGGCCGCGGCCGAATCCGACTCAATCAGGCCAGCCACCACGCTCGCCGAGATCGTGTTC
>CAYHCX010000019.1:0-48907 GCA_964355095.1 uncultured Acidobacterium sp.
TCGCCCTCCGCTTCGCCTGGCGACGGCTAAAGCCATCGCCCTCCGCTTGGCGTGGGCTGCGGATATCCTGTAGCTAAAGGATTCAATCGCCATGCGCCTGACCATCCGGATCGCCTTCGGCCTGTTGCTCCTGGGAACCACCCTGACCGCCCACGGCTCCACGCGCACAACGGCGCAGGCGGCTCCGCAGTTGCCGTACACGCCGTCGCTCGATCCCATGGCGATGGACCGCACCGCCGACCCGTGCGTGGATTTCTACCAGTTCGCCTGCGGCGGCTGGATGAAGAACAACCCCATCCCGCCGGATCAATCGAGCTGGAGCACTTACGGCAAGATGCAGGACGAGAACCGCGGGTTGCTGCGGGCGTTGCTCGAACAGTTCGCGCCCGGCACGCCCGGACGCACACCCAACCAGCAGAAGATCGGCGACTACTACGGCGCCTGCATGGCCGAGCCGGAGATCGACCGCCGCGCCGCCTCCGCGTTGGCGACGCAGATGGATGCCATCGCGAAGATCGCCTCGATCAACGACCTGGCCGCGGTTGTCGCCGGCAGCCATCGCACCATGGTGGTGCTCGGCCCGATGCTCTTCGGCCTGCGCGCCGAACAGGACGCGAAAGACTCCACCGAAACCATTGCCGGCATCGATCAGAGCGGCCTCGGCCTGCCCGATCGTGACTACTACCTGAAAGATGACGAGCGGTCCGTGACGCTGCGGACGAAGTACGTCGAGCACATGGCACGCGTGTTCCAGCTGCTCGGCGACACGCCGGCCGCGGCCGCCGCCAATGCCCAGACCGTGCTGCGCATCGAGACCGGCCTGGCCACTGGCCAGATGACCCGCGTCGAGCGCCGCAACCCCGACAACACCTACCACCGGCTGCCGCGCGCGAAGCTGGCCGAGATCGCGCCGTCGTGGCCGTGGGACGCCTACTTCAAGCAGATGGGCATCCCGCAGATCGCCGACCTGAACGTGGCCGCGCCCGGCTACTTCTTGGCGCTGGATCGGCAGCTCACCAGCGTGCCGTTGAATGACTGGAAGGCCTACCTGCGCTGGCACACGGCGCGGCTGGCGTCCCCGTACCTCAGCTCGGCGTTCGTGGACGCCGACTTCGCGTTCTTCAGTCAAACGCTGGCCGGCGCCCTGCAATTGCAGCCGCGATGGAAGCGCTGCGTCGGCCGCGTCGATCGCCACTTGGGCGAGGCGCTCGGTCAGGTCTACGTCGAGAAGTACTTCACCGCCGACACCCGCGCCCGCACGCTCCGCATGGTGCGGCAGATCGAAGCGGCCATGGAAGACGACATCAAGGGCCTCGAATGGATGTCAGCCGAGACCAAGGCTCAGGCGATCGAGAAGCTGCATGGCGTGACCAACAAGATCGGGCATCCCGAGCGGTGGCGCGACTATTCCTCGGTCGGGATCACGGCCGATGACTTCTTTGGCGATGCCAGCAACGCGATGGCTTTCGAGGTGACCCGGCAGCTGGTCAAGATCGGCAAGCCGCTGGTCCGCGGCGAGTGGTACCTGAGCCCGCCCACGGTGAACGCGAACTACGACGCGCAGATGAACGAGATCAACTTTCCGGCCGGCCAGCTGCAGCCGCCGGCGTTCGATCCGAAAATGGACGATGCCCCCAACTACGGCAACACCGGCGGCACCATCGGTCACGAGCTGACACACGGCTTCGACGATTCGGGGCGGCTGTTCGACGCCAAGGGCAACCGCCGCGACTGGTGGACGCCCGCGGACGGCGCCGAGTTCGAGCGCCGCGCCAGCTGCCTGGCCGATCAGTATTCGTCGTATGCCGTGGTCGGTGACGTGAAGGTCAACGGCCAGCTGACGCTTGGTGAGAACGTCGCCGACCTCGGCGGGCTGATCCTCGCCTATCGCGCATGGGTAACCGAGACCACCGGCAGGAACCCTCCAACCAAGGACGGGCTCTCGCCCATCCAGCGCTTCTTCGTGGGTTACGCGCAGAGCTGGTGCGCGAACACCCGTCCCGAAACGGCGCGGATGCGCGCGATCGCCGACTCGCATGCGCCGGAGAAGTATCGCGCCAACGGCGTGGTCAGCAACATGCCCGAGTTCGCGCAAGCGTTCTCGTGCCAGGCCGGTCGGCCCATGGTCAAGGCGCCGGTGTGTAAAGTCTGGTGAGCGCCTGAGTTCCGGCCACCATGTAGACGAGGTTCAAATGGCAGACGACAACAAGACACTGCAAGGCAAGAGCGTGATGCCGAGCCTGACCGTCGACAACATCCAGGAGAGCCTGGTGTTCTTCGCGGCGCTGGGCTTCGAAGTCGAGGACCGCTGGGAAGCAACCTCGCGTTTCAGCTTCGAGTCCTTGGCGCGATACACCTCGCCCATGCCCCCAGCTCCAAGAGGAGCGGTGATCTCGTAGACGCCGATGCGGGTGCCCCGGGATAGGGACATCGGGGGGAGCGGGCTGACTATAGCCGTGCCGGCGCCTTCGTGCGCACACCCGGAGCTCCTTGATCGATCGGGGCCACCGACGACACGGACCACAGTCCCAGATCACAGCCGCAGATCCGACCCGAGGTCACAGCCGCGGACGACAGCCGCAGATTCGACGCAGATGGGGGATCCCGTCAGCCCTCTGCGGGGGCAAGCCCGCCTGGTGTGATCTACGACGGTCGGCGGCTGAGACTTCCTGGATCAGCAGGAATCTGCGGCTGTGACCCCGACGATCTTGCGGAAATCTTCGGCTGTGACGATCCCTTGGGCGAAAGCCTGGGATAGCGGAAGGATAGCGGTTCCAGGCGTGTGGTACCGTGCCCTGCAGGAGATTGTATGACCCGTTCGTCGTTGGCCGCCGTTCTCCTCATGCCCCTCGCCTTGGGCGCCCTTCATCCCACCGTCGCGTCAGCGCAGGAGGCGTCGTCGCTGGCGGGTCGATGGACGCTGAACCGCGAGCTGAGCCAGTTGCCGCGCGAGATCGGTTTCACTGCTGACTGGATCGCCACATCGGGATCGGGCGGCGCGCCCGGCGGCAACAGCAATCGCACCTCCTTCCCGGTCAGCCGTGTGAGTCGCGAAGATTCCATGCGCAACGCGCTGCTGACGAATGAAGCGCGCAATCCGTCGGCGCGCCTCGTGATCGCCGAGACGGCCACCGAAGTGTCGATCACGCCAGAGGAGGGCCCGGCGCGGGCGTTTCACCCTACCGGCAAGGAGGAGGTTCTGGAGGTCGATGGCGTGGCGCTCACGACGACGGCCACGCGCGACGCCGGCCGTCTCGTCGTTCGTTACAGGGTGAGCCAGGGACAGGAGCTCCGCTACACCTATTCGCGAATCGCCAGCCCGCCGCAACTCGTGGTCGAAGTGCAGTTCCTCGATCGCGGCAAGGGCGACGGCGCCAAACGCGTGTACGAACGGGAACGGCAGGCCGGGGCGCCGACCGTGGCGGCTCGGAGCCAGGCGGCGGCGCCCGTGTCAGGCGCTCGCGGGGCCGCCCAGGATTACGACCGTCAACCAGATGCCCAGTTCACGGGGTTGGCCAAGCTCGGCCTCGTCGTCGAAGGCATCGGCACCCAGGCCACGACCTGCGGCCTGCGCCAGGACACGATTGAATCGGCGGTCGTGACGCAGCTCTCCGGCGCGGGACTCAAGGTGTCGCGCAACTCGGACGAGGACACCTACATGTACGTCAACGTGAACAGCGCGACGCTGGCCAGCGGGCTGTGCCTCTCGCGCTACGACGTGTTCCTTTACACCCACACCACCGCGGGGCTGGAGTATCACCCGGCCCCGGTGCTCGTCGACGTGTCGTTGATGCACAAGGGCGGCCTCGCCGCCGGCGCCGCCGCCGCGCATGCCGAGTCGGTGATGCGAGGATTGCAGGAATACGTCGGGCAGATTGCCGCCCGGATCCGCGTCGCGAACCAGTAGGCCCGTCAGCGAAGGGACCACCGCCAGCAGGCCGCGCCTCGGCTATCCTTGGGACGCCATGACTGTCTCGAGACGCGCGCTCTTGTCGGCCCTGCCAGCACTGGCGGGCCTCTCGTCCCTGCCCGCCAGCCGCGCGCTTGCGGCGGCGCAGCCCTCGACCGATCCGCTCGGCGTCCGCGCCGAGTTTCCCGTGGCCGCGACAACGCTCTTCTTGAATTCGGCCTACATCACCCCGACGCCGGCGCCCGTGATGGCGGCCGGCCGCGCCTTCGCTGACGCGAAAGGCACGGCCCCCATCTCGCTCGGCGACATGCTGCGAAAGGCGGGCGAAGTGCGCGCGCAGTACGCGGCGCTCATCAACGCCTCGCCAGACGAAATCGGATTCCTCGCCGCCACGAGCGAGGGCGAGAACATCGTCGCGCGTTCGATGGATCTCACCCGCGGCGACAACGTGGTGATCGACGAGCTGCACTACGAGACGGAGTTCGTGCTCTATTCCGAGATGGCCAAGTCGACCGGCGTGGAGCTGCGCATCGCGAAAGCGCGCGGCGGCGCGGTGACGGCGAACGACCTGGAACCACTCGTCAACCGTCGCACCAAGCTCGTGTCGGTGGCCTGGGTGTCGCACCAGAACGGCTTCCGTCACGACATGCGCCCGATCGCCGACCTGGCGCACGCTCACGGCGCGTTCTTCTACACCGACGGCATCCAGGGCGCGGGCATGTTCCCCATGGATGTCAAAGCCGCCGGCGTGGACGCGATGTGCGTCGGCACCTACAAGTGGCTGCTCGGCGCCTACGGCGTGGCCCCGTTCTACGTGCGCCGTGAGTCGCTCGAACGCCTGCGTCTCGACCGCTACGGCGCGCTGCACGTCGAACGGCAGCTTGGCCCCACCAGCTTCGAGATCTACAAGACGGCGAGGCGCTTCGACTACGCCACGCTGGCCTTCGGCCCCGTCTACCAACTGGGCGCCGGCCTCGACTACCTGACGCGCGTCGGTGTAGACCGGATCGAAACCCACACCGTGGCCCTGGCCCATCAGTTGCAAAAGGGCCTGCGGACGCTGGGCTTCGAGGTGACGACACCCGAGGGCAACCGCTCATCGATCGTCGCCTTCAAGGTGACGAAGCCGCCGGACGCCATCACGAAGCTCTTCGCGGACACCAGGACGCAGGTCAGCGTGCGCGAGAACGGCACCCAGATCCGCGTCTCGGCCGCGCTCTTCAACACGGCCGCGGACATCGACCGCTTCCTGACGGTGGCGGAAGGACTGAGGTAGCGGTTCAGGTTCTCCGGGTGAGGTTGGGCCGATCGGACCGTGACCGCGGGCTACTTGTACAGATCGCCGGCGAGGTACTTCAAACCCGTGTCGCACGCGACGGTCGCCACGACCTTGCCCGGCCCGAGCTCGCGCGCCAGGTCGAGTGCCGCCACCAGGTTCATGCCCGTCGATGTGCCGGCAAACAATCCCTCTTCCTTCGCCGCGCGCTTGGCCATCGCGCGTCCCGCGTTCTCGTCAATGACGCGCACTTCGTCGTAGCTGTCCTTGCTCAGGTGAGGCGGCCAGAAGCCCGCCGCCGTGCCCTCGACGCGGTGCGTGCCGCCCTTGCCGGTCGTGAGAAACGGCGAGGTCGACGGCTCGAGCGCGACAATGCGCGTGGCCTGGCCGGCCTGTTTCAGCGCCTGCGACACGCCCACCAGCATGCCGGCCGTGCCCACCATGCCGGCGAACGCGTCCACCGTGCCAACCTGCTCAACCAGTTCGCGGCCGATGTTGGCGTAGCCGTCGATCGCGTCCGCGTTGTTGAACTGATCCGTCCAGAACGTGTTCGGGTCCTGCATCAACTCCTTGATGCGCGCCTTGAAGCGGTCGAACAGCGCCGGCGTCACCTTGCCGCCGTCGCTCGGCACCAGCTCGAGGTCGGCGCCGAACGCGCGCATCGTGTCGAGCTTCTCGGCGGCGAACGCATCCGACGAGAGCGGATGGAAGTCATAGCCCTTCATCGCGCACACCAGCGCCAGCGACGAGCCGGTGCTGCCGCCGGTGTATTCGACGACGCGCATGCCCTTGCGCAGGGTGCCGCGCTGTTCGGCGCCTTCAATCATCGCCAGCGCCATCCGGTCCTTGTAGGAGCCGGTCGGATTGAAATACTCCAGCTTGACGACGACGGTGGCCGAGCCGGGCGCCACGAGCCGATGGAGACGAACGGCCGGTGTGGCACCGATGGCGCGGAGGACGGAATCGACGGGTGCCGGCAAAGACATATTGTGGATTATGATGCCGCGTCCCCGAGGAGGGATACCCGATGATCGCGATCAAATCCGCGTTCCGCGCGCTCGCCCTCACGGCCCTGGCGGGTTACGCCGTCTCGGCCCAGACGCCGGCCGTTCGCCCCGTCGCCGCCACCGTTGGCGTGTCGGCCGAGCGGCTCGGTCGTCTGCAGGCCTCGGCTTCCGCGTGGCGACCGAGGTGGGCAGCACGCAAACGCTCGGCTCGCCCGGCCTCTACGGGTGGAGCGGCATCTACGGCACCGTCTTCTGGGTGGATCCGAAGGAGCGGCTGGTGGCGATCATGATGGTGCAGCGGTATCCCGGGTCGGCGGTCGCCACGGCGTTTCAGCCGCTGGTCTACCAGGCGCTGGTGAAATAGCGTGCGCACGTATCGCGTTGGGTTTGCAGGGCTGGCGTGCGCGCTGGCGCTGGCCATGGCCGCACTCGTCGTCGCGCAGGCGCCCGATCGCGGCTGGCCGATGCACGGCGGCGTGGACAACATTCGCTACTCGCCGCTGACGCAGGTCAACAAGTCCAACGTCGCGCAGTTGAAAGTGGCGTGGACCTACGACTCCAAGGATGCCTTTCCCGCATCCGAGATGCAAAGCCATCCCGTGGTCGTGGACGGCACGCTCTACGTCACCACCCCGAGCATGAAGGTGGCCGCGATCGATGCTGCCACCGGGCAGGAGCGCTGGAGCTTCAGCCTGGCGCCCGCCGGCGCGCCGCGGACGCGGTTCCGCCATCGCGGCGTCACGGTCCACCAGGACCGCGTGTTCGCGACCTACCGCAACTACCTCTACGCGCTCGATCGCACGACCGGAACGCCGATCGCCTCGTTCGGCACCGACGGACGGATCGATCTGCGTGAGGGCCTCGGTCTGCCAGTGGAGCGGGCGGCCGTGAGCGCCAGCACGCCGGGCGCGGTCTTCGAGGACCTGATCATCTTCGGCAGCAGCGTTCCCGAGACGCTGCCGGGCACGCCCGGCCACATCCGCGCCTTCGACGTGCGCACGGGGAAGATGCGATGGATCTTCCACACCATCCCGCAAGCGGGCGAGTTCGGTGCCGACACGTGGCCGAAAGGGCCGACGCTCTCGGGCGGCGCCAACGCATGGGCCGGTGTCACCGTGGATCAGGGCAACGCCATGGTCTTTGCCGCCACCGGCTCGGCCTCGTTCGATTGGTACGGCGTCAATCGCCATGGCGACAACCTGTTCGCCGACTCGGTGCTGGCGCTCGACGCGCGCACCGGCAAGCGCGTCTGGCACTACCAGGTCATCAAGCACGATCTCTGGGACTGGGACCTGCCGACGGCGCCGAACCTGGTCACGGTCGTGCGCAACGGCAAGCCGGTGCAGGCGGTGGCGCAGCTCACCAAGCACGGTTACGTCTTCGTGCTGGACCGCAAGACCGGCGCGCCGCTGTTCCCGGTGGAGGAGCGCCGCGCGCCGGAATCCACCATCGACGGCGAGCAGGCGGCTGCCCGGCAGCGCCACCCGCTGGCGCCACCGCCGTTCACGCGGCAGCAGATGACGGAGTCGATGGTCACCACGCGCACGCCCGAGGCGCACGCCGCGGTGCTGGCGCAGTTCCGGCAGTTAACCAGCGGTCCGCTGTTTACGCCGCCTGCCAACGGCCTGATCGTCTTTCCGGGCGTGGACGGTGGCGCCGAATGGGGCGGCGGTGCGTTCGATCCCGGCACCGGGCTGCTCTACGTGAACGCCAACGAGATGCCGTGGATCATGCGGCTGATCCCCAACACCGACACCGCGCTCTACGGCAGCAAGTGTGCGTCGTGCCATCGCTCGGATCGCACCGGCGGGCCGCAGGCGCCGTCGCTGGTGGACGTGGCGAAACGCCTGTCGCGCGACGAGATTGCGGCCATCATCCGCCAGGGCACCGGCCGCATGCCGGGTTTCCCCGACATGGGCGCGAAGAATATCGGCGACGTGGTCGAGTTTCTCGTCACCGGGAAGGACCAGGCGGGCGATCCGGCGATCGCCAGCGACCCCAATCGCCTGAAGTACCGCAACGACGGCGAGGTGTTGTGGCGCGACCCGGACGGGTATCCACCGATCACGCCGCCGTGGGGCACCTTGAGCGCCATCGACCTCAACGTCGGCACCATGCGCTGGCACAAGCCGCTCGGTGAGTATCCAGAGCTGGTCGCGAAGGGCATGACAGACACCGGCAGCGACAATTACGGTGGTCCGGTCGTCACCGCCGGCGGTCTGCTGTTCATCGCCGCCACCAACTTCGATCGCAAGCTGAGAGCGTTCGACAAGCTGACCGGGGAGTTATTGTGGGAGACCGTGCTGCCGTTTGCGGGCAACGCCACGCCATCCACCTACATGCTGAACGGCAAGCAGTACCTGGTGATCGCCTGTGGTGGCGGCAAGAACGGCGCGCCGTCGGGCAGCACGATTGTCGCCTTCGCGCTGCCCGACTGAGTCAATCAGGCCACTGAGACGCAGAGGCACCGAGAAGGCATGGTGTGTGCCTCTGCGTCTCTGTGGCCGGTTTGGTGAGCGCACTCGTCAGCGCCAGTAGTATTCACGCAGGTCACCGCTGCCAGCGAACTTGCGGTCGGGCTTCTGTGCCTCTGTGTGGCCGAGTGATAATGGTGCGGCTGTCGTTTTCAAGGAGAGTTGTGATGAATGTCCGGTTCGTGCTGTCGATGTCCGCGTTGTGCGTGGCTGTGAGTGCCGCGTCGTTGGCCCAGGCCATTCCCGACGTGAAGCTGCCGCCGTCGCCCGCGGGGCAGGCCTCAATCCAGCTTGGCGGAAGATGGGAAAAGACCGCCGAGGGCGGCCAGGCCTATCGCGATGGCAAGTGGGTGGTCGTGGACTACGGCCGTCCGCTGCTGCGCGGGCGCAAGGACATCTTCGGCGCGGGCGCCGACTACGGCAAGACCGTCAACGCCGGCGCCCCGGTCTGGCGCGCCGGTGCCAACGACACCACCCGGCTGACCACGCAGGCGCCGCTCGCGATCGGCGGCAAGACCATCGCGCCGGGCATCTACAACGTGTTTGTCGATCTGAAGCCGGGCGCCTGGACGTTGGTGCTGAGCACCCAGCCGGTGCAGGAGAAGTTCGATCCGAGCGACAAGGTCAGGCTGTCTGGCGCCACCAATTACGACCCAAAGTTCGATGTCCTTCGTGTGCCGATGACGGTGCGCGCCAGCGAGCAGTCGGTCGAGCAGCTCACGATCGGCTTCGTCAACGCGACCGAGGCCGGCGCCACGCTCACCATGGCGTGGGATCGGACACTGGCGTCCGTGGACCTGAAGCTCGGCGCCAAATAGGCCATGCAGCTGACCCCGCTCGACTGGGTGATCGTCCTCGTCTCCATCACCCTGTCGTTCGCGCCCGCCATCTACCTGATGCGGCGCGCCGGGTCCAGCACCACCGAATTCTTCACCTCCGGCCGCGCCGCGCCGTGGTGGCTGATCGGCGTCTCGATGGTCGCCACCACTTTCAGCACCGACACGCCCAATCTGGTCACCAACCTGGTGCGCGAGCACGGCGTCGCCAATAACTGGGTGTGGTGGGCGTTCCTGCTCACCGGCATGAGCACGGTGTTCTTCTACGCGCGCCTGTGGCGGCGCTCGGGCGTGCTCACCGATCTCGAGTTCTACGAGATCCGCTATGCGGGCAGGGCCGCTGCAACGGTGCGCGGCTTCCGCGCCGTCTACCTCGGCCTGTTCTTCAACATCGTGATCATGGCGACCGTCAACCTGGCGGCGGCGAAAATCGCCAACGTGCTCCTCGGCTGGCCGATGTGGGAGACGCTCGCCGTCTGCGCGGTGATCAACGTGGCCTTCGCCTCGATCGCGGGGTTGTGGGGCGTGCTCGTCACCGACATGTTCCAGTTCGCCATCGCCATGGTGGCGTCGGTGTCGGCCGCCTACTTCGCGCTGCAGCAGCCGCAGGTCGGCGGCTTGTCCGGATTGATGGCGCAGATCCCGCCATCGACGTTGCAGCTGCTTCCCGATTTCAACGACTGGACGCTGACGCTATCGGTGCTCGTCTTGCCGCTCACCATCTCCTGGTGGTCGGTGTGGTATCCCGGTTCCGAGCCGGGCGGCGGCAGCTATATCGCGCAGCGCATTCTGGCCGCCCGGAGCGAGCGTGATGCACTCGGCGGCACCCTCCTCTTCAACGTCGCCCACTACGCCCTGCGCCCCTGGCCATGGATCATCGTCGCCCTGTCGTCGCTGCTCGTGTTTCCACAGTTGTCGGACATCGCGAAGGCGTTCCCGTACCTCGAGCCGAGCATGATCGGCCACGACATGGCGTATCCCGCCATGCTGACGTTCCTGCCCGCGGGGTTTCTCGGGCTGATGGTCGCGGGCCTGCTGGCCGCCTACGTGTCCACCATCTCGACGCATCTCAACTGGGGCACGTCGTACCTCGTCCACGATCTCTATCGACGCTTTCTCAGACGCGACGCCGACGAGCGTCACTACGTCTGGATGGGACGCCTCGTCACGGCGCTGCTGATGCTGCTGGCGGCGGGGATGACGTTCCTCCTCGAATCCGCGCGATCGAGTTTCGAGTTGCTGCTCTCGATCGGCGCCGGCTCCGGATTGCTTTACCTGCTGCGCTGGTACTGGTGGCGCATCAACGCCTGGAGCGAGATCGCCGCCATGGCCGTGTCGTTCGTCGTCGCCGTCGGATTCTTCGTCGCCGGGAAGATGGGCCACGCCGTGGGCGCCAACATCGTGCTGCTCGTGACGGTTGGTGTCACCACGGTGGCGTGGGTGGGGGCGACGTTGCTGACACGGCCCGAGAGCGAGGAAACACTCGTGGCTTTCTATCGCCTCGTGCGCCCGGCTGGTCCCGGGTGGCGAGACATCTCACGGAAGGCCGGCGTCGGCCCGTCGCCCGACAGCCTGCCGCAGCAGCTTCTCGGCTGGATCCTCGGCTGCACCTTCGTTTACGCGACGCTGTTTGGCGCCGGCAGCGCGCTCTACGGCCTGACCTCGCAAGCCACGGTATGGGCCATCGTCTGGGCGGTCAGCGGCATCGCGCTGCTTCGACTGCTCCGAGCTTTGTGGCGGGCGGCATGAGTGTCGCGTTCGACCTCGATCGCAATGTGGTGTTCGGCTTCAGCCGGACCGGGTGGCGGACAGACTGGGTACTACTCCATCGAGGCGCCGACGCATGCCGGTCGATCAATGAGGGCGCCAACAGCGATTCGTCTTCGACATGGGCGGCGATCGTCGCCCCCTCTGCCTCGCCGAAGATGACGGCGGCGATCGCCGACGCATCAACGACGAGGGTCATCGCGGTCTTCCCGGATCATCCGCACCGATTCTGAGGGCGTCTTGAGGCCCATTCGTCTCACCAGCGCGGCCATCTGGCCGAGTGTGATGGTGCGGCCGGCCTCTTCGAGGATGGCCCTGAGTTCCCCCTGGAGCGAGCGATGGTTGCGAGCGGCCCGCCCCTTCAAGCGGTTGGCCAGCAGCACAGGCACATGCTTGACCGACAAGGTCACGGTTTTCGCCATGGCTCCATTATGGAGCCATTATGGAACCACGGCCACTGCCCTCGAATCTCGTCCGTAGTAATCTGTTCCCGGAGGCTCCATTGAATCGATTGCTCACGTCCAGTCTGGCCGCGCTGATCTGCATGGCCGTTGCCGCTCCCGCCCTTGCGCAGACCCGCAGCTACAAGATCCTCGCGACCGCCAAGACGTCAACGATGCAGAAAGAACTGCAGGAGGCGGGCGAGGCCGGCTACCGCTTCGTCGCGGTGATGGGCGGCGAGACCGCCGTCGGCGGCAAGGAAGTGGTCGTGCTCGTGGAGAAGGCCGCCGACGACAAGAACATCTACAGCTATCGCCTGCTGGCGACCAGCAAGACCTCCACGCTGCAGAAGGAACTGCAGGAGGCGGGCGATGCCGGCTTCCACGCCGTGGGCCAGACCGTGTTCGAGAGCCTCTTCGGCGGCAAGGAAACCGTCGCCATCGTCCAGAAGGGCTCCGCCGACGCGACGCCGCGTTACGAGTACAAGCTCGTCGCCACCAGCAAGACGTCAACGCTGGAGAAGGAGCTGAAGGAGCTCGCCGACGCAGGCTACCAGGCCATCGACCTGACGGTCGGCAAGACGGCGCTGGGCGGCAGCGAGATCGTGGTGATCACGCGCCGACTCGCCCAGTGAAGGCTGCCGCCATCGCCGCCGTGCTGACCGGCGTCCTGGGCTTCGCGCAGGGCGCCGACCAGGGGTGGCTGTTGTGGGATGCGCCGCGCGCGCAGGCCATCGGCAAGGCCGCCTACGTACAGGGGCGCGTCGGCGGCATCTTCGACACACGGCTGCTCAAGACCGAACGTTCCTACAACTACAAGCTGGCGGCGACGTGGATGACGGGCGACGTCATCCGCGCCACGGCGCGCGTGCTGCAGATCAGCCAGAGGTTGTCCAACGAGGATGCCCTGGCGATGGTGGCCGAGGCCGAGGCGGTGGGCGATACCGTCGTGATGGTGGAGATCGATCCCCGAGAGGGTTCGGGCGTAATTCCCAGCGACTGGTCGGCGTTCCTGCAACCGGCCACGGCCCGCGGCACCGAGGCCCGCGCAGTACGCGGCGAGGGTCGTCCGCAGTTGCGGGACGTGAAGGCTCTGACCGGCGTGCTCCGGCGCAATTACGACTACGACCGCTTCTGGATGGTGTTCCCGCTTCGTCACCCGGATGGCGCGCCGCTGTTCGACGCGAGCGCCACCGAGGCCGAGCTCGTGGTGAGAATCGCCGACCGCGAGGGCCGCGTCAAGTGGCCGATTCCCGCCTCGCTCAGGGCGCGCTGAACCCGGCGTCAGGCACCGACTTGCGTCACGTCGCCGCTGGTCCTGCTGCGGCGTCGCCGGCGCCACCACTGCGCGAACACCGCCGCGAATGCCAGTGCCGTCATCGCGATCACGGCGCGTCTCACCATCACGACCCCCTGCTGGTCGGCAGCCGGAGCAGCCGGGCTCACTGCGGCCGGAGCGGGCGTGGCCTCGACCGCTGGATGGCCGGGCGGAAGCGCCGCCGCCGGTGCGGCGCTCGCGCCGGCGCCCGCGATCAGCAGGATGCGCACGCCCGATTCCGCGGGCATGCGGAACGCATCCGACTGCAACCGCTCGCCGTTGACGATCGCTGACGCGCGTACCTCCGCGCCGATCGGCAGGTGCGCGAACTCGGCCCGGCCCTGCGCCTTGGCCGGCGCGTGAAGCGGCGCCTGGCCGGTCACTTCGAGATCCACCATCGTGCCGGTGAGGTCACCGGTGAACGCGCCTTGCACCACTCGCACGGTCAGCGTGCCCGGCGGCAGCGCGCCGTCGTTCAACGCCATGCCCGCCGCCCGGACCATGCCAGGCTCCCCCGCGGGCCCCGGCGCGACGGCCTGGCCGGCGGCACTGGCGGCGGTTCCAAGGGCGAAACCGATGACGATGAACGCGCGTCTCATTGGTGGCACTCCTAACGCATCCGGTAGGTGATCCCGGTCATCACCCGCAACTCGTGCAGGCCTTCATCCATCGTGTAGTCCACGTTGCCCATCACCGAGAACTGCCGGTTGATGGTGGCCGAGACGTTGGCCGACAGCCGCCGCGTCCACGGGCGCGATTCGATGACCAGGCCATCGCTGCGCCAGAAGCGCACGACCGCCAGCGACGTCGAGTAGTCGCCGGCAACATACACCGAACGGCCGATGGTGTGGCCAATAGAGAGGTAGCGGGAGTGATAGGGTCCGGTGGGCCGGTCGATGCGAGCGTCGGACCCCGAGAGGTCGAAGCCCGTTCCGAACAGGTTGCTCGCGTAGCCGCCCACCGTCAGCCGCCCCGTCGTGGCATCGTCACGGTTGTTCTTGTCGCGGGCGTAGCCGCCGTAGATTTCCACCCGGGGCGCCACCTTCACGCTGATGCGGCCCCCGGCACTCTCATATCGCAGGCCGTCCACCGCCGTGGCGCTCAGCGCGCGCCCGTTGATCACGTCGTCCGCGAGCTGCCGCGCGTCGAGGGCGCGCCCGCGGTTGTAGGTGCCCTGTAGTTCAACCTTCGGACCCGCGGTGGCCCGCGCGTTCACGAGGAAGTACGACAGGCCGCCCTTGGCGGCGCCGTCAGCCGGCCCGGTGAGGTCGTATTCGAGCGCCTGGTAAGCGAAGAACGACGTGCCGACGGGAATGTAGTTGGTGACGCTCAGCATCGAGCGTTCGGTGAGCGATCCATGGCGGATGTTCGTGAACCCGACGACGTGGCGCCGCAGGAAGCCGCTTTCAAGGCCGACGTAGCCACCGAACTTGGTGACGCCGTCGGCGTAGCCGGTTTCATAACCAAGCGGTTCGGTGCCGGCGAAGCCCCCCGCGATGATGCGGCGCTCGGCGCCGGCCGGGGCGCTGCGGTACTCGGCGAGGCCGCCCGCCAGCGAGCCGGCGGTGCCCAGGTCGGGGAGCCACATGTGCCCGGCGCGCACGCGGAACTGGCCCCGGTCGCCGAGGCGCGCGCCGACGTATCCGTCATAGAGCGACACGCGGTCGGGGCGTTCGGATGCGCTGTAGCCGGTGTGCCGTACGTCCACGCCGGCCTCGAGGCCGCGGCTTTCCACGTCGGGCGTCCTGAAGGTGAACGCGGTGGCGAAGTCGAAGGCGTTACTGCTGTCACCACCGTCCGGGCTGCGCCGCGTTGTCGTCACGTAGAACGACACCCGGGCATCCGGCCTGGGCGGCGGCGACTGCGCCCACGCAGGCGTGGCCGCCACCAGCATCACGACACCGGCCCTCAAGGCATACGTGCGGAAGGTCATGTTCACCTCGTCCTCAACTCCGCCCGTTCGGGTGGCAGCCGTAGCAGGCGCGCGATTCGTAGCGATAGCCGGCGCGGCCGCGATGTTCCTTGTCCATTTCAGATTGCGAGTGCTCGTGGCAGGTCAGGCACGTGAAGTTCTGCGACGGCTGGCCGGCCTGGTGGCAGGTCGAGCAGGGAGCGTTGTGACGTCCCGTGATGGGAAAGCGGTGCGCGAACGTGCCCTGCCGCCAGGTCGTGTCGGTGGCGCGGTGACACGTTTCGCAGGTCAGGCCGAAGCCGGTGGCGGCATGGGCGGGCGACGTGGTGCGGTCGTAGCTGGACCGATGGCACGCCACGCACTCACGCCCGGTGCCACGATAGACGTTGTTGCGATGGCACGAGGTGCAGGCCTGCTGCGCGTGGACGCCGACCAGCGGAAAGGTAGCGGCATGATTGAAGCCGGCGCCGCGGAAGCTCGAGTCGGTGGCGCGATGACACGTCTCGCACGTGGTCGGGAACCCCGCGGCGACGTGCGGGGGCGAGGTGGTGCGATCGTAGGCCGCCCGGTGGCAGCCGACGCAGTCGCGGGCGGTGCCGCGATAGACGTTGTTGACGTGGCAACTCGTGCACGCCTGCTGCGCGTGCTGGCCGACCAGCGGGAAGATCGCCGCGTGATTGAAGGCGACGCCGCGGAAGCTCGAGTCGGTGGCGCGATGACACGTCTCGCACGTGGTCGGGAACCCCGCGGCGGCGTGCGGGGGTGCGGTGGTGCGATCGTAGGCTGCCCGGTGGCAGCCGACGCAGTCGCGGGCGGTGCCACGATAGACGTTGTTGATGTGGCAACTCGTGCACGCCTGCTGCGCGTGCTGGCCGGCCAGCGGGAAGATCGCCGCGTGATTGAAGACGACGCCCCGGAAGCTGGGGTCGGTGGCGCGATGACACGTCTCGCACGCGGTCGGGAACCCGGCGGCAGCATGCGGCGGCGACGTGGTGCGGTCGTAGGCCGCGCGATGACACCCGACACAATCCCGCGCCGTGCCGCGATACACGTTGCCCTTGTGGCACGACGCACAGGCCTGCGTGGCGTGCTGGCCGACCAGGGGAAACGACGCCTGATGATTGAACGTCGCCAGGTTGAACGACGTGTCGCTGGCGCGATGACACGTCTCGCACGTGGTCGGGAACCCCGCCGCCACGTGGTTCGGCTCGCGCGCCGACTGGTAGTCCTGCTGGTGGCACGTCACGCACGCGCTGTCTGACTGGCGGAAGTTGTTGGTGCGATGGCACGAGACGCAGCCGAGTTGCTGGTGCGCGCCGCTGAGCGGCATGCCCGTGAAGGCGCCGTGGTCGAAGCGCACCGCGGTCCAGCCCACCGGACGATGACACTGCTCGCACTGCGAGCCGAGCTGCAGGCGGAAGCGATCGTCCTGCCGGCGCGTCCAGTGGCAGTCGAAACACTTATTGGGCGTGCCCTTGTAGGCGCCCTTGAGGTGGCACGACTCACAGGCCAGGCCAAGATGGCGGCCTTCGAGACGGAACGTGCTCTGGTCGTGGAACTGGCGGTTCGGCGTTTCGAACTGCGCGGCGGCAGGCCAGGCCGGCAACAGCAGGACACCGAACAGGAGCAGGACAAGGCGAAAAGCGTGAATCATGATCTGCTCCTCCTCAAGGCTTGTGGCAGGTGGCGCACGCGGACCCCAGCGCGCCGCGATGCACGTCGGTGTGGCAGGTCGTGCACGTGGTCGCCACCTTGTACGCCGCCACCGGTTTGGTCCCGGCGGGTGCGCCGGGTCGCGGCTTGTGACACGCCGCGCAGGTCGCTGAGGCATGCCGTCCCGTGAAGAACTCGCGCAGTTCCCGCGCCCGCTTGTGCGTGTAGCGCGGCAGCGCAAAGGTGTCGCTACTGTGGCACGACTGGCAGGCCTGGTCCAACTGCCCGCCATGCGGATCCTTGTGGCAGGCCGCGCACGTGGTGCCGACCCCGGTGAAGCGGCGGGCCGTCCCCGGTCCCGACGGGAACGCGCCCGTTTCCACCTTGTGGCAGGCCTCGCACGCCAGCGGCCCGTGTTTCCCGGTCAGCGGGAAGGCCGTGGTGGCATGGGAGAAGCTCTTGACCGCGAACTTCGGGGTGTCCACCGTGTGGCACGTCTCGCACGTGCTCTTCAACTGGCCCAGGTGCGGGTCCTTGTGGCACGACTCGCATGCCGTGCCCGTCGTCGTGTAGCCGACACGCAACGCCGGCATGGCAGCGGCCGTGCGAGTGGGCTGCATCGTGCTGACATGGCACTGCGCGCAGGTGAGCGGTGCATGCTGGCTGATGAAGAAGGCCCGCTGGTTCGCATGCGTGAACGTCTTCACCTCGAAGGTCCTGGCCGTGTGGCACTTCTCGCACGACAGCCCCAGCTCGCCGCGGTGCACGTCGGTGTGGCACGAATCGCAGTTTGCCTTCAGCCCGCGGAAGTCGTTGGCGGCCGGACGCGCCGTTTTGTGGCACGCCACGCACTGCAGGCCGGTGTGCTTGTCGGCGAGCGGGAACCGCGTGGCCGCGTGATCGAACGTGCCCCTCTGAAAGGTGGACTCGGTGTGGCACGACGCGCAGTCCTGCTTGAAGGCGCCGCGATGCGGATCCGTGTGACAGGCCGCGCAGGTGTCGGTGCGGGGCTTCACCGCGGTGGCCGGCTTGACGTGGCACTTCGCGCACTCGACCGTGGCGTGCTTGCCGCGCAGCGGAAACGCCGTGCGCGCGTGATCCACCTTGGTGGTGCGCCACGATGCCTCGGTGTGGCACGTCGCGCACGCGGTCCCCAGCTTGGACTTGTGCGGATCGGCGTGGCAGTTGCTGCACGACGCGAAGGCGATGCCCTTGTAGCGCTTCTCCTTGTGGCATGACGCGCAGGTCACCTTGCCGTGCGCGCCCGCCAGCGGGAACGCGGTCTTGCCGTGATCGAACGAGGTGGTCGCGGCGGTGAACTTCACCGCCGTGCTGTGGCACGTCGAGCACTGCGGGCCGAGCGTCCCCTTGTGCGGGTCCGCATGGCACGACGCGCAACCGGTCTGGAGGGACAGGAACGACCGCGTCTTGTGGCAGGCCGCGCAGTTGGCGGCCAGCGGCGCGTGCAGGCCGTCCAGCGGGTATCCGGCGTCTCGCGCGTGGTCGAATGTCCGCTGGTCGAACGGCCGCAGCTCCGCATCCACCCCGGCGTGCTCGACGTGGCACGTCACGCAGTCGGTGGTCACGCTGCGATGGAGGCCTTTCTTCGCCGCCATGCGCCGCGCAATCGGCTGGTGACACGCCAGGCACTTCTCGGGCGCCACCTGCCGCCCGCGCGAGTGGCACTGCAGGCAGTTGCTCACGCCCTCGAGAGCGGCGTGGGTCTTGTGCAGGTGGCCAGGCGACACCAGCGCCCCCAACTGCGCCGACGCCTCGTTCGGCGCCGCCAGGTGCAACACAACTGCCGCCGCCAGGACGATCAACCACTGCTTCGGTCGCCATCGCCCGCCCATCACCAGTCCAGGAGCATCTGCGCGTACCCGAGGTACACCGCAATCGCCACGTGCAGGCCCACGATCAGGAACATGACGTCCACGAGCGGGCGGTGGAAGACGTGCCAGAGCTCGAACAGCCGGCGCGTGCGCTGCAGGTGGGCGATGCGGCGCCCGAGGGTGGCGTGCTCGGCGGCGCGCGACACCAGCGTGTGAATGGCATGCACGTCGACGCCGGCCTCGCGCAGCTGGCGCCGGATCGCGAACAGGCGCATGCGCACGCGCAGCTCGCCGAAAAACAGATCGGTCAGGCCCGGCGGCCGCTCCGGGGTGGGCTCAACCGATTGGTCGAACTCGTCGAGCGCCGCCCGTGCCGCCGGCGGCAGTGACACGCCCGCCACCGCGGACCTTGTCGCGGCCAGGGCCTCGGCAATCTCGTCGCGCGACAGTTCGGCGCCACGAATCGTCTTCGGAATGCGGAGGTAGAGGTAGCGCCCCACGAACCCCGACGTCCACACCGCGACCATCAGCCAGTAGCCCGCCGAGATGACGCCGTTGAACTTGAACGCGGTATGCAGCGTCACCAGCACCGGCCCGACGATGCCGAAGAAGATGTGGACCTCGAGCCACTTGGGCGTAGTGCTGAGGCGCGCGAGCGGCCGCCAGCGCTTCCGCACCGCATACGGCAGCGTTGACAGCATGGCCACGGCGCCGGCCACGCCGAGCGGCAGGCCCAGCGTGCCCGACGGTCGCAGCAGCCGGTGCATCGGCAGGTAGCCGCGGCCCGCGAGCGGAGTCCGGTAGTAGGTCCAGCCGTCGAAGTACCAGAGGACGGTGCCCACCACCACCGCGCAGAACACCCCGGCCAGCACCAGCACCGTGGACAATGCGCGCTTGGGTGCGGGGGCGGGTGTGGTCATGCCTCGAGCACGCAGTCAGCCGTGGGCCACGACACGCACGGCAGGATGTAGCCCGCCGCGCGGTCGTCGGGGTCGAGAATGTCGGAGCGGCAGTCGGCATCGCCGGACTTGAGGCGCGTTCGGCAGGACTGGCAGACGCCGGACCGGCACGACGAGACCATGGCCACGCCCTCGGCTTCCGCGGTTTCGAGCAGCGTCCGCGAGCACGGCGCCGACACCGTCCGGCCGCTGTCGGCGAACGTCACCTGCACCGCATCCGCGGCAGACGCCACGGGTGCAGCGGTGGTCGCGTTCAGTTGTGACGCCGCGATCGCGGTTTCGAACTGCTCGAATCGCACCTGGCCGGCCGGCACGCCCATGGCCCCGAGCGCGAGACGAACGTCCTCGATCATCGGGCCCGGGCCACAGAGACAGAAGATCGAGTGCGCCGGCGACGCCACGTGCTGTCGCAGCATGTCGGCATCGAGGCGGCCGGTGCGCAGCCGCGTCGGTTCGGTGGGTTGGGTAAGCGTGATGGCCACCCGCAGGTGCGGATGACGTTCGGCCAATACGCGCAGCTCGTTGTGAAACGCGACGTCGTACTCGCGACGCGCTGAATACAACAGTGTCACCGGCCGGGCCGGGTCGGACGCCACGGCGTGCCGAAGCATCGACAGCAGCGGCGTGATGCCGATGCCACCGGCGATCAACACCAGTGGACGATCGTCTCCTTGCGGGTACAGAAACTGTCCTGCGGGACGGTTGATGGTGAGAGTGGAACCGGGGCGGACCGTGGCGTGCAGCGTGCCCGACACCAGGCCTTGCCGGCGCACCGAGATCTCAAGGTAGCCATGCGTATGTGGCGCCGAGCTGATCGAGTAGCAGCGCACGTGCGGTTTGCCGTCGATCAGCACGCGCACGGCCAGAAACTGACCCGGTGAAAACGCGAAGCCCTCCGGCCGCGCGAGGCGGAAGGTCTTGATGTCGGTGGCTTCGTCCAGTACGGCGAGCACCGGCGTGGTCGCGAAGGCGGGCGTGGCGGGCCGCGAGGCGCGGGCCGCAGGCTGCGCACCAGGCGCCCGCGCGCGCGCCGGTGCCGCGGGTGGCGCCAGCCGTTCGCAGGCGACCAGCCAGACGAGATGCGCGCCGAGCGCGGCCGCCAGGCCGAGGGGCGTCGGCCACAGCCACGGCGCCACCGCGAACAGGAACGAAGGCAGGACGAACGGGCTTAAGACGGACCGACCGGAGGCACGGTGACGCCGGAAGATCGCCATGGCGAGATGAATGGCCGTGAGTGATGCGGGCGCGGCGCTCTCGAACACGAATTGCCTTCCTGAAATTCGGACTGAAAAAATTCCGTGCAATCGGCGTTCCAGTCACGTTGCGCCTAACCACCAGATCTATCGGTCGATTTTCGTGATTCTAGCGACAAGTATGTAATGTCTGCGCGCCGGAAAGCGGAATTCTACGCGGTCTGCGATCGGGTGCTCAGCGCCACGAGGGGTCGCTCTTGAAAAAAAACGGCACCGCTTACGGTGCGCTCTATGAGCTCATCTCAACGGCTTTTTCCAAGAGCGACCCCTCGTGGCGCTGTGCGCTCTTTCGCACCGCACTGAGGGCAGGTTGTGAACTAGGGCCGGTCTTTGCGAAGGGCCACGGCGAAGCCATCCAGCGACTTCACCCGCGCGCACACCTGCGGCGTGACCGAGTCGAGCGCCCGCGGTCCCCAGGGAATCGTGCGGTCGACAAACCGGCCGCGCTCGAGGTGAAGGAGGCGGACGTCGGCCAAGGCGCCGGTGGTCGCCGCCCACGGCACCGCCAGGCACACCGTGATGTGGCCGCTGACCGCGGCGGACGTGCGGACCTGGTAGGAAAGTCCGCTCACCAGCGCGAATCGCTTCGGTAGCGTGGCGGCGGTCGCGTGCCGGCGCGCAACCACGGTAGTTGCGCCAGACGAGTTGACCTGGCTGAACGTGACCCGCGACAACTGGGCCGGCGCGACCTGCACGCTGGCGCCGGACGGCGTACTGAACAACGTGGCCACCGCGCGGACCACTTCGGCATTGACCGTTGTGTATTCACTGCCAGCTACACCGTCGGTGACAAGGAACTCAAATCCGTTCGACGGCAACTGGTTGGCGATGAAGCAGGCGACCGCCGACTGGATGGCGGCGTCGGTGCCGGCGCCGCCCACGGCGCCCAGTCCCATCACCACGTAGGACGTGATCTGCAGGTTGCCCGCGTCCCACGATCCATCGGCGTCCTGCTGGGCCAGCAGATGCGCGCGGTACTCGGTAATCTGCGCGTCAAACCCCGGCAGGTCGTGAATCGCCCACAACAGCGAGCCCATGCCGATCAGCGTGTAGTCGAACGCTTGCGGGTTGTCGGCGGGGCCGCATCCCGCGGCGAGCTCGCACTGGTCCCAACGATGCGCGGGATCGACGTCTTTCCACTCCGCTTCGCGATCGCGAATGCGCATGGCGGCCGCCAGCGCGTAGTCGGCCTGGCCCACCGCCTTTGCCGTTCTGATCAGCGACGCCAGGTCCCACACCGCGAGCGATCGGATGCGCTGCCCGTCCCGCCGCGCGAAGCTCCAGTCGACGCGGTCGGCGGCGTTGGGGAACGCCGCCGGGATGTTCTGGAACCACGTCGCCGCGAGCGCGGCGTATTGCGGATCCGTGGTCGTCTCGGAGAGGGCGGCCAGGAACTCGAGATCCTGGCTGTAGGGCGGCAGCGCCGGCGCCGAGTTGAACTCGGCGATCAGCCGATTGCCCGCGGCCACCGCGGCGGCCAGCGCCGCCGGGTCGCCGTTCCGCTCGTACGCGCTCAACAAGCTGAGCGCGGTGACGCCGATGATGTTGCCGCACGAGACGCCGGGCCCGAGCCCGCACTGCGTGTCGGCGACGTTGAAATACCAGCCGCCGTCGGCGTTTTGCAGCGCCTGCTGGCGGGCGCCGCCGCTGGCGATGGTCTGCGACACCGTGGGTTCATCCACCGCGAACGCCATGCCGCTCAGGCCAATCGTGTGCGGGGATCCCGCCGCGTTGCTGCCGATCGACAAGGCGGCCACGCGAGCGCCGGCCGCCGTGGGCGAGAACCGGAACGTGAACGTGCAGAACGCGCCAGGCGCGAGGCCCGCGGGCGTGAGCGGGCAGTTGGTCGTCACCTGGAAGTCACCGCCGCCCACGCTGAAACCGCCCGACGGCGGCGCGCCGTTAAAGCTGGCGAACACCAGCGCGCCGGGTCCGTTGTTGGTGAGGCTCACCGACTGCGCCGCGGCGCTCGTGGTCCCCGCCAGTTGCTTCGAGAACACGAGGTTCGATCCCGACAGCGTGACCGACGGCGTCGAATCTGGAAGCACGGTGATGGGGGCGGCCGACGAAGTCGAGACCGCGCCCAGGTTGTCGGTGGCCTTCGCCGTGAGGGCGTAGCTGCCGGCGGGCATCCCCGAGGAGATGATGCTGAACGGGCTGACCGTGTCGATCCCCAGCGGCGTGGCGCCCGCGAAGAACTCGACGCTGGTCACCGTGCCAGTTGTGTCGGTGGCGTTCGCTGAGATCGTCACCGCTGCCGGTGCCGTGAACGTCGCTCCGGCCAGCGGACTGGTGATGGTGACGCTCGGCGGCGTGTTCGCCGCGACCGCGTTGGCGGCGTTGAACACATCGAGGCGACCGCCGGTAGCGACAAGCCCTGTCCACGCTGGCACCGGCGCAGCCCCGCTCATCAGCAACGACTTGACGCCGCTCGCCGGCAGCGCGGGTTGTTGCGCGATCAGCAGCGCCGCCGCTCCAGCGACGTGCGGCGTGGCCATGCTGGTGCCGCTCAGCCAGGCGTAGCACGTCGGGCAGCCGTTGACGCTGATCCACGTGCTCAGGATCGACACGCCCGGCGCGGCGAGGTCCACCGACGTTGCACCGTAGTTGCTGAAGCCGGCCCGGTTGTCGGCACTGTCGGAGGCCGCCACCGAGACGATGCTCGGCGAGGTGAAGCTGGCCGGGTCGAACGGCGTCGTGTCGATGTTATCGCCGATGCCGTCGGCGCCGCCGTTGCCGGCGGCGAATACGTTGATGATACCGGCCGCGCCTGCCGCATCGATCGCGTCTTTCATCACTTGAGGAAACGGCGCCAGCAGGTCGCGCTCGCCGCCCCAGCTGTTGCTGCTGACGCGGATGTTCACGCCGCGGTTCTTCAGCGCGGTGATGTAGTTGAAGCACTCGATGGCGCCGGCGTCGGTGCCATTGCCGGACGCGTTCAGGAACTTGCAGGCGAGAATCTTCACCGTCCAGTTCACGCCGACCAGGCCCGTGCCGGTGGCGTACCCCGGGCCGTTGTTGCCGACCGCGCCGAAGGTGCCCGCGGTGTGCGTGCCGTGCCCGTGGTCGTCCATGGGATTGCCAGTGCGGGTGAGCACGTTGATGCCGTGCACATCGTCCACGTACCCGTTGGCGTCGTCATCGATGCCGTTGCCGGCGATTTCGCCGGGGTTGACCCACATGTTGGCGGCGAGGTCGGGGTGGTTGTACTTCACGCCGGTATCGATGTCGGCGACGACCACGGCGCTGCTGCCCGTGGTGTAGGCGGCCCACACCTGGTCGGCGCGGATCTTCTTCAGGCCGTAGAAACCGTACGACGTGTCGTTGATCCAGAAGAAGTCGTTGGGCGGCGGCGTGGCGGTGATGTGGCGAACGAAGTTGGGCTGCGCCGACACCACGTCGCCGCTGGCGCGCAGCGCGCTGATCGCCTCGTCTACGCCGAGTCCGTTCGGGATGCGCACGTGGTCGAGGTCGATGGCGGCGAAGCGGCGGATCCGCCGTCCGCCGACAGACGACAGCCGCAATTCGCGCCTGGAGGCTGGCGTGTCGCGTCGGAACTTGACGAGTATCTCGCCCTCAACCCTGGAAGGGCCAGGGGCGGCCGGCTGCTGGCCGTTGGGAGCGGCGGCGAACAGGAGCAGGCCGAACAGGGCGCCGAGAATGAGACCGCGGCCGCGCATCTGCTGAGTCTAGCGCCAATAGGCGCCGCCCAGCTACATCGACGACGACTTGCCGCCCAACACCGCAACCGTGCGATCGATGTCTTCGTGCGTGTTGAACACCGACACCGCCAGTCGGAGGCGGTTCTCGTTGGCGATCACCGTCCCGGCCACCTTGCCCGCCTGCAGCGCCTTCGCGGTCGCCGCCGCGTCCTTCAGCTCGAAGGCGACGAGCGGCGTCTCCGTGCCGATCGGCGTGAGCGGCTTGTAGCCGAGCGGCGGCAGCTCTTTCTGCAGGCGATCGGTCAGCTGCTTCGCGTGCGCGCGGATGTTCGGGATGCCGAGCTTGTTCACGTAGTCGATGCCGGCGTTCACGCACGCCGCCAGCATCACCGGGATGCCACCGGTCTCGTAGCGCGCGGCGCCGGGCAGCGCTTCCCATGACAACTGCGCGCGGTTGAAGTTGGTCACCTGCCGATGCCCATACCTCGTCGTCGGGAGCACCGTGCCCTGCAGGTCTTCGCGGACGTAGAGGAAGCCGATGCCGCGCTCGCCCATCAGCCACTTGTAGGTGCCGGCGGCGGCGAAATCGATGCCGAGCGCCTTCATGTCGAGGGGCATCGCGCCCACCGCCTGGATGATGTCGGCGAACACGTGCACCCCGCGCGCGTGCGCGATCGCACTCACTTTCTTCGCATCGTGCATGAAGCCGTTGACGTTCGACACCAGCGCCAGCGACACCAGCCGCGTGTTCTTGTCGATGGCCTTCGCCATGTCTTCCGGATCGATCGCCCAGTTCTTGTGCTTCACAATGCGGAGCTCGACGCCTTTCTTTTCGAGCTCCTTGTACATGTAAAGCGAGGTCGTGAAGTGGAGCTCGTCGATGACGATGTTCCCTCCGCGCCTGGGCAGATCCAATCCCATGACGACGATGTTCTCGCCGTCGGAGGTGTTGGCGGTGTAGGCGATCTCCGAGGCGGAGGCGTTGATCAGCGCGCCGAACTTCTTCTTGAGCTCGTCCTGCTTCGTGGCCCCGAAATCGCCGCGCCCCTCGCCGGGGCCGTAAAGGCGGAAGTCCACGACCTGCTTGATGGCATCCGCGGCAAACGTGCCCACCGGATGCATGGCAGCGGAGTTCAGGTAGGTCTCGCGCAGCACCGACGGGAAGTCCGCCCGCACCGACGCGGGAAAGACCCCCGGCCTGGCTTGCCAGAAGGCCGGCACTTCAGTGCCGGCAAAGCTGTCTGCGTAGGAGATGGTAGGAAGTGCCGCGGCAAGCGCGCCGGCACCAGCGAGAAACTGACGGCGACCAAGAGTGGTCATGGAGCCTCCGGCGCGATTATACGCACCGAAGGCACCAACCCCCTAGGCACCTTTAGGCACCCTTAGGCACCTTGTGTTTTAAGTGAGGTCCCGTGTAACCCACATGAACGCCTGGACGTCGAACATGTCCTTGGCGCCGATCTTCTCCAGCCGCTGCAGCAGGAACTGGCTCATCCGCTGCATGGCGTCGAACGTCGGCCAGTTGGGCGTGGCCGTGTAGCGCAGGTCGAAGTTCATGCGCGCCGCCATCAGCTCGGTGTTGGTCGGCTTGAGCGCCATGAACTTCTTCGGATCCGCCAGGAACGGCAGCAGCGTGATGTTGGGCCAGGTGAGCACCTTGCCACCGTCCGACGGCAGCTGCGCCACGGCTTCGAACAGCGCCGCGAACTTGACCGAATCCGGCTTGGCGATGAACGCCAGTGCCGTCTCGAGAATCTGGGTGCCGGCGTGCTCGCCCTTCTTCAGGCCCTTGTGCACGGCCTTCACCTCGAAGGTGGACGGGATGTTGGTGGCCTTGAACAGCGCGTCCAGCACATCCGCGATCTCGGCGTGCTTGCCCTGGTCAATCAGCTTCTGGCCGCGGCTGCCGCCGAAGTTGGCGACGAACACGTCGTGCGCCGCGCGCTTGTTGCGCAGGTCGGCATCCACGAACTTCTCGTCTTCGAACTTGTCGGGGTAGGTCTTCTCGAACCAGGCAATGGCTTCGTCGAGGTGGTGGACCAGGCCCTTGGCCTTGGCCTTGCTTTTCGACTTCTTGGGCTTCCCACCCGTGCCAATCAGGTCGAACTCGGGGTCGCTTTGGACCTTCGAACGCGAAATCTGCGGGGTGTCTTCACGAAGCTTGCGTTCGGGACCTTGCGGGGTGCCAGCGAGGGACGTGAAGTGAACGATGGCGTAGGGCGGGGTGACGTCGAGTACCTTGCCTCGCTGCCAAACCGTGTGTTCTACGAGGGCGCCAATGTCTTTCGGGGTCAGCAGCATCTTTCTATTGTAGTCCTTCTGGACGGTTGGCCCCGATTTTGATTGCAGACGCCCCCCGTCGCGCCAATGGCGAGGCGCGGTGGCCCGGATGCCGATCTTCCGTTGGAGCTACATCACGCAGGCTGACGGCATCCGCCAGTAGCTCTGGGTGTGCCAAACCGCACATCCTGGGCTCGGCTGTCTTGGGCACAATGGATGCAAGGGGATTACCCCAGGGAGGCTGATCATGGCGGTATCAAAAGCGGCATCGAAGGCAGCGGGCAAGCCGTCGCCCGATGTCGTTGAGCAGAAAGTCGTTGCGCTCGCGGAGCAACTGGGATGGTTCCTGGGCACGGTCCGCGCCAAGGCGGATGGCTGGCTCAATCGCGAAAACCTCCGCAAGGAGGTGGGACGAATCCGCGACGTGGCCACCGACCTGCTGCAGCACGTGGACGCCGCCAGCCGGTCGGCGCGGATGGCCGGCGCCAAGCCGAAAGCCGCGGCGCCCGCGAAGGCCGCAGCCGCGGTGAGCCCGCGCCAGAGCCGCGGTGCCGTGGATGCGCCCGGCAAGAAGCATCGCAAACCGCCACCCCAGGGAAAAATCATCAACAAGATGATGGGCGAGCCCGAGGGGAAGAAGGCGGGGCAGAAGAACTTCAAGGCGGGCAGCGGCCGCCGGCTGATGAGCAGCGGCTAGCCCGCCCTGCTTTCTTCCCGTCGTCGGATTCGGCGCAACAGGAGATTAGAAGCTCAGGAGAAATCAGATCTGGTTTCTCCTGTTCTTCTGATCTCCTGTCCGCATTCCTCCTGATCTCCTGTGAATCAGAACCGGAAGAGTCTCGTCGCCTTCACGACGAACGTCCGATTCTGCAACCCGGGAAATCGGTCCCCAATCCTGGTATCTCTCCCGTCACTGTAGACGACGAAGAAGTCGCTGCTCGGCGCGTATTCCCACCGGAAGCGGACGCTCGAGCCGAGGGACTTCGCCGTCGAGTTGTACTGCACCAGCGCGCTCAGCGCCATGTACGGCGAGAACATGTAGGTCGTCCTCGCGCTCGCCACCTTGGTGGTGAACGCCTCCTCCTTCGCCGAGGCTACGGAGGACGGGCCCGCGGGGAGCGTGATCCAGTTGATCGTGAACCCCGGTTCCACGTTGAAGCGCTTCGAGATCTCGGCGATGCCGCGGTAGCCGATCTCGGTATTGTGTCCGCCGTAGAAGGTGCCGGTGCCGCCGGAGATGCTGCCCGAGATGCGCCGCTGCGGGCCGAGCACGTAGGTGGTGCGGAAGTCGCCGAAGTGGTACGCGCCGGCGGGGATCAGCTTGCCGGGCACCACGTTGAATCCGGATCGCAGGAACTCGTAGTTGCGCGAGTAGTCGATGCCCCACTGGTCGTTGCCGCGCAGCTCGGCGCGGTACGAGACCTTCGCCTCCCGGGTTTCGAGCACGCCGTCGGTGCCGGTGATGCGGTCGAACTCGGTTTCGAACACGTGCCGCCGAAACATGCCGGCAAAAGCTTGCCCACCGTAGCCTTGGCGAAGGTGGGGGCGAGGGCTGAACCGCGCGCTGCCGTAGTTGCGACGGAACGCCGATCGCCGCAGGAAGCCCACTTCCGGTTGGAACGCCGACCCGACGAGCAGGTGCTCGTATTTGAAGCCGTACTTGTCGGGCGCGTATTCGAACTCGCCGCGATAGCTGCTTCGGTCCGACGTTCGGAGAGCGGCGGCTTTAGCCGCCGCTGACTCGGTCTTGGACTGCGCGTAGAACCCCGTCATCACCACGTTCTGAAAGAACCAGAAGTTCGCATCCACTCCCAGCACGGTATTGGCCGCCTGGTCGATCGGCGTCTTTCGCGTTGCGATCAAACCGATGTTGCTGCGCCGCAGCACATCGCGCCGCAGGCGGATCACCGAGAAGTTCGTCGATGGCAGTTCTTGGCCCGCCGAAGCACCTTGTGCGGAGGCGGCGGTCTGGATGCTCAATAACCCCACGCTGAACTTCCCCGCGCGGCCGGCCACGCGTCCGCCGGCAAGAATCGGCACCTCGCCACCGGCGCCCAGCCCAATCCGCCGGCTGTAGAACACCACCGGTGTCAGGCTCGGCGTTGACGAGCGCGCCGAGGTCTGTCCGCCGCCGCCGCCCGACGTCTGGCTGCCGCCGAAACTGAACAGCCCCTGTCCTTCGAGGAAGAAGTCGCGCTTCTCGGGGAAGAACAGGCTGAAGCGCGTGAGGTTCACCTGTTGCTGGTCTTCTTCCACCTGTGCGAAGTCGGTGCGCACGGTGAGGTCGGCCACCAGGCTGTTGGTCAGGCTGTATTTCACGTCGAAGCCCGCGTCCGCGGACAGGTCGTTGCGGAACGCCGGCGCCGCCGCCAGGTTGGTGGTGCTCGCCGCAATCGCGTAGGGCTTGACGTCGATCGGCTTGCGCACCGTCGGCGTCTCCACGCCCACCACCGTGGCCATGATGTCGAACTTGTACATCGCGCGCGTAGTGGCCGAGGCCGGGATCGGCGCGATCGAGACGTGTTCGTTCTTCCAGCGGATCACGCGCCGCAGGTTGAAGCCCCACACCTGCGGCCCCGCGGCGCGGAAGCGCAGCGACGAATAGGGGATGGCGAACTCCATCGACCAGCCGTCTTCGAGGATGCGCGATCGTGTCCGCCAGATCGTGTTCCAGTCGTTGTTGTTGCTGCGCTCGTCCTGGATCTCCTGGTCGCGCTGCGCGCCGAGCGCGTTGGTCTGGAAGAACACGCCGCTGCGCCGCGTGTAGAGCGGATCGATGCTGATCGAGATGTTGTCGTTCTGGTAGATGTTGAAGTTGTCGCGCCGCAGCTCGTTGGCCACCAGCCGCTCGGGTGCGGAGTCGAACGACTTCACGCTGACGTAGAAGTTGTCATCGTCGAAGAACAGCCACACCAGCGTCCGCTCGGTGGCGGGCGTGCCTTCGTTCGGTTCCTGCTGGATGAAGTGATCGATCGGCGTCACCTCGCGGTAGACGGCCTCGTCGAGGTTGCCGTCGAGCGAGAGCGCCGCGGTCAGCCGCGTGGCGCGGAGGGTGATGCGGTCCTGGCCGTCCTTGGCGAACACCGCGGGCGCGATGGGCGCGGGCGGGCCGAGGATCTCGACGGTCTGCGCCGCCGCCACCGACGACAGGAAGACGCTGACGACGGCGGTGAGGATGAAGCGGACGGCCACTTAGAACCGAACCTGCCCGAAGTGCGACATACGAGATCGATCTTAGCGCGGCCGGTGCGGTAGGGCGCCCCTTTTAGGAGCGCCTGATGACCTCAGCATCGAGAGTCCCAGCTGACGACACTCGTCCAGATGTCAGTGGCCAGGGGGATGGTGCCGTTCGCGCAGGCGCTGTTCGACGCGACGGACGGAGTCATTCCGACCGGCCTGGCGCATTTTCCGGAGCTGCTGGCAGTTGCGAATGGGCTGGCCGCAGATAAAGACGGCCGCAGATTGGACACCGATTGAACGCAGATTCGGTCTCCGATCAGTTGCAAGAGGGCGTCGAGCACCCAGGCGTTTGATCGGTGTCTATCGGTGCCCAATCCGCCGTCGCGCTTCGCGCTTTGGCGGGACAGGTCTGTGGCTGGCCTGAGTCTGTGGCGGGCCTATCGGTGGCCGGGCCGCGATGCGATGACAGACACGCCAAATTGCCTTAGACTGGCGCCATGAGCCTCCTCGAACGCATCAGCGTTGATCCGGCCATCCGGTTCGGGAAGCCGTGTGTTCGCGGGACGCGGCTGACCGTGGGAGACGTGCTGGGGTACCTGGCTGGCGGCATGTCTGACGATCAGGTGCTGGCCGACTTTCCGCAGCTGACCAAGGACGACATCCGCGCGTGTCTGGCCTACGCGGCCGAACGCGAACGCCGGACGCTCGGTATCCCGGCCGCGTGACGTTGTGCGCCTGCTCTTCGACGAACAACTGTCGGAGGCGCTGTGCGACCAACTGGGTGACCTGTTTCCCAGTTCGCTCCATGTTCGGACGCTCGCCGGTGCATCGCTCGCGGACCACGGTAATGAACACAGGTGTGTGGTTTCTCTGTGTCTAATCGGTGTCCAATCCGCCGTCGCGCTTCGCGCTTTGGCGGGACAGGTCTGTGGCTTTCCCCTTAATCTGTGGCCGTGATGCTCGTCCCAATCCCCCTTGATCGGGTGGTGCCGCTGCCGGAGCTGTTCCGCCACCGCAGCACTCTCCACGGCCAGGCCCATGTCGCCCGCGTCATGATCCACGCCATGCGGTTGGTGGAGGCCACAGGCACGCAGTCCTATGGCCCGCAGCTCTGGGCCTCGGTGTTTCTCCACGATCTCGCCCGGACTCACGACGGCGTCTGCCATCGTCATGGCGCGGATGCCGCGCAGTGCTTGCGTGACGAGCCCTTTCTGCAGCAGCGGCTGGCCGAGGCGGGGTTGGTGGAGGCGGACTATCCGGCCATTGAGGCCGCGGTCACCGCGCACTCGGCGCCGAAGGAGGTGTCGAGGGAGCATCCGCACTGGCCGCTGATCGCGCTGCTGAAGGACGCGGATGGCCTGGACCGCGTGCGGCTGGGCGACCTGGACCCGCGCTACCTCCGGCATCCAGAGTCGAAGGGGATGGTGCCGTTTGCACAGGCGTTGTTCGATGCGACCGATGGAGTTGTCGCGACAGGCCCGGCTCACTTCGAGGAGCTGATGGTGGCCGCGACGCGGCTGTCTTAGCGGCGCCGTCCCGGGCGTCTCGGCTTCTTCATGTCCCGGCTCAGGCCGGCGATGGCGGCCTCGAGCACTGACCTGTGCCCGGCGTTGGCGTGCTCTGCTTCGTCGAAGCGTCGGTCCATCTTCTCATCGAGCATCTGCACGTTCTCGAATCCAAGGGTGATCAACCCGCGCGTCGTCTCGAACTCAACCGTCATCTTGTGGTCAAGAGAATCGACCTTGCCGTCGACCGTCTTGATGTCCGAGCGAACGGCCGCGATGTCCGACTGAATCTTCTCAAGCTGCTTCGCGATGCCTGCCAGCGTCATCTCATCGCCGATCCTACCATCGTCCATACGAGCCTCCGAGCGGGAGTAGGAGCAGGATGCGTGCCCGCGCGTGATCGCGTGAATTACCGAGGGATTCGTGATTCGGTCACTCAGCCAACGCGCAGAATCTGCGTACGTCGACCGCCGAAGGCGCAGCAAATTGTTCGTCGTCCGTTGATCTGTAGATCGGTGCCTAATCGGTGTTCAATCCGCCGTCGCGCTTCGCGCTTTGGCGGGACAGGTCTGTGGCCGGTCTTGAATCGGTGGCCCAGGACTGCGCCAACTGGACGAACTCGGCCTCGATCTCGGGCCAGTCGTGCAGGGTGGCCGGGTCGAAGTCCGCACCGTTCGGCCAGAGCAGAGTGTAACCCTCTGGACTGAGGGCCACCTGGTTGAAGACGCTCAGGTCCTTCAGTGGCCCGAAGAGCTCCCCTTCAAGTACCGGCAGGAAGTTGATGCGGCGGACGACGCCGTCTTCAAAGCCAACCTCGAGCTCGTGGGGCCGACGATGGCGAACGAGACCACGCGGTGCATTGGGTGGTTCATCAGGACTGCACCAGTGGGGCCAACTGTGCGTCTACCTGGCGCGAGTAACTCGAGCAGGCTTGGCAGGCCGCTCGTTACTTGCCGGGCTGGGATCGATCCGCACCGTGAAGCCTGATTCTCTGAGCCGCTGGTAGTACTTCCCGCGCACGCCGTTGCTGAAGTCCACTTCAGGCATGGGTTCGGCCTGCACCTTACGCTTTGGACTAGGTCGGGTCTTCTTCATGGTTTTGTTGCTCGCGCCGGGTTGCGCGTCTGGCGCCAATGATGCGGATCTTACCACCGCGGTCGGTGTGACTGACCACGAGCAACCTGCCTGTTCGCGAGAGCCCGATGGTCCAGCATCGGCGCTCTTCGACCGAATGTGCGGGGTCGTCGGTCGTCGCCGATAAGGGGTCGAAGAAGGCCTCGGTTGCCTCCCAGAAGGTGACGCCGTGCTTCCTGAAGTTGGCGATCGCTTTCTCGGGATCCCACTCGAATTGGAACGGCACGCACCATTCCGTAGCGAACCGTGTGCCGACAAACTTCGAGCGATTTCGCGCGTGTTCTGTCCCTTAGGTCATCCGACTGGTCGCAAGTTCTGCCACGTGAGCTTCCGGACCGCGAGGCAATTCCTGCGGTTTCCCCGGTCCCGACCCACCTTCGCGCGAAGCGCTTCCACCTTCGCCAAGGCTACGGCGGACAGGCGGGCTCCCTCCCGACAAGGGTGTCATCCCGTCAGGTTCCGCTACGCGCTAGCGACCTTCGCTGCGCGGAAGAAGTCCGCCGGCATCGGCCGCTGCAGCTTCCACATGAACGCGATTGGCCGCTCGCCCTTGTGCGACACGTAAGTCTACTGGCCCGAGAAAGAGATCACTTGGGATCTGAAGCGTCGGTAGAATGAGCCAGCCGAAGGAATGGACGATCCTAATGCGCTTGTTCGCTTAGCTGCCTTCAGATTTCTTGAGGAGCAGACACGTCTGGCAAGCGACGACCGGGCATTGCCACGGGCTCTTCTCGTTGCTGGATTCACGTTCGATGGCCAGCGCGTGCCGCTGATGGGCCCGCAGGGTATCTTCAAGCCTCGTCTCATCACGGATGGTCCGCTCAGCATCACGACGGTTCCCATTGTTGAAGGCGAGGACCGTCCCTATGATGATGCTTTTGGCGACGATGGCTTGCTGCGCTATCGATATCGTGGGACCGATCCTAGCCACCACGAGAATGTTGGCCTTCGCCAGGCGATGCAGCGGCACATCCCGTTGATTTACTTCCACGGCGTCGTCCCAGGTCTGTACGTTCCCGAGTGGCCTGTGTATATCGTTGGCGACAATCCCGCAGGTCTCGTGTTCACAGTCAGCGTCGAGGAACGTCAGTTCGCGAGTCTTGGTTCGCCCCCACCGGAATCAGAAGAGATGGAGATTCGGCGTCGTTACGCCACGCGAACATTTCAACAGCGCCTCCATCAGCGCGAGTTCAGGGAACGTGTCGTGCGCGCGTACCAGAACCACTGCGCCGTGTGTCGATTGCGACGGCAGGAACTGCTCGAGGCCGCGCACATTGTGGCAGACGCAGATCCGAGTGGCGTGCCGTCAGTCAAGAATGGTCTTTCCCTCTGCAAGCTGCACCATGCGGCCTTCGACACCAACCTGATTGGGATTCGGCCGGACAGCGTAGTGGACGTGCGGAGGGACGTACTTGAGGAAACCGACGGCCCCATGCTCGTGCACGGGCTGCAGGGTTTCCATGGCACGAAGCTGTGGGTGCCGCGGCGGGAGGCATCCCGACCGGATCCGGCGATGCTGGAACAGCGCTATGCGTTGTTCCAACGGGCGTCAGCAAGTCGATAACCTCCGAACGCTCGCCGACTTCGACAGGTTCGACGAGCCGATTGGCAGTCCGTGGTGACAGCGGCGACGGCATTCGGCTGGCGATGCATTCCCGCTGGCGTCGTTGCTCCTCCCTCAGATACGGCTCGGTATACCTCGGTCGTCGCGCCTTGCCATCGGGGCGCCTCGCCACCCTCGGTGCTCGCCGCCGCCGTCATCACGAACTGCAGGCGGTGGAGTAGCCGTTGGCGCGGCGAAACATCCAGGCCTTGGCGTGCAGGCGGGTGGACTGCGTGTCGAATTTCTTGGCCAAAGCGCGTGAGCGAGCGACGGCTCGCCGCGGACGTTGACGAGGAGGTCGGAGGCGGAAAGCGGGACGAGCGGCGCGAGCAGCTACCGGCCCGACGCCGGTGTCCCGGTGATTGCCTGAATCGAGCGCAGTTGCTCGGGTGGGATCTCGACGATGTCGTGATGGTTCCCCTCGGGCTCTATGAGCGCCTCATCACCGCCGGCCTGAAGGCGCGGCTGCTGCGGTTTGACCCTGCCGCCACGCGGATTTCAACCCGCGGTCTGGACCCGGCCGAGGCTCACGCCACGCTCGCTCGGCACGTTGATGACGTCGTAGCCCGCGCGCTGAGGGGCATCCCCCAGGACGATCGGCTCGCGAAGCAAGCGGAGGTCGCGAACGAGATCATTCGGCTGCTCTCCGGCACCGCTAAAGCGGTGCCCTACGAGAGCCACGCTGAAGTTGTCGCTGCTGCACGCAACCTGATGGAGCGCACCGACCCGTCCACGGCCGGACTGTGGCCGCGCGCCACAGCGCTGCTGGCAAGACAAGCGCTCGAATCCGCGCTGGATGACTTCTGGAAGGTTCGTGAGCAGTGCTCCATGAAGGCGCAGCTACTGTGCCTGCCCTATTACCTTCAAGCCCCAAGCCCCAAGTCCCAAGCCGACGACCTCGCGCAGCGAGTCTCCTATGCCTGGGCAGGGCTCAGCCGGGCGTGCCATCAGCATCCCTATGAGCTGCCGCCGACTTGTCCGCCGTCTTGTCCACCGTAGCCTAGGCGAAGGTGGAAGCGCCCTGCGCGAAGGTGGACGTCGGTGGAGTTGCTCCGGTGGCTCGCTGCTGTCGAGCTGCTGATTGCCAGCGTTGGGTTAATCCGCGCCGATTCGTAAAGCCCTGAAATTCATTAATTTAGGATAGACGCCTAAGTTAAAATAAGAAGTCCGGTAACCACGCGTTCCTAAACTTACGATGAATCCTTCGGATTTCGGCCCATTCAGTCCTGGCCGACTGGTCGGCATTGGCGATGGTGTCTCTGCCTTCGTCCCGAAGCCGCTGCCTGAAGAGCTGGTTCTGGATGCGGCGGCGACCCGCCTCCTGGGCGACGCCGAACACGCGCTTGGCCGCCTAGCGGGAACCGGCGCGCGCCTCGTCAACCCGTTCCTGATCGGATCGCCCCTCCTGCACCGCGAAGCGATTCTGTCCAGCCGGATCGAAGGCACGATCACCAGCCCGGAACAACTCGCCTTGATTGAAGCCGGTGCGCCGGAAAGTGACGATGCGCGTGAGCGCGAGGATACGCAGGAGGTGCGGAACTACATCCGCGCCATGGAACATGGTCTGCAGTCACCGCTGCCGTTATCCCTCCGCCTGCTGCGCGACCTGCACCGTGTACTGCTAAGTGGCGTGCGCGGCAATCGCGAAAAACCCGGCGAGTTCCGCGGCGAACAGAACTACATTGGCCAGTCGCACGAGCCCATTGCCCGCGCGCGGTTCGTGCCACCGCCCGTTCGAGAAATGGTTGAATGCCTGCACGACCTTGAACAGCGGATCAATCGCCAGAACGAGCCGCTGCCCCTGCTCGTGAAGACCGCGCTCGTGCACTACCAGTTCGAGGCCATCCACCCGTTTCGAGATGGCAACGGCCGCATCGGACGGCTCCTGATTCCCTTGATGCTGGTTCGTTCCGGCCGCATGCCCCAGCCTCTGCTCTACCTGAGCGCCTACCTCGAGCGGAATCGCCAGGCCTACATGGACCTGTTGCTGGAAGTGAGCCGGCGGGGCGCATGGCTCGAGTGGGTCACGTTCTTCCTCCTGGGCGTGCACGAATCGGCCGTGGAGAGCCTGGAACAGGCCGACGCCATTCTCAGGCTTCGCGAGAGCTATCACGAACAGGTGCGCGACTCTCGGGCCAATGGCCAACTGCAACGGTTGATTGATCAACTGTTCCGCTCGCCCTCGACCACGATCGCGCTGACCGCTGCTAACCTGGGCGTGAGTGCCGCGACGGCGTCGGGCCACATCAAGCGGTTGGTGGATGCCGGCGTGTTGCGGGAGTGGACAGGACGCAAACGTGATCAGGTGTTCATGGCGCCGGGCATCTTGGCGTTCATGCACGGACGGGATGACCAGTCACTCGGCCGGTGACGTTTTCCGTGAGGCGCGGACTCTTCTCTGAAACTCCTTCGGAATAGTGCTTGGTTTGGGCGTTAGCCCTTTTGACCGCAGGAACTCGTTCTCCTTCCGCTCCAGTTCACGGGCAATCTTCACCAGGTTCGGGTCCGCGCGATAACGCGCTATGCGCTCCTGCTGGTGGTACTCTCGCATCGCATCGTCATGCGTTTTCTGCTGAGCCCACCTTCGCTCAATGCCTGCCCACACCCGATCGGCGGGAGCCTTTTTCTTCTTGGGCTTGAGCGCCGCCTCCAGCCACGAGACACGATGATTCAATGATGCCAACTGGCGGCGAATGGTAACTGGAATCGCAACACTCTTCGCCTTCGCCATGAGGACCTCCTGACAAGACGACGCTAGCATCGTCGTCGGCGACTGCGTTCGACCGAAGATCGGGTCGGAACGAAATAGGTCAGACGACGGCGAAACTGCTGCGCACCTCCACCGGTCGCGGAGCGAAATGTGTAGCGCGGCGCTGAGAAAGTACGTCGCGCGCGATGCGCTGGGCGGCGTAACGGAGGCCAGACCTGTGTGAGGCCGCTCGCTCAGACGCTCGGAACCGATGCCCTGATCTGCGCCAGCAGTGACGCCGTGCCGTGAATGGCCGACCAGCGATCCATGTAGACCCAGTCCAGATTGGCGCCCTGCACGGCGAGGATGTTCCGGATGTCTTCACGATCCTTGGACCGATGAGCGCCGGCGGCCCACCGCAGCTTGGTGA
Organism: uncultured Acidobacterium sp.; assembly: GCA_964355095.1. Taxonomy (GTDB): domain Bacteria; phylum Acidobacteriota; class Vicinamibacteria; order Vicinamibacterales; family UBA2999; genus 12-FULL-67-14b. The sequence goes on from CAYHCX010000019.1 coordinate 37,121, forward strand.
TGATCATGTCCTCCGCTGACGCGACAAACGCCGGATGCGCGAGCATCGTCGCCGCCTGCCGCCTCGCGAAGCGCTCTCGGTCATGTGCATCGTCGCTCAGCGCAAACAGCTCACACACAAACGGACTGTCGGCCAGGACGATCAGGTGTCGCAACGTGCCCGTGACGGCCTCGAACGCTCCTTGTCGCTCCAGGACGAGGCCGGGCGGCAGGCGTTGCTCGAGACGCTGAAGGCTGTTGGGAGCCAGCTGTACCACGAAGTCGGCGTCACGGGTTGAACGGGGAATACCGTGGAAGTTCGAAGCCAGCGACCCGACGATCATGTACGGAATAGCACCGGCGTCGAGCGCGGCCAGCACCGCGACTACTGCTGCGTCTGGCGTCACGGCGTCTCGAGCGCTTTCAGAAGATCCAGCTGCGCCGCGACCATCGCCATCACCGCCTGTTCGTCCAGGCCCGGATGACGATGGCGCACCCCGTCGGCCATCACCCTGCAGGCGCGGTCGAACAGTCGCGGGCCCTCCAGCAGTTTATCGCCGGACCGCATGGCCCTGGCCCTGGCCACCTCTTCGCGATAGAGCGCGTCAGCCAGCACGGTGATAGACGCCATGATGTGACCCAATTCTAGCAGGATAGCCGCGCCGCGCCGCCGTCTCCCGACGCGACCATCGTCGCGAACTTTGCTACTTCCTCACGCTCCCCAGCCGCGCGCTGACCACCGCGATCCCGGGAATATTGGTATACCCGGCGTTGAAGTTGAAGAACCCGTCCATCACGCTGCCCGACGCACGCGTATCCCAATAGGTCAGCGTGGCCGTGGCGGTGCCGCTTCTGGCGACGCCGCTCAATGTCAGCAGGCCCGTGGACCGCACGGCGCCCGTGACGACGCCCGTGATCTGGCCCAGTGCGATGGTGCCCGATACGGTGGAGCCGCTCTGCGTGAGATCAAGCGTGATCGGGAGCGACGTCCCCGGCGGATACAGTCCGCGATTCGAGCCGCACAGCAGGTCCTGGACCGACCCGGTGCCATCGCAGCGATCGATGACGTAGTTTCCGGACCAGCGTCCGCTATATGGAGTGGCGGGAGGCGCCGGTGTTGCAGGAGGTGTCACCGTGGTCGTCACGATCGGTGGTGGCGTGGTGACGATGGGCGTGGAGCTGGTGGGCGTTCTGGAGCCGCCGCCGCCGCACGCGAGTGTCGGGATCGACACGACCAGGATCCAGAGCGCCAGGCGCATGAGCTTTGTCATGCGCCCATCCTGTGTGGCTGCCGCGACAGCGCGGGTCACACGTTGTTGGCGCGCGAACTACGACCCGGACTGTCACGCTCGACTCCCAGACTGGGCCCATGCACATCCAGACCGATCGCGCGCTGGTTCCCGCGAACGCTCCCTCCATCCGCTACCTTCAGGTCCTGATCGGCGCGCTGGAAGTGGCGGCGCGCGACGTGGTGTTCGAGGTTGCCTGCGACCCCGGCATCGAGGCCATGGTCGTGAACGGCTTGCCGACTTCGCAGGCCGAAGGCCGCTTGCAGGTGCAGGTCGGCGACCTGGCCGCGGAGCAGGAGACCACGCTCATCGTCGCCGTGGCCTTCAAGGGCTCACACCAGGAAGGCTCGAGCCTTGGTGTCCAGTGCCGCCTGACCGATCGCGAACGCGTGCTCGATCCCAAACCCATCGCGGTGACCTGGCGCGCGGTGACCGCCGTCGAGAACAACGCCCAGCCCGTGAACCACGCCGTGCGCCTGGCCCTGGCCACCCTGCTCGCCGGCCGCGCCCGGGTGATGGCCCGCGACGCCAGCCGGCGGGAAGACTTCGACGAGGCCAGGCGGATCCTGCGCGTTGCGGTGGACGACCTGCGCGCGCTGGCGCCGGGCGACAAGGACGTGCTCGCGGTCATCGACCGGCTGCATCACGACGAACTGGAGCTCGGCGAGAGTTGACTGCGCCGAGGGCCAGGAAGGCGAGGCACTGCCGCCTCGAAGTTCAGCCGCGGCACATAGAACTCCCGCGCATCGTCCAGCATGTCGAGGATCTCGTGGGCGAGCGCGGACGGCGCGGTCACCCGCACGTGCGGGCCCCAGCTCAGGACCCAGCCGTGCAGCGCCCAGTCGCGGGAGACCTTCAGCCCGAGCCGCAAGCCGCCGTCCGGCAGCTCGTCGATCTGCTGCGACTTGTGCCACACGCGCTCGCGGACATACGGCGCGACGCGCGAGGAGAACTCGAGCACGACGCGCTCGGGCTTGCCGTTGCCGAGGCCGAGCGACGGCTCGAAATCCTCGTCGCTCACCGCCTTCACCGGCGTGAACGACTCGTCCGTGATCCGGATCTTCTTGAGCCGCTCCGCGGCGAACAGCCGCACCTCGTCGTATTCGGGCACGTAGGCGCGCAGGTAGAGGCCGCCGTCGGAGTACTCCACGACATAGGGGTGGACGATGTAGTCCTTCTGACGGTTGCTGCTGACGGAAAAGTAGCGCATCTCCGCGACCTTGCGGCGGGTGGAGGCCTCGATCAACTTGGCCACCATCTCGTTGTAGCCGGCCGGCACCTTCTTGCGCGGCTCCGGCCTGACCCGGACCACGTTCGGGAGCTCGTTGAGAAACACGCGCGTCTTGGGCGAGAGCGCTCTCTGGACCTTCTTGAGGAGCGAGTTGAGCCCGGCCTCGAACGGCGAACCGGTGAGCGTCAACAGCAGCGCGCGGCTCATGTAGAGCGAGCAGACCTCGGTGACCGACAGGCCCGCGTCGGTCAGCGACTTGAGCGGCAACTGCATGACCCGCCACACCGTCTTGCGGTCGCGCTTGCCGTCCACGAGCGGGAAGCCGGCCTCCTGGAGGGCCGCGAGGTCGCGCCAGACGGTCCGCTTGTTGACGGCCAGCTCGGTGGCGAGCTCGTCCACGGAGCGCCCGTGGGAGAGGCCGTCCAGGTGGAGGAGGAGCTTCCACTGGCGGATGACTTCGGCGTTGCGGGCCATGTGCCAGGATATCGGCTCCAACGGCTCCCGGGTGCAGAGGGATGATTGGGGTCAGGCCACGAAAATCGCCCTTTGGTGTGTGCGTGCCTAGCCTCCTGCTTCTGTGACCTCTCCTGTCACACTTGGATGGTGAGCCTCGGGGATGCCGGCGAACATCCTGCGGTTGCTGCGTACCTCCGGGCAACAGGACTCGCAGATCTTTCGTCTTGCCGCTCTGCGCCGACGATGCCATCGTCGTCGCTTGAGAACGCAAATACGTAACTTGCGTATATACGCTATCTGCGTATAGAATCCGATGAAGGCGACCTTCGTCGAGCTTCCGGCATTCGAGCGGTGGCGTGCCACTTATCTGGACGACGACGACTTCGCCGCGCTCCAGCAGGCCCTGATGCGGATGCCAGACGCCGGTGCGCAGATCCCGGGCACGGGCGGGCTTCGGAAGCTCCGAGTCGGCGACACGCGCAGGCGAAAGGGCAAGCGCGGCGGGCTTCGCGTGATCTACTTCTGGTGGGCACCGGGTTCGCAGTTCTGGCTCTTCACGCTCTACGACAAGGACGAGATGGCGGACCTGACCGAGCAGCAGCGCGCGGCCTTGAAGGCTGCGGTGAAGGCGGAGTTGGCGGCCCGGCGAGGCAGATGAATGCGGAAGACTGGGAATAAGAAGGCCCGCGGCAAGCGAGATCTCTTTGCCGAGCTGAGTGAAGGGTTTACCTCCCTGGCTGATGCTCGTGAAGGCAAGCGCACCCTGCGGACGCATGCCGTGGAGTACCGACCGGTGCCCGATTTGACACCACGAGAACTCGCGCTGGTGCGCGGGCGGCTGAAGATGTCAAGGGCGCTCTTTGCGGCGTTCTTGCGGACGAACGTCCGAACTCTCGAGAACTGGGAACAGGGTCGCGCCAAGCCGAATGCGCAGGCGGCGCTGCTGATCCACTTGGTCAGACGATTTCCAGACACCGTTGAACGCCTGGCAGAGATCTAGAGAGGCCGGGCGCGACCCGGTCCGTCACGCACCGGACGTACACTGCCCCCTAGATGCGCATCCTTGACGGCTCGCTTGTCCTCTCACCCTCAGATCTCGCCAACTTTCTCTCCTGCCGACACCGCGCCGGCCTCGATCTGGCCGCCGCGCGCAAGGTGCTCGAGAAGCCGCGATACGAGGACCCGTATGCCGCCATGCTCCGGCAGCACGGCGATGAGCACGAGCGCGCGTACGTGGAAACCCTCCGCGCCCAGGGCCTCTCCATCGTCGATGCCAAGCCCGACAAAGACACGAAAGCCGAGGACTCGACGCGGCTGACGCTCGAGGCGATGCGCGCGGGAGCGCAGGTCATTGTCCAGGCGAGGCTCGACTTGTCCACCGTAGCCGTGGCGAAGGTGGATCTGATCGCGGGCTATGCCGACGTCTTGCTGCGAGTCGAGCGGAAGAGCGACCTCGGCGACTGGTCCTACGAAGTGCAGGACACCAAGCTCGCCAGGGAGACGAAGGGCGGGACCATCCTGCAGCTCTCGGCCTACTCGGACATGGTGGGCAGGATCCAGGGCAAGACGCCGGAGTGGTTCCAGGTCGTGACGCCGATCGCATCGGAGCGGTATCGCGCCGAAGACTACGCCGCCTACTACCGCATGGTGCTCGCCACTCTGCGCGCGGAAGTGGCGAAGGGACACGAGGCGCTACTCGATGCCTACTACCCCGATCCGGTGGAGGCGTGCGCGGTGTGCGTGTGGGAGGGGCGATGCGAAGCGCGGCGGCGCAAGGACGACCACCTGTCTTACATCGCCGGCGCGGGGCGCTCACATCGGGTGGAACTCACCGCGCAGGGGCACGGCACGCTCACCGCGGCGGCCCACATGCTGGTGCCGGTGACGTTCAAGCCCGCGCGCGGATCGCGTGAGACTTACAACCGCCTCGGCGATCAGGCGCGCGTGCAGCATCAGCAGCGCACCGAAAAGAAGGCCGTCTACGAGCGGCTGGAGGTCAAAGAGAACGAAGGGCTGCGCAGGCTGCCGCCGCCATCTCCCGGCGATCTGTTTCTGGATCTCGAGGGAGCCCGCTTTGCCAGGGAGGGCGGTCGCGAGTACCTGTTCGGCGTTCATTTCGGCACGCCTAAAGGGGCGCCCTACATGGCCCGATGGGCGGTCGATGACGCGCAAGAGAAGGCCGCGTTCGAGGCCGTGATCGATCTCATCATGCAAGCATGGGACGCCGACCCCGGCATGCACGTCTACCACTTCAACCACTACGAGCCCACCGCGTTCAAGAAGCTGATGGGACGTTACGTCACTCGCGGGGAGCAGCTCGACCAGCTCCTGCGCGCGGAGCGGTTCGTGGACCTTTATCCCATCGCCAGGCAAGCGGTGCGCGCCGGCGTGGAGAGCTACTCGATCAAGAAGCTGGAGCAGTACTCCGGCTACACACGCCGTGTGGAGCTGAAGAACGTGCACGAGCCGCTGCTGGCCGTGGAGCTGGCGTTGGATGCCAACGCGCCGGCTGCCATCACCACCGAGATCCGCGACGCCGTGCAGGGCTACAACGAAGACGACTGCCGCTCGACGGAGGCGTTGCGGGATTGGCTCGAGTCGCTGCGCGCGGAGTGGGAAGCCGCAGGCGTGATGGTGCCGCGGCCGGAAGACAAGTCCGCTGAGGCCGAAAAACCGGTTCCCGAGATCCAGCAACAGGCGGTGGCCATTCGCGAGCGGATACTCGCGACCCTCCCGGCGGAAGCCGCGGACCCTGCCGACGCGGGTCACCCGAAGTGGCTGCTCGCCTACCTGATCGACTGGCATCGCCGCGAGGTGAACGCCGAATGGTGGGAGTACTTCCGCCTGAAAGGACTTCCCGAGGAGGACCTCTTCGACGAGCGCGACGCGGTGGCCGGTCTCGCCTTCGTCGAACGCGTGCACGTCGTCCTGCGGGCCAACAGCCAGAAACCCACCGGCTCCGTCGTCGACCGCTATTCCTATCCACCGCAGGAAATCGAGATCGGCCGCAAGGGCAAGCTGAAGCTCCAGGACGACAGCGCGTTCGGCGAGATCGTGGCGCACGATCGTGTGGCGCGATTGCTCGACGTCAAGAAGGGGCCGAAGGCGGCAGAGACGCATCCATCCGCGGCCTTCTCGTGCGACGTGTTCACCACCGACGGCCTGCAGAAGTCGGTGATGCGGCTCGCGGACCGCGTGATGGCTGGCGCAGACGACTGTGGCGCGCAGCTCCTGTTCGGACGCCCACCCCGGTTGCGGGAGGGCGCCTTCGAGAAGGGCACGACCGAATCGGAGCAGGACTTCGCGGTCCGGATGGCGACCGCCATCGACCGGACCACGCTCGCCATCCAGGGACCGCCGGGCGCCGGCAAGACCTACATCGGCGCGCGGATGATTCTCGCGCTGGTCGCCGCGGGTAAGAAGGTCGGCGTGATGGCCACCAGCCACAAAGTGATCCGTAACCTGCTGGACGAGGTGATCGCGCAGGCGGCCAACGCCAGGCAGCCGGTGAAGGTGGGCGCGAAGCCGGGCGAGGTGAGCGACACGCCCGGGCCGATCGTGGAGTTCGACGACAACCCGGCCGCGCTCGCGGCCATCACCAGCGGTGACGTGAGCGTGCTCGGAGGCACGTCGTTCATGTGGGCACGCGAGGAGTTCGCGGCGGCGGTCGACGTGCTGTTCGTGGACGAAGCAGGCCAGGTGTCTCTCGCCAACGTGCTTGCCGTGTCGCAGGCGGCCAACAGCCTGGTGTTACTGGGCGACCCGCAGCAGCTCGATCAGCCGGAAAAGGCCAGCCACCCCGACGGCGTGGGCGTGTCGGCGTTGCAGCATGTGCTCGGCGAACACGGGACGATGCCGCCCGATCGCGGCATCTTCCTCCCGATCACCTGGCGCATGTCGCCGGCGCTGACGTCGTTCACCTCGGAGCTGTTCTATGAAGGCAAGCTCACGGCGAACGACGGCCTCGAGCGGCAGGCGCTCAGCGGCGTGGATGCGGTCGCGGGGTCGAAGCTGTGGATGGTGCCGGTCGATCACGACGGCTGCCAGAGCGCATCCGACGAGGAAGTCGTGGCGGTCACCGCGCTCGTGGAACGATTGCTCGCGCCGGGATCGATGTGGATCGACGAGAAGGGCGAGGCGCGGCAGCTGATGGCCGGTGACATCCGCGTGGTGGCGCCGTTCAACGCGCAGGTGAATCGGATTGCGGAGGCGTTGGGCAAGGTCCGGCTGACCACCTTCGCCAAGGCTACGGCGGTCAAGAAGCCGGACGCCACATCTGGCGGTGTCGCGGCAGTCCAGGTTGGCACCGTGGACAAGTTCCAGGGGCAGACCTGCGCGGTGGTCATCTACTCGATGGCGACGTCGCGGCCGGAAGATGCGCCGCGAGGGATGGAGTTTCTCTACAGCCTCAACCGGCTGAACGTGGCGACGTCACGGGCGCGATGCGCCGTGTTCCTGGTGGCGTCGCCGCGGCTGTTCGAGCCGGAGTGCCGGACGCCGCGGCAGATGCAGCTTGCGAACGCGCTGTGCCGCTACCGGGAGATAGCAGCCGCCATCCAAAAGGGATGATTGGGGTCAGGCCGCGAAAATCGCCCTTTTGAACCACCGGTAAGGGCGATTTTCGCGGCCTGACCCCAATCATCCCTTTTGACCCCAATCATCCCTGGCAGCGCGCCGCGGCGATCTCCGCGCGCTTCCGCTTGAACACCCGCACCCAGTCGTCCACCGTCACCTTCCGCTTGCTCCCGTCGGCGCCGGTGATCGTTTCCCCGCGCCGCTCCACGTTCGAGACCGTGAACAGGTCGCGAATCTGCCTGTCGCGCAGGCGCAGCAGCCGCTCCGCCAGGAAGCGGCGGCCCGCTTCGCTGATCTTCGGATCCTCCAGGCTGCCCGTCAGCGACCTCGGCAGGTCCCCAATGCACTGGCTGGCGTCTTTCCAGATGCCGACGCTGTCCCAGTCTTCCAGCTTCATCTTGCTGGTGTTGAACCGAGTGGCCTTGCCAAACGAGCCGCCCAGGTCCTTGATGACCAGCCACGCCGACCCGCACGTCTCGTTGCCGCTCGCGCCCTTGCGGCGTTGCCCTTCGGCGCAGATGATTTCCTGCTGATCCGGCTTCGAATCCGAATGCTGGATGAAGACGGCGAGCAGCTTGAACGCGTCGATCTGCGCGCGCGTCGCGCCGCCTGCCCTGAGCGGAGTCGAAGGGCCGCCACGCTCGCGAATCTGATCGAGTTCGGGCCACGCCCAGCCTTCGTAGCCCGGCACCTCGACGGGTGACCCCGCGAGGCGTCGTTCGATCGCCGTCGGCTCGAAGACGCGCGTCGCCCCGTCGGCCGGGCTGCCGCGCCGCCAGTCGGCGGCACTCACGGCAAACGGATCTGGCGGACAACCGTGGCAGGTCACGCGGGCAGGCGACATCACATCCGCCCTGAAGCCCAGCGCCCACAGCAGGCGGCTGGCCGCCACCTCGGCGTAGACCTCGCCGTTCTTCTCCCCATACTTGACCTTCGCCACATCGCCTTTTTTGAGCTCGCACAGGAACTTCGGCGTCATGCCACCGAGCGGCTTGTCGGGAAAGACGAACGTGCACGTGGTCTGCGGCGTAATGCGCAGGGCGGGCGGCAGCGCCGGGCCCGCGATCAGGTTCAGCGACCCGGTGTCAATGGATTGCCACACATGAGCACGCTGGAGCACCTGTTGGCGCTCCGCCACGCTCAACTTCTTCAGCGTGTGGGGACCATCCGGAGCCTTGGTGTCGGGCGGCGGGCCAAACCGGCCGCTCGCGCAGCCAGTGAGCGACACGACGAGAACGAATACCGCGTAGTTGTGTCGGATCACGTTGCCACCTCATCCTTCGAGCGATTGAAGCCCGGAGCTGGAGTTTTCAGATGCAATTCCCGATCCGATCGAGTGAGCACCCAAGCACCCAGGCACCATACAATGCCCCGCATGGCCGACTGGACCGCCGCCTTCACCTACGCCTTCCGCACCCTCCGCCGCCAGCCCACCTTCGTCCTGGTGTCGGTGCTCACGCTCGCGCTCGGCATTGGCGCCAACACCGCCATCTTCAGCGTGATCAAGACAGTGGTCCTCAACCCGCTGCCCTACGAAGACCCGGAGAAGATCGCGGTGCTGTGGGAAGTGAACCCCGACGGCAACCAGGGGCCGGTGTCGATCCCGACGTTCGAGGACTGGAAGCGCGACAGCACGAGCCTCGAGTCGCTCGCCGCGTATCGCCATGTGGACTTCTCCTACAAGGGCAACGGCGATCCGCAAAACCTGCCCGGCCTGCGCGCGACGCCGGACCTGTTCAACGTGCTCAAGAGCAACGCCGCGTTGGGGCGGACGTTCACCGCGGACGAAGCCGTGCCCGGCGCCGATCGCGTCGTCGTGTTGAGCCACGGTTTCTGGACGCGCGTGCTCGCCGCCGATCGCGGCATCATCGGCAAGACCATCCAGTTGGACGCGGTGCCGTTCACCGTGGTCGGCGTGATGCCGCCGTCGTTCGAGTTCCCGACGGCGACCAAGGTGGAAGCGTGGACGCCGCTCGCGTTCGATCCCAAGGACATGCACGGGCGCTCGCGCCGGGCGCGCTCGCTCACGGTGATCGGCCGCATCGCGCCAAGCGCCACCCCGCAACAGGCGCAGCAGGAAGTGAGCCTGCTGGCCAGCCGCATCGCCGGCGAGTTCAAAGACAGCAACGACGGCTGGGGCGCCCGCGTGGTGGCGGCGCACGAACAACTGGTCGGCGCATCGCGGCCGGCGCTGATGGTGCTGATGGGCGCCGTCGGCTTCCTCCTGCTGATCGTCTGCGCCAACATGGCCAACCTCCTCCTCGCGCGGCTGTCGAGCCGTCGCCGCGAGATGGCGGTGCGCGGTGCGCTCGGTGCGAGCCGATGGGAGGTCGCCAAGCCGATCGTGGCGGAGAGCCTGCTGCTGTCGTTGGCGGGTGGCGCGTTCGGCCTGCTCGCCGCTTTCGGCGGTCTGCGGCTGCTCGCGACGCTGCCCGAGGGCCAAATGCCGCGGATGGACCAGATCCACCTCGATGGCGGCGTCCTGCTGTTCACCACCGTGATCTCGATCGGCGTGGCGCTCGCCTTCGGCTTGCTGCCCGCGCTGCACGCCTCGCGCCAGGACCTGCGCGACAACATGCAGGAGTCGTCTGGGACGACGGGCAGCCCGTACGCGCGCCGGCTGCTCAGCGGACTCGTGGTGATCGAAGTGGCCCTCGCGCTCGTGCTGCTGGTGGGCGCCGGATTGATGACGCGCAGCTTCTCCAAGCTGATGCAAGTCAGCCCCGGCTTCGACTCCACCAACCTGATTGCCGCGCGCGTGCTGCTGCCGACGACGAAGTATCAGCGGGCGACGCAGGTGCGGTTCTACGAAGACGTGATCGAGCGGATGCGCCGCGCCCCCGGCGTGACCGCCGCATCGGCGGTGTCGGCCATGCCGCTGCACGACGTCGGCGCCGCCAGCGCGCTGCCGTTCAACGTCGAAGGGCAGCAGCCTCCCCCCACCGAAGATCCCCTCGCCGACGTCCGCATTGTCGCGCCCGGTTACTTCGAGACCATGCGGATCAAGCTGCTCGAGGGCCGCTTCCTCGACGAGCGCGATGCCGAGGTGGGACCGCGCACCAGCGTGATCAACGAAACGATGGCGCGGAGGTACTTCCCGGATCGCAGCCCGCTGGGGCAGATCATCCAGAACCCGCACGGCAAGAGCGAGGTAGTGGGCGTGGTCGGCGACGTGCACAACCAGGGGTTGGACACCGATCCGAAGAAGCAGGTCTACCTGCCGATGAAGCAGAGCCCGACCGCCGGCATGGCGGTGGTGGCGCGGACCAACCAGGACCCGATGACGGTGGCCAACACCATCCAGCGCGTGATCTGGGATGTCGATCCGGGGCAGCCGATCTACGAACTGAGCACGATGGACCAGATCCTCGCGCGCGCCGTGTTCCTGCCGCGCCTCAGCACGACGCTGCTGGCGCTGTTCGCGCTGGCCGCGCTGCTGCTCGCCGCGCTCGGCATCTACGGCGTGCTGTCGTACTCGGTGTCGCAGCGGACGAAAGAGATCGGGTTGCGCATGGCGCTCGGCGCGTCGGGCGGCAACACGGTGGCGCTGGTGGTGAAGAGCAGCGTGATCCTGGTCGCCATTGGCGGCGTCGTCGGCCTGGTGGCCGCCACGCTGCTGGCGCGGTCGATGCAGGGCATCCTCTACGGCGTGGGCCCGTTCGATGTGCCGTCGTTCGCGCTGGCCGCAACCACGCTGATGGTCGCCGGCGTCGCCGCCAGCGTGCTGCCGGCGCTGCGGACGACACGGGTTGACCCGATGGTGGCGTTGCGCGAGCAGTAAGCACAAGCCGGGCGGGCAGCGTATGCCCTGCATGGACAAGCTGCTCGCCCCCTTCCGCCCCCATATTTACGCCCTGCTGCGCATCGCGGCCGGCTTTCTCTTCTTCCAGCACGGTCTCCCCAAGCTGTTTGGCGGGTTCGGGCGAACGGCACCGGTGGAGCTGATGTCACAGATGGGCTTGGCCGGGCTGATCGAAGTGCTGGGCGGCGCGATGATTGCCCTTGGCCTGTTCACCGGACCGGTCGCCTTCATTGCCAGCGGCGAGATGGCCGTCGCCTACTTCCAGGCCCACGCGCCGCGCGGCTTCTGGCCCATCGTCAACAACGGCGAGCTGGCGGCGCTCTACAGCTTCCTGTTCCTGTACGTCGCGGCGGTCGGGTCCGGCAAGTGGAGCATTGACTCGATCCGGAAATAGCAACCACGAAGCACACGAAGGGGACCACGAAGCACACGAAGCAAGTGTGTTGAAAGGCATGC
>CAYHCX010000019.1:49007-55279 GCA_964355095.1 uncultured Acidobacterium sp.
GCCACGCATGATAGAAAGGACCATGCGCCGAGCGGGTGTTCTCGTAGTTCTACTGGTGGCGGTTCTCGCCGCCAGTTCTCACACTCAAACCACTCCCCAAGGTAACGGCGCCGTGGCGGCGTGGCTGAAGATCCAGAAGCTGCGCACCACCGCGAGCGTGATGCACATCACCGCGCATCCGGATGATGAGCACGGCGGTGTGCTCGCGAAGTTGAGCCGCGGGGATGGCGCGCGCGTGGCGCTGCTCACGCTCAATCGCGGCGAGTCGGGCGACAACGCGATTGGCCCGCAACTGTTCGACGCGCTCGGATTGATCAGGACTGAAGAACTCCTGCAGGCAGGCCGCTACTACGGCGTGGACGAGCAGTACTTCACGCCCCTCGTCGACTACGGCTACTCAAAGACGCTGGAAGAGTCGATTGACAAGTGGGGCCGCGACACGGCGCTCCGCGACGTCGTCCGCATCATCCGCATGAGCCGGCCCACCATCCTGCTGTCACGATTTCAAGGGAACCAGCGAGACGGCCACGGCAATCACCAGACCGCCGGGCTGATGGCCGTAGAGGCCTTTCGCGCCGCGGGCGATCCGAAGCGGTTCCCCGAGCAGATCGCCGCCGGCCTGCGCCCCTGGCAACCGCGGAAGGTCTACATCGGCGGGATGAGGGAGAACGAGGATTGGACGGTTCGCATCGATAGCGGCGAGTACAGCGCCGTGCTCGGGGCTTCGTACGACAACGTGGCCCGCTACGGACTGAGCTTTCAGCGATCGCAGAATGGCGGGAGGTTCACGCCAACTGCGGGTGCGAACTACTCCTACTACAAACGCGTGGCCGGAACTGAAGTCCCGGCCCTTCTGGCACGGGAAGACAGCCTCTTTGCCGGTATCCAGACGACGATGGCGGCGGCAATTGGTGCGCCGGGGCGGGAGATCGACACGGCGGTGGCCAAGGCGATGGCGGCGTTCAACATCAATGACCCGTCGAACAGCGTCCCGGCGCTCACCGAGGGACTTGACGCGACGCGGACCGCGGCTGGGCGCTCGAGCGATCGCGACGAGCAGTTCCTCCTGTCGATCAAAGAACGCCAGTTCTCGGACGCGATTGGCGCGGCCCTGGGCCTTGAAGTGACCGCGACCACCGACCCGCCGTCGATGGGCGCACCGGTGCCCGGCCAGGCCTTCGATGTCGCCGTCCGCCTCGAGAACCGCAGCGCCATCCCAATCGAGATCAGCACCGGCGTTTCCGCGACCACGCCGCCTTTTCGCCTCGTCTCTGCTCCCGGCTGGAACGTGGCATCAGCGCCGGTCAATGTGCCGCGGCGGCTCGACGGCCACCAGCAATACACCCATCGCTTCCGCGTCACGCTGGGGGATGACGTGCCGATCAGCACAAAGCCCTATTTCTCGCGCGCCGGCATCCAGGAGAGCCGCTACACGCTGAGCGATCCGCAACAGTTCGGACGTCCGGCCTCAATCCCGCCCCTGGTGGTCAATACGCATTTCATCGTTCATGGCACCGTGGTCGGGTTGTCCGACGTCGTCGTCAAGCGCAGGGAGGCCAAGCTGCCGTACGGCGAGGTCTTGCGCGACGTGCGGAGCGTTCCACGGTTGGCGGTAATGCTGACGCCTTCCCATGCCATCGTCCCGACGACGGCGGCGACCAAGCGGGTGGACGTGGAAGTGTCGCTGCTGCACAATGCCGACGCGCCCACGACCGGAACGGTCGCGCTGAAGTTGCCCCCGGGTTGGACGTCGACGCCGGCGACGCAGTCGTTCGCCTTCGCTCGACCGGGTGAGCGTGTGTCGTATCGCTTCACCGTGAATCCCGTGGCAATTGGCAGCGAGACCTACACGATCGAGGCGGTGGCGACGGCGGCGGGCAAGGAGTATCGCGAGGGTTACGAGATCATCGATCACCGCGACCTCGAGGTCCGCTATCTCTATCGTGCGTCCACCGCCGACGTGCGTGGCGTGAACGTGACCACCGTGGCCGGGCTCAGGGTCGGCTACGTGATGGGCCTCGGCGACCAGGTGCCGCTTGGGCTGCAGCAGCTCGGCGCGCAGGTCACGCTGCTCGGTGAGCGCGAGCTGGCCAACGCCGACCTGTCTGCCTACGACGCCATCATGACCGGCACGCGCGCGTATGCGGTGCGCGAGGATCTCAAGACCTATAACAATCGCCTGCTCGACTACGTGAAGGCGGGCGGCAACATGATCGTGCTCTACAACACGCAGGAACTGGTGCCGAACACCTTCGCGCCGTTTCCCGGCGAGCTGCCGCGCAGCGCCGAAGAGGTGTCAGAGGAGGATTCGCCGGTCACCATCCTCGCGCCCACCCAACAGTCGTTGACGTGGCCGAACCGCATCACGGCGGCCGACTTCGAGGGCTGGGTCGAGCAGCGCGGCTCGAAGTTCTTCACGAAGTGGGATGCGGCCTACACGCCGATAATCTCGACGTTCGACAGGGGCCAGGCGCCTCAGAGCGGCGGGTGGCTGACGGCGAAGGTGGGCAAGGGCAACTGGACCTACTTCGCCTACGCCCTGCACCGGCAGTTACCTTACGGTGTCGCCGGCGCCTACCGGATCACTGCCAACCTGCTAGCGTTGAGCAAGACGCCCTGACCTGAAGACGAAGTAAGCCAGCACGCCGGCGCCGAGGAATGCGAACGAAAAGACGATGCCTTCCACGGGCCCGGTGAAGAAGATGAACAGCCACAGGGCGCCCGACAGGAGTGCCGGCCAGGGGTACAACCACATCGTGAACGGCTGCGGAATGTCGGGGCGGTAGCGGCGCAGCAGGATCACCGCCGCGCACTGCCAGATGAAGCGCAGCAGCACCTGCACCTGGATCAACCAGCTCACCAGCTGTCCCAGCGAGAAGAAGCAGAACGGGATCGAGACAATCGCGATCGTGACCAGCGACAGGTCCGGAAACCGCTTGGTCGGATGCACGTGCGCGAAGGCCTTGAAGAAATCGCCGCCGCGCGCCGCGGCGTAGGGCACCCGCGAGTAGCCGAGGATGGTGGCGTAGAGCGACGCCGCGGCCACGAACAGGATCAGGCCCATCATCACGATGCCGGCGAGGCGTCCGGCCCCCGGGTCCGAGAACGTGCGCGCGATGAACACCGACGCGACGGTCCGCGACTCCTTCACGTCCTGCCACGGGATCATGCCGAGAATGACAATGGTCATCAGCATGTAGAGCGCGGCGACCAGGAAGGTGCTGAGCACGATGGAGCGGGGGATGGTGCGGGTCGGGTCCTTGATCTCGTCGCCGATGTTGCAGACCTGGTTGTAGCCGCCGTAGCTGTACATCGCCAGCACCGACGCCGCGCCCACGCTCATCAGCAGGTTGCGATCCAGCGTGAAGGCCGCGGGCGGGAACGCGAACGCCTGCGCCGGCGAGAACGTGAACAGGCCGGCGACGATCACCCATCCCACCGTCACCAGCACGACGACCAGCATGACCACGGCGAGGCGGCCGATGTCTTCGATGTTGCGCCACAGTAGCGCGGTGGAGACCACGCACACGGCGGCCGCGATCAGGTTGTGCTGGAGCGGCGACATGCCGGTCCAGACGAACTGCAGGTAGTCGGCGAAGCCCACCGCGCCGCCGGCCACCGACAGCGGCGCGATCAGGATGGTCTGGAAGATGAACAGGAAGGCCATCAGCTTGCCGAGGCCGAACGGCTGGAACGCCTCGCGCAGGTAGAGATAGCCGCCGCCGCTGCCGGGGAGCGCGGCGCCGAGTTGCGCGTAGACCAGGCCGTCGGCGAGCGCGAGGACCAGGCCCGCCATCCAGGCGTAGATGACGTGTGGGCCGTTCATGGCGGCCACCATGAAGGGGATGGTGAGAAACGGGCCGACGCCCACCATGGAGATGACGTTGGTGGCGGTGGCCTGGAGCAGGCCCATGCCCCGCTTCAGGGCGGGATCGGTCCGGCTAAAGCCGGACGCCACATCCAAGCCGGACGCCACATCAGAGCCGGACGCTACATCACTCACAGCAATGTCTCGACGAGGCGCGCGGATTGATCGCGTGAGCTCACCAGCGGGTTGAGCGCGAGGGCGTCGATCAGCTCGTCGCGGTTGCCGGTCAGCGCCGCCTTCACCGTGGCGCGCTCGTAGACCTTCACGCGCTCGATCAGCTCGCGCGGGTGATCCGGGATGGACGCCACCGCCTGCGGCGCCGGACCGTTCGCGTCCACGCGGCACGGCACTTCCACGATGTCCTCGTCCTCCAGGAACGGCAGCGTGCCGCGGTTGGCGACGTCGAGCGGGATGATGGCGCCCTGGTTGTGGACGATGGCGCGCATGGTCGTCAGGGCGATGCGATCGTAGCCGGAGAGCTCCGCCCAGTCGGGCTTGATGCGGGGCGTGCTGGTGCCGGTCTCGATCTGCATGTAGCTGTTGTCGCGGGCAGCGAGATACTGCTGGTAACGGCCCAGACGTTCGGAGGGCGAGGGCTTCAGCCCTCGCCGATCAGAGGGGGCTAAAGCCCCCTCCCTCCGAACGTCGGCAAAGAACTCCTCCGTGAGCGCCTCCACGGCCTGGCCGCGGCTCGATCCGGCGCTCTTCATGTGCGCCAGCGCCACCTCGGGACGGTAGTAGTAATAGAGATACTCCGTCGGCAACAGTTTCAACTGGCGCAGCCGTTCCGTCTCGAACAGCGGCGACCGATACGCCGCCTTCAGGCGCTCGTCGTCTTCCCAAATGCGATGGAGCTGGCCCTCGCCCTCGAACAGCACGTCGCGGAGCCAGCCGAGGTGGTTGAGGCCGAAGTAGTCGTAGGCGCACACCGACGCCGGCAGGCCCAGCGCGTGGGCGGCGTCTTCGAACATCTCCATCGGCGTGTCGCAAATGCCGATCAGGCGCGCGTCGGTTTCCTGGTGCACGGCCTGCGTGATCAGGCTGACCGGGTTGGAGAAGTTGATCAGCCACGCGCGGGGAGCCAGGCGGGCCACGAGGCGGCCGTACTCGACCATCGCCGGGATGGTGCGCACGGCCATGGCGAAGCCGGCGGGCCCGACGGTTTCCTGGCCGATGGCATCCAGGGCGATGCACGCGGCCTCGTCTCTCGCCCGCTGCGCCGCGCCGCCGACGCGGATGCTCGTGATCACGAAGTCCGCGCCCTCGACGGCCGCGTCTGGAGTCGCCGTGGTGGTCACGCGCACGCCGCCGGCCATGCGCGCGGCGAGGTCGCCGATGATGCGGAGGCGGTCCTGGTCGATGTCGTAGAGCGCGATCTCCGAGATTCGAAGATCGGAGCGAGCGAGCCCGCCGGCCAGGAGCGGCACGCGGACTCCCGCGCCGCCGATGATCGCGACCTTCATATGCCACCCGCCTGCAGCGTCGAGGCCGCGCCAACCTGATTACCCGCGGCCAGGCACTGCGCCGGCGTCTGGCCGCGCATCCAGGCGACCAGGAAGCCGGCGTTGAACGCGTCGCCGGCGCCGGTGGTATCCACCACCTTCACGCGCGGTGCGGGAAAGTGGATGTCGCGATTCGGCGTCAGCCACGCCGCGCCGTTCTCGCCCATCTTGACGATGGTGATGGCCGTGCGTTGACGCCAGTGGGGCAGGGCGGCTTCGAGCGTGGGCTCGCCGGTATAGAGCCGCGCTTCCAGCTCGTTGACGAACACGAAGTCGAGCGCGTCGATGAGTTCGGTAAGGCCGCGATCGGCGGTGAGCGGTTCGTTCCAGCCGAAGTCCCACGACGTGGTGACGCCGCGCTTGCGGAGCTTGTTGACGATGCGCGTCCACTGCGCGCAGTCGTGGGGGTAGAAGCAGAGGTGGACATGTTGGGCCCCCTGGCTCCGCCTGCGCCCTTCGGGCTTCGGCGGGCCCGGCCCGCTCAGAACCCGCGCGAGCCGGGACTCGAGCTTGGCGTTGACGCCGTTGAAGGTGACGAACGCACGGTCCTCGACCGTGGACAGGGCCGCGGTGATCGCGTGCGGCTCTTGCGGCTTCCGCAGGTTGGTCACGCTGACGCGTTCGCGCTTGAGGCGCGCGACCGCTGCATCGCCGAGCGCGCTGAGGAGCCCGACCCGCATGCCCAGGCGGGCGGCGTGCACGGCGGTGATGACGGCGCCGCCGCCGATGGTAGCGGTGAAGTGGTCGGTCTTGATCTCCTCGCCGAGCTCCGGCAAGCGATCGAGGGCAAAGAAGACGAGGTCTTCGAACGCCTCGCCCGCACACAGGAGCTTCATGTTGGCCAATTATCTTCCGTTCAGAATCCGAGGCGAAGGATGGCTCCGGGGATGATTGGGGTCAGG
>CAYHCX010000020.1:0-42195 GCA_964355095.1 uncultured Acidobacterium sp.
TAGGCACCCTAGGCACCCTAGGCACCCTAGGCACCCTATCTCTATCCAATCGGGATCCAGAAACTCGTCTTGACCAGGAAGATGTTCGAGCCCGGCGCGGTGACCGACCGGAACGCGTCGTTGATGTTCACCCGGCTGCCGAGCACTTCCGACCCGGCGCGGTCCTGCTGCCACACCACATAGAGCGTGCTGCCGGCGCGCCATTCCCAGCGCAGCACCACGTTGCTGCGGAACGACAGCGTGTTGAAGTCGCGATTTCTCAGGTTGAACGTGCTGCCGCCGGCGTTCACCACCTGGCTGCCGTCCGCATTCACCGACAGCACCGTGCCCGCCGTGCCGTATTTCAGGCGCTCGCGGCTGGCCGGCTCCAGCAACTCACCGTAATCGTAGTAGCGCCCGGACGCGGCAAACGGCTCCGCATACACGTCAAGGTTCAGGTCGGGCCGCAGCGTCAGCCCGAGCCGGAATTCCACCGACGCGGTGCTGCGGTCGATGAACGCGAACACGTAGCGATTGTCGAAGGTAACGGGACGGCCGCCGGAGAGCGTGCTGACGTACTGCTGCGGCTCGGTGACACGATCGTAGAACGGCGACACCGTGAACTGCCAGCGCGGGCCGGGACGCATGGAGACGAGGCCGGTCACGCGCCTGGTGGACGCGCCGTCATCGTTGGTCTGGAACACCATCGAGCCCGTCAGCCGCGTCCGCGACGTGGCGCGGTTGCCGACGTTGACGTTGGTGGTCCAGCCGGGCCCCCGCGACATCAGCGGGCCGCCACGCGTGAGTGACACGCTGGTCGTGGCCAGGTTCCTCGACAGTTGCACGCTCGTCGTCCAGAAGTTGCTCCAGGTGACGTTGAACGTGCCACGCACGTGCCCCGCCTGCATCAGGCCACGCAGCGTCGTGTCGGTCTGGCCATCCAGTTGGAGGTAGTAGCCGCGGAACACCGTGCCCGGCTGCGTTTCGCGGTAGCGGAAGTTGGCGTTGGTCAGCCAGCCGTCGGCGCCGTTCAACTGGGCGAAGTCGTTGGTCTCGAAATCCTCGGAGTCGATCTTGGTGTTGGCGCCCCACAGCCAGTGACGGCCGCCGGTCTTGTCGAAGTTCATCTGCGCCGACCATCCGGCCAGCGACGTCAGCGTGCGATCCAGGGGTGAGTACTCGCGGTCCGGCCGCTGGGCGTAGTGCGCGCTCGAGCGCTGCACCCGCTCCATCGCGCGCTCGTTGCCGTTGATGACCGAGCCGCCGCCCGAGGCGCGGAACTCATACTGACCGCCCTTGAACCGCAACAGCGTGTTGCCGGCCAGGCCGAGGGCGTTGCGGGTATAGAGGTCGGCGAGCGGGCTGCCGTCCTCGAACTGGCGATGCACGTAATTCACGAGCAGGCCGGCGGTTGACGCCGACGGCCCGAACTCCTGCAGGACGCGGCCGACCATGTGGTACGCGTGCGGCGAGACGTCCACGGTGCGCTGATCCGCCAGGCCGCGCGTGGCCACCTGGGCCTCTTCGTTGTCGGTCACCGCCGTCAGGAAGCCAATCGAGGTCTTCGACGGCAGGCGGCCCGTGAGCTTGGCCGCCGCGAGAATGGTGCCGGAGTCTGGGTAGTCGACGTAATCGCCGGTCGCCGGACCGATCGGGCGCGTGCCGATGCGCCGGGAGTAGTAGAAGTTGGGATGGCCGATGTTGAACAGCTGCGCGCCCTCGAGGAAGAACGGGCGCTTCTCGGGGAACCGCGTCTCGAACGCGGAGAGGTTGACCTCGGCCGGGTCGGCTTCGACCTGCCCGAAGTCTGGATTGATGGCGGTCTCGAGCGTGAAGTTCGGGCCCAGGCCCATCTTGACGTCGGCGCCCACCCGGCCGTGCAGGTTCTTCCCATCGTCGAACGGATTGCTGGGGTCGCGGTCGCCGTTGATGGTCGAGCCGCCGGCCACGTACGGCAGCGCCTCAATGCGGCGCGGCGGCACGAGGTTGGCGATGCCGGTGAGGTCGCCAAACCGGGACGACCAGGCGCGAACGGTCCGCGGAACGAGGATCCAATAGTCCTCCTCGTCGAGCGTCGGCCGGAAGCGAAACAGGTTCAGCCCCCACGTCTGATCGGACTGCGGGTTGAAGCGCAGTTGCGAGAACGGGATCCAGAGTTCCGCCGTCCACTGATCGCCGGAGATCTGGGTCTGGGCGCGCCACACCGGGTCGAAACCGGCATCGAAACTGTCTTCGTTGTCGCTGGCGTGAAAGCGATCGATTCGCACGCCGGCGGCGGTCACGCCAAAGACGACGGCGGTGCGGCGGTCGAGGAAGGTGTCGAACGAGACCAGGATGTGCTCGGCCTGGTCGGTGTTGTCGCGGCGGCCGAGCGGCGCCTGGATGACACCGTCGCGGCTGAACATCCGCGCGCCGACGTAGAGCACGTCGTCGTCGTAGGCCAGCCGGACTTCCATCCGGTCGGTCGGTGGCGAGTTCTCGACCGGCTCCTTCTGGGTGAAGTCGGTGATCGGCGTGGCCTGCCGCCACGCCTCGTCATCGAGCCGGCCGTCGATGCGAATGCCGCCGTTGGCGACGCGGGTCGCGGTGGCGTGCTTGCGATTGGCGGCGCCCGCTACCGGGGCCTGCGCGAATGTGGTTGGCGCCGAGACGACCAGACCGGCAAGCGCTAGAACGGCGACACGGATAACCAACAGAACCCCACATCGCGAGATCGCGAGATCACCACATCGCCAAATCACTAAATCAGGTTCGCTTGACCCGCCCACCAGGAATCGCCAGCGCGGGCTCGAGACAAGCGGCGTCGGCCGGGTTCTCGACGCCGACCAGGATGTAGCCGTCGGACACTTCGGCGTCGTACATCTTGCCGCCGCGGCTCGGCAGACCGGCGGTCACGAGCAGGGTGATCACCGTCGCGATGATGGCGCTCAGCATCGTCATCTCGAAGATGATGATCATGTTCGACCACATCGGCACGATGGGCATGCCCGAGGTGACGAGCGGCCACGACATCTGCGCTGCGTCGAGGAGATAGTAGGACGCCACCAGGCCGGCGGCGCCCGCGGCGGTGGCAATCCACGGCATGGCCGTGGCGGCGTCGCGGTGGCCGAACTCGAAGTGATCGAACGGTTCCGACGAGATCACGGTGATGTCGGCATCGGCGACACCGGCGGCCCGCAGGTTGTCCACGGCCTGCTGGGCGACGTGCGGATCATCATAGAGACCGTAGACGGCCTTCATGACTGGCCCTCCTCCCCTTCGAGGGTGCCAGGCAACAGCTCGGTGTCGAGGCGCGTTGACATCAGCCGCTCTTCGGAGAGCGACGCCGGATCGATGCGCGACGGCAGCCCAGCTTTCAGCTCCCAGATCGCGATGATCGGCACGAACTTCGAGAACAGCGCGTAGAGCAGGACCATCCCCGCGAAGGTCGCCACCATGATCGTGATCTCCACCGGCCGCGGGCCGTAGCTGCCCCACGAATACGGCAGTTGCTTGTGCGCGAGCGAGGGGACGATGATCAGGAAGCGCTCGAGCCACATGCCAATCAGCACGCCGACCGACGCGATCACGCAGCCGAGGATGGTCCGCGTCTTGTAGTTGGCCAGGATAATGAACGGGATCACGAAGTTGCAGGCCACCATGGTCCAGTAGAACGGCGCGTAGTCGCCGCGCTGCGTCGCCCAGAACACCGCCATCTCGCTGGGCTCGTTGCCGTACCAGACGGTGAGGCGCTCGGCGAACACGAAGTAGGCCCACAGGATGCACATCAGCAGCAGCAGCTTGCCGAGGTTGTCGAAGTGCAGCGGCAGCAGGTAGTGCTCGAGCCTGAGGGTCTTGCGCAGCACCGCCATGGCGATGATCAGGGCGGCGATGCCGCTGAAGATGGCGCCGGCCACGAAGTAGGGCCCGAAGATGGTCGAGTGCCACATCGGCACGGCGGCCATCGAGAAGTCGAACGCGACAATGGTGTGGACCGAGACGGCCACCGGGAGAATGGCGATGGCCATGATCTGCATCGCCGATTCCAGCCGGTTCCACTGCTTGGTGGTGCCGCGCCACCCGAACGAGAGGAACCCGTACAACCGCCGGCGCCAGCCGGTCGAGCGATCGCGCACCAGCGCGAAGTCCGGAATCATCGGCAGGAACAGGAACAGCACGCTGCCGGTGAGGTAAGTGTTGATGGCGAAGAAGTCCCACGCCAGCGGCGAGCGGAAGTTCGGCCAGATCTCGCGGGCGCTCGGGTACGGAAACAGCCAGAACGCCAGCCACGGCCGGCCGAGGTGGATAACCGGGAACATCGCGCCGATCATCAGCGCGAACACGGTGATGGCCTCGGCGCAGCGGGTGACCGGGCGGCGCCAGCCGGCGTTGACCAGCCGCAGGATCGCCGAGATCAGCGTGCCGGCGTGGCTGATGCCGATCCAGAAGACGAAGTTGACGAGATAGAAGCCCCAGAACACCGGCCAGCGGATGCCCGCCACGCCGATGCCGAACCAGATCTGGTACAGCCACGCCGCGAAGCCGCAGGCGACGACGGTGCCGGCCGCGAAGACAATCGCGTAGAACCAGATCGAGGTCTGGAAGAGAGGCCGGACGAGATCGTCCGCGATCGGTTTAGTAAGCGTCCGGTTCATGCCAGGGCTGTTTCTGCAGATAAGTGATCTTCGGCTCGGCACCGTGCTCTTCGAGCAGCCTGGTGCCGCGCAGCGAGTGCGACAGCCGCGCGACGCGGCTCTCGGGATCGTTGAGGTCGCCAAAGATCAGCGCCGTGGTCGGGCACGCCTGCGCGCACGCCGGCTGCAGCGCGCCGTCCACCAGGCCGCGGTCCTCGGCCTTGGCCGCGATCTTCGCCGCCTTGATCCGCTGCACGCAGAACGTGCACTTCTCCATCACGCCCACTTCGCGGATCGAGACGTCGGGATTGAGCTGCAGGTGCAGCGGTTTGGGCCATTCCGGGTTGAAGAAATTGAAGAACCGCACGTTGTACGAGCAGGCATTGGCGCAGTAGCGGGTGCCGATGCAGCGGTTGTAGACCTGCGCGTTCAGGCCCTCGTCGGTTTGGTGGCTGGCATAGGTCGGGCACACCGCTTCGCAGGGCGCGTTGTCGCACTGCTGGCAGAGCACCGGCCGGAACTTCACCCGCACCTCGGGAAAGTCGCCTTCGTAGTAGCGCTCGACGCGGATCCAGTGCATGGCGCGGCCGCGCGCCGCCTGGCCCGCGCCCGCGGTCGGAATGTTGTTTTCGGCATGGCAGGCCGTGACACAGGCCTCGCAGCCCGTGCACTTGTCGAGATCGACCGCCATCCCCCA
The DNA here is from genome assembly GCA_964355095.1 of uncultured Acidobacterium sp. Classification (GTDB taxonomy): domain Bacteria; phylum Acidobacteriota; class Vicinamibacteria; order Vicinamibacterales; family UBA2999; genus 12-FULL-67-14b. The sequence continues at coordinate 5,290 of CAYHCX010000020.1, forward strand.
TCGGTGCGCCATAACCTGTGTGTCCTACCTGCCGTGCGTTTCCTCGGGCCGCTCGCGCGTGGCGCCCGCAAACAGAATCAAGCTTTCGTCGCGGCTGCCGACGCGCGCAATCTTGACACGCGTTGACGACCACGCCAGCACGCCGCTGTCGGCCACCGCCGACGGCGCGAGAATGCCAATCGGATTGACGCCCACCCCGCTCGCGTAGCGCGTGAAATTGGTGTGGCCCTGGCCGACCGGCATGGCCACGGCATCGGGCGCGATGCCGGGATTGAGCACCGCCGGCGCGCGCAGCGTGCCATGTGCCGAGGTGATCTCGATGACGTCGCCAAGGTGGATGCCCAGCTTCTCTGCCGCGCGCTCGTTGATCTCCACCCAGCTGCACCACATGCCCGAGGTCATCGGATCGGGCAGTTCCTGCAGCCACGGCAGGTGCGCGAGCGAGCCGTCGAAGAAGGCCTGCGAGGCGTAGGGCAGGAAGTGATACGGATACTGCGCGGCATCACCGTCGAACTGCGGGTCGGCGTATTGGACGGGGAGGGCGGGGGCTTTAGCCCCCGCCGGCCCAGCGGGCGCTGAAGCGCCCGCTCTCCGAACGCCGGCGCTCGGCGGAACTGGAGTTCCGCCCTCCTGGTTCAAATACTCCTCGAACGTGTTCGGCAACGCCGGCTCGAACGGCTTCGCCAGCTTCCGCGACACGTCGAGCAACACGTCAACCGTCGGCCGCGTATCGTAGAGCGGCCGCATGGCCGGACCGGCCGACACGGCCACCGCCTTGCCGGATCCGGATTCCGGAACGGCCTCCACCCACGACTCGAGGAAGGAGTGGTCCGGCAGGATGAGATCGGCCAGCGCGCTGGTTTCGTCCACAAACGATCCGAAGCTGGCGATGAACGGCACGCGCTTCAGCGCATCCGCCACCTTCCATGCCGCCGGCGATGCGAACACCGGATTGACGTCGTCCAGGAGCAGCACCTTGGGCGCCGCGCCCTGCAGGATCTCGCTCAGCCCGCGAGCGGCCACGGCCGCAGGGTGCGGAATGAACGACACGCCGCCCGGCACGTTGACGCTGCCGGCCAGGGCATTGAGCGCGTTCACCGCGAGAGCGTGGAACAGGCCGTTCGAGTGGGCCAGCGGCGCGCCGGCGACCAGCGCCACGGCCGGCGCGTTGGCGGCAAACTCGCGGGCCAGCCGCTCGACCTGCGCCGCCGCGACGCCCGTCTTCTTCTCGACTTGTTCGGGCGTGAACGCGGCCAGCCCGCCGGCCCAGCCGTCGATCGCGGCGCCGGCGCGGCCCGCGGCGCCGGCCGGCCGCAGGTTGTTCTTGATGATGACGTGCGCCATGCCGAGCGCCAGCACACCGTCGGTGCCGGGCCTGATGGCGACAAACTCGTCGGCGTTCGCCGCCGTCTGCGACAGGCGCGCGTCGACGTGCACGAACTTGGCGCGGATGCCCGGCCGCGCCTGGCGCATGCGGCCATAGGCCACGCTCTGCGACACCGAGGAGTTCCACGTGCCGAGGAAGTCGGCGCCAAACGAGACAACGTAACGGGCGTTGGCCAGGTCGATCGTCGGCAACTGCCACGCCCCAAAACTGATCTCGTTGGCGCGGCGCAGCACGTCGTCCGAGAACAACTCGAACGTGACCGGGGCCTTCGCGCCGAAGCGCTGCAGCCACTGCGACAGCAACTCGAGGCGGCGGCCGCGGCGCGGCTTGGTCAGCAGCGCCAGCGAGGCCTGATCGCTGGCGGCCACCAGGGCATCCAACTGCCCGGCCAGTTCCTTGATCGCCTCATCCCAGGAGATGTCGACGAACTGCCCGCTGCCCCGCTCGCCCGTGCGCTGGCGCGGGTTGGCGAGGCGATCCGGGTGATACGTGATCTGCATCGACGCCTGGCCGCGGGCGCACAACCTGCCCTGGCTGATCGGATCCTCGGGATTGCCTTCGAGCTTCTTGACCAGGCCCATGCGGATCAACCCGGGCTGGCCGTTGCGGAAGACCTCGGCGTCGCCTTCCATCACGCGCGCGATCACGCCGCAGCCGGCGCTGCACAGCGGACAGATGCTCGGCTTCCACGTCGCCACGCCCGGAATGAGATCGTCTTCCGGAATGAAGCGAATGAGCTGATTCTCGGGGTTGCCGCACGCCGTCAACGCGGCGGTGGTGCCGGAGATGGCAGTGAGCTTGATGAAGTGTCGGCGGTCCATGGGGCTCACAAAGTCAGTAATGGCACGTCTGGCAGTCGTTCGACGCCTGCTTTACCTTGTGACAGTTCACGCAGAACGCCATGTTCATGTTCACGGCGCGGCGGGCGACGGTCTGTTCGGCCTGGTTGCCGTGACACGTCGAGCACGCGACCTTGGCCCGAATGTGCGGGGCGTGGTTGAAGCGCACGTGCGCCTGCGGCTGGTAATCGTAGACGCGGTTCCACGCCAGGTCCAGCCCCTTGGCTTGCATCTCGGTGAGTTGCTGGATCAGCGGCTGGTCGGTGGCAATCTGCGAATGGCAGATCATGCAGGTGTTGACGTTTGGCAAGCCGGCCTTCGGCCCCTGCTCCACCCCGGTGTGGCAGTCGGTGCAGACGGCACCCTTCGAGAGGTGGATCTGGTGCGAGAAGTCGAAGGGCTGCGCCACCGTATCCGGCCGCGAGTCAAAGAAGGCCTTGATGGCGTCAGCGGCCGTGGCGTGCGCAGGCGTGAACACCGCCGGCGTGCCCCAACGGGAACGATCGGCGGCGCCCGACGGCTGGCCGGGGCTGGCGAACTCGCACGCGGCCGTCGCCAGGGTCATCAGGAACAGGAAGGCCAGCGCCCAATACGGCCACGCGCCGCCTGCCCTGAGCCCCGTCGAAGGGGCGGCCTTACGACTTGGGAATGCCACCGAGGCCGCGAACGTAGTGGACGAGGTTCCAGGTGTCCGCGTCGGTGATCTTGCCCTTGAGACCTTTCATGTCGTACTTCGGCGGCGCGCCGTTCTGGATGATCCAGAAGATCTCACCTTCGCTCGAGCCGCGCGTCCACGTCGCGTCGGTCAGGTTGGACGGCTGCATGGTCTTGGGCGCCATGGTGCTGTCGCCGGCGCCGGTGTTGCCGTGGCAGAACCGGCAATACTTGGTGTAGAGCTGTTTGCCCGCGTCGATGGCTGCCGGAGAGGAGGCGAACGCCGCCTTCATCTTCTTGGCCTCGGCCGGCGCGACCGCGGGGCCCGCCGGTGCGGCCTGCGCCCACACGCTCACGCCGGTCACCACGACCCACGCGAGGGCGGCGCCGCCAACGACTGCGCGAAATTTACAATTCATGTGAGAAGTTTCACACAGTGTCGCATTCCGTGCAACCAAAGGTCTCCTTATTGCACCATAGAAAAAGCTGAGGCTAAGGAGCACGAAAAGTGATGGAGGGGCGGGGCGGCACTACTTGACGGGGCGGAACGTCACAACGGAGATGCAATTCCTGACGTCGTCACGCTGCTTGAACGTGCTCGTTTGCGTGGCTCAACAAAAAGTCCCCTCGCGCTATCATTGAGCGTTGACTCGACTGCACTTGCGCGTGGCCGGCGTTCTGTCGATGTTGGCGCTGTCGTTGCTGGCGACGGCCCAAGGGCCCTCGGTGACCGTGTTATCGCGCGAGGGGCGCAAGACGCTCCCCGTCACGGCCATCAACAACCTGGACTACGTCGCCGTTGACGACATCAACGCCACCTTCGGCACCACCTCGCGCGAAGACCGGCTGGCCGGCGGCCTGACCATCTCCATCCGCGGGCGCTCGATCGTCCTCACCGAAAACCAGAACGTCGTCTCGGTGAGCGGCCGCCTGGCGTCGCTCCCGGCGCCGCCGATGCGGCGCGACAACCGCTGGTTCGTCCCCGTGGACTTCATGCCCCGCGCGCTGGCGCTGGTGCTCGACACGCGGATCGACCTGCGGCGCGCCACGCGGCTGCTGGTCGTCGGCGACCTGCGGGTGCCGCGCGTGGTCGCGCGGGTCGATGCCGGCAGCACCGACGTCGCCGTCACCTTCGAGGTCACACCCAACACCGACGCGCGCGTCGTCAGCCAGCAGGGCCGGCTGGTCGTGCAGTTCGAAGCCGATGCGCTCGAACTGGCGCTGCCCTCCCTGCCGCCGCAGACATTCCTGCTGGGCCTCTCGCCGGGCGAGGCGCCCAACACCGTGATCCTGACCACCGGACCGCGATACGCGATGCATCGTGTCACCACGTCGCAGGCGGATGCCGGGTCCGGACGCGTCACCGTGACGCTGCTGCCCGCGACCACGGCGGATGCCGCGGCGGCACCGGCGCCGGCGCCGGATTCGCGATTCGTCATTCCGACGCAGGGGCCGTCCACCGGACTGCGCACGGTCGTGCTCGACCCCGGCCACGGCGGCGAGGAGATCGGCACGCAGGGCGCCAGCGGCACGCTCGAAAAAGACGTCACGCTCTCGGTGGCGCGCCGGCTGCGCACGCTGATCGAGAGCCGCCTCGGCGCCAAGGTGTTCCTCACGCGCGAGGACGACCGCACGCTGTCGCTCGACGACCGATCGGCGTTCGCCAACAACCACCAGGCCGACGTCTTTCTCAGTATCCACGCCAATTCGGCGGTGCGCCCGGCGATGAAGGGCGCGGAGGTCTATTTCCTGACCGTGGAACGCGCCGACGCCGAAGCGCGGAAGAAGGCCGGCGACAACGCCACCACGTTGCCGGCCCTGGGCGGCGGCTCGCGCGAAATCGACCTCATCCTCTGGGAAACGGCGCAAGCGCGCTACCTCGAACAGTCGTCGGCGCTGGCCGGGTTCGTCGAGCAGGCGCTGACCGGCCGCATCGAGATGAGCCCGCGCGCGGTGCAGCAGGCGCCCTTCCGCGTGCTGGTGGGCGCCAACATGCCGGCGGCGCTCGTGGAGATCGGCTACCTCTCGAACGCCGAGCAGGAGACGCAGCTCGCCACCGGCAGCTATCAGGACCGGGTGGCGCAGGCCCTTCTGGACGCGCTCATCAAATTCCGCGAGTTCCTTGAGCACTAAACCTCCGAAGAAGCTGGCGCCGCGACAGTGGGCGGCCATCGGCGGCACGGCCGTGGTGGCGTTGCTGTTTGCGTGGGCGCTGATCGCCGGCCTGAGCCGGCTGTTGAGCGCGCCGGCGCCCGGCACCGCGGCTGGTGACACGCCGGCGCCGCCGCCACCCGCGGCCGCCGCCGACCCGGCGGTGCCGAAGATCAAGGCCACTCTCTATTTCGCGTCGGAGGACGGCCTGCGGCTGGTGCCGACCGAACATGACGTGCCGCTCGCCGAGGGCGTGGTGGCGCAGGCGCGGGCGATCCTCGAAGTGCAACTGTCGGCGGAGCCGCCGGCGCCGCTGGTCTCGACCATTCCCAAGGGCGCCAGGTTGCGCGGCATCTTCGTGTCGCAACGTAACGAGGCGTTCGTCGACCTGGACCCGATCATCACGACCGCGCACGGCGGCGGGTCGCACCAGGAACTGATGACGGTCTACACCATCGTCAATGCGCTGCTCACCAATCTGCCGAGCCTGCAGGAAGTGCAGATCCTGATCGGCGGCCAGGAAGTCGACACGCTCGCCGGTCATGTGGACTTGCGGCGCCCACTGCGGAAGAATGAGATATTGAGTCCCCAATGAACCGCTTGAATGACCGCGCGCCCGGCGAGCTTCGCCCCACCACCATCACGCCGAACTTCTCGATCCATGCGGAAGGCTCGGTGCTGATCGAAGTGGGCTTCACGCGCGTGATCTGCACCGCCAGCGTCGAAGACAAGGTGCCGCCGTTCCTGCGCGGCGCCGGCAAGGGATGGGTCACGGCGGAATACGGCATGCTGCCGCGCGCCACCTCCACCCGCTCGGGCCGCGAAGCCTCGGCCGGCAAGGTCGGCGGCCGCACCATGGAGATCCAGCGCCTGATCGGACGGTCGATGCGCTCGGTGATCAAGCTCGATCAACTCGGCGAACGCACGATCTGGCTGGACTGCGACGTCATCCAGGCCGATGGCGGCACGCGCTGCGCGTCGATCACGGGCGCGTTCGTGGCGCTGGTGCTCGCGCTGGGCAAGCTGAAACAGAAGGATCAGATCCGCACCATCCCGATCGCCGACTACGTCGCCGCCACCAGCGTCGGCATTGTCAGGGGCATGCCGCTGCTCGACCTCGCCTACGAAGAAGACTCCAAGGCCGACGTCGACATGAACATCGTCAAGACCAGCGACGGCCGCTTCATCGAGATCCAGGGCACGGCGGAAGCCGAGCCGTTCGGGAACGACGCGCTCGTCGGCCTGCTCGCGCTGGCCGACAAGGGCATCACCGAGCTGATCGAGAAACAGCGCGCCATCGTGGGGTCCATTCTCGGCCGATGAAGTCCGCCTTCGCGCCACCGATCAGGCCGGCGCTTCGGCGCGACAAGCTGCTGGTTGCCACCACCAATCCCGCCAAGCTGAAGGAAATCCGGCCACTGCTCGGCGGCCTGGCCATCGAGCTGGTCACGCTCGCCGAGGTGGCGGGCGTGCCGGAGCCGGAAGAAACCGGCGCGACGTTCTGGGAGAACGCGCGCATCAAGGCGCTGGCGTACGCGGAAGCGTCGGGCCTGGTGACCGTGGCTGAAGACTCGGGATTCGAGGTAGACGCGCTGGACGGCGAACCCGGCGTGCAGTCCGCGCGCTTTCTCGGCCCATCGGCATCCTACGAAGAACGCTTCGCCGAGATCTATCGCCGGCTGGCCGGCCGGGTCTCATCCGCCCGGTTCGTCACGGCGCTGGCCGTCGCGCGCGGCAACCAGTTCCTGTTTGAAACCGAAACCTCGGTCGAGGGTGTCGTCGCGGCATCTCCTCGCGGCGCGCATGGGTTCGGCTACGACCCGATCTTCTTTTACCCACCCCTTGGCCGCACCACGGCGGAGCTGCCCGACTCAGAAAAGGCGGCGGTTTCCCATCGCGGCCGCGCCCTCCGCGATTTGCAGCGCTGGCTGAAACACGACCCTGCTTCGTTGTTACGCCAGCCGTAACGAGGAGGCAGGGTCGCTGTCAGACGCGGCCAAGGGCGCGGAGCTCGTGTTCGAGCGTCTGCGCCATCCCTTCTTCAATCGGCCGGGCCGTGAAGCCCAGCTCGCGCACGGCCTTGGCGTTGGATCCGAAATACGTCGTGCCGGCCAGCACGCGCAACGCCTCGGGGGTCAGCGACGACGGCAGGTTGGTGAAGCGCCCAACCAGCGTCATGAGCGCGGCCATGCCGCGCATGGTCCTCGGCCCGGGGTGCAGGAGCGGCGCGCGCACGTGCGCGAGCTTTGCCGCCACATCGAACACGTACTCGAAGGTGTGCTGGGGGCCGGTGATGATGTAGGTCTCGCCCGGCGTGCCCTTCTCCATCGCCAGGATGTGCCCGCGGGCGGTATCTTCGACGTGCGCCCAGCAGAAGGCGGTGCGGGCCGGCGTCATCGGCAGGCGGCCGCGGAGCAAGTCCACCAGCGCGCTGTGCATGCCGCTCGTATCACCGGGGCCGTAGACCAGGCCCGGCATGACGACCATGAGCGGCAGCCCCTCCTCCATCCTCGGCACCGCCACCCGGTAGTGCGCGATCCACTTGGTGCGGTCGTAATCACTGAGGTGGGAGCCGTCGTGGCGATAGGTCTCGTCGGGAACGGCGCCCTTGGTATCGGAGAACACCGCCACGGTGCTCGTGTAGACGCCGCGCGGAATCTGCAGCGTGCGCATGGTCTTCAGCACGTTGCGGGTGCCATCGACGTTGATCTGGTCGGCCAGTGGTTCGTGGATGCCGACCTTGTACCAGGCCGCCAGGTGAAACACGCCGTCGGCGCCTTCCATGGGCGCCCGCAGCGTGTCGCGATTGGTGATGTCGCCGGCGTGCATCTCCACGCCGAGCGCCTTGAGCATACCGGCCTTCTCAGGCGAGCGAACCAGCGCCACCACCTTGTGGCCGCGTCCGATCAACTGCTTGACGATCTCTCCGCCGATGAAACCGGTTGCGCCGGTGACGAAATATTTCGCCATCCCCGGCTCAGCTTACTACGCGTCAACACCGGCCACCGAGGCCGCCAAGGGCGCAGGGACCTCTACTCAACCCCCACAAACGCGACATCGCGCGGAACTGCGGCATTCCCCACCGCTCCCAAACCCTCGAGCAGGTCCGCGATCAAGTCCTCCGCATGCTCGATGCCCGGCGACAGCCGGATGAGCGTGTCTGACAAGCCCAGGGCCGCGCGCTGATCGGCCGGGATGGAGGCGTGCGTCATCCGCGCCGGATGGCACACCAGCGACTTCACCCCACCAAGGCTCTCCCCCAGAGTGAAGAACCGGCGGCCCGACACAAATGCCGTCACGTCCTCGACCGTGCCGTCGAGTTCAAATGACAGCATGCCGCCGAAGCCCGTCATCTGCTGCTTCGCCACGCGGTGCCCGGGATGGTCCGCCAGCCCCGGATAATAGACGCGCCTCACCGCCGGATGCGACGTCAGCGCCTCGGCGATGCGCCCCGCGTTCTCGGCATGGCGTTGCACGCGCAATTCAAGGGTCTTCAGGCCGCGCAGCGTCAGCCAGCAGTCCAGCGGTGCCGGCACCGCGCCAATCGCGTTCTGCAGGAACTTCACCGGCTCGAACACCGCGGCATCGCGCGCCAGCACCGCGCCCTGGATCAGATCGGAATGCCCGGCGAGGTATTTCGTCACGCTATGGACGACGAGGTCGGCGCCGAGCGCAAAGGGCTGCTGGAACACCGGCGTGGCGAAGGTGTTGTCGACGACCACCAGCGCGCCGGTGGCGTGCGCCAGGCCGGCAATCGCCTGAATGTCCGACACCAGCAGGCGCGGATTGGTCGGCGTCTCCAGCCACACCAACCGCGTCTTCGTCGTGATGGCCGCGGCGACCGCGTCCAGGTTGGTGGTGTCAACCGGCGTGATAGTGAGCTCGAACCCGGCAAACACGCGATTGAGCAGTCGATAGGTGCCGCCGTAGACGTCAACCGGGACGATCACCTCGTCGCGAGGACGCAGGTACGCCTGCAACACGGCGTGCTCGGCGGCCAGTCCCGACGCGAACACCGCGCAGTGCTGCACGCCCTCGAGTTCGGCGAGCACGTCTTCAAGGCGCTGCCGCGTCGGGTTGTTCGTGCGCGAGTAGTCGAAGCCACGATTGACGCCCGGGCTCTCCTGCTCGTAGGTCGAGGTCTGGTAGATCGGCGCAATCAGGGCGCCCGTTGATGGGTCGCTCGGTTGGGCAGCGTGAATGGCGCGAGTGGCAAAACGCATGGAGTCCCTCATCTCTCCCCCTCTCGGGGCGGGAGTTAGCACCACGGCTCTTGCAGCCAGGTTGCTGTGGCGTCTGCGGGCCCGTTCCCTCAGCCACTCTCGATAACCGTCCTGCCGCGCGGGCAAGACCTAATCAATGTATTTCGATGTGCTGATTAATGTCAAGCGTCAGCGATAATTGCCGCCTCATGAGACGTCTCTTCCTGGCACTCCTGGTGATCCCCGCCGTCGCGGGCGGCGATACCTACCCACGCCAGGCGGGCGTGGACGCCATCCACTACGTCTTCCGGCTCTCACTCGGTGATGCGTCCGACGAGATTGCCGGCGACGCCTCGGTGACGGTGAAGTTCACGGCCGACGGCGTGCGCGAGGTGGTGCTCGATCTCGCGTCCGCGAACGCGGGCAAGGGGATGACCGTCGCATCGGTTGGGCCGCTGCCCTTCATCCACGCCAAGGACCGCTTGTCGGTCACGCTGCCGGCGCCGTCGAAGGCCGGCCACGAGCTCACGTTCACGGTCAGCTACAAGGGCGTGCCCGCGGACGGCCTGCGGCTGGGCGCCAACATCCACGGCGAACGGACGATGTTCAGCGAGAACTGGCCGAACCACGCGCGCCAGTGGCTGCCGATGATCGACCATCCCTACGACAAGGCCACCAGCGAGTTCATCGTCACCGCCCCGGCCCACTACCAGGTGGTGTCGAACGGGCTGCTGATCGAAGAGAGCGACCTGCCCGGCGGCCTGCGGCGCACGCACTGGAAGCAATCGGTGCCGATTTCGTCGTGGCTCTACGCGCTCGGCGTCGCGCGCTTCACGTCGCACCATGCGGGCACCGTGGCCGGCGTGCCCCTGCAGACCTGGGTGTTCCCGCAGGACCGCGCCACCGGCCTCGTCACGTTCGAGGAACTCTCACGGCGCGCCATGACGTTCTTCGTCGATCACGTTGGCCCCTACTCGTACGAGAAGCTCGCCAATGTGCAGGCGGCGGGCGTCAACGGCGGCATGGAACAGGCCAGCGCCATCTTCTACGGCGAGAAAGACGTGGCCGCCGGCCACGCGCCCGTCGTGCACGAGATCGCGCACCAGTGGTTTGGCAACGCGGTGACCGAGCGCGATTGGAACGACGTCTGGCTGAGCGAGGGGTTCGCCACCTACTTCGCGCTGCTGTTCACGGAACACGACGAAGGCCGCGACGCCTTCGTCGACGGCCTCAAGCGCAGCCGCGACCAGGTGGTCGCGCTCGAGCAGAAGCTGCCCGACACGCCGGTGGTCCATCGCAACCTCGACGACATGACGAAGGTGATCAACAGCCTGGTCTACCAGAAAGGCGGCTGGATCCTGCACATGCTGCGCGCCGAGGTCGGCACCGAGGCTTTCTGGACCGGCATGCGCGAGTACTACCGGCGCTACCAGAACCAGAACGCGTCAACGGCGGAGTTGCGAACCGTGTTCGAGCAGGTGTCGGGCAAGCCGCTCGATTGGTTCTTCGCGCAGTGGCTGACGCGGCCCGGCGTGCCGAAGCTCGAAGGGTCGTGGCGCTACGACGCGGCGAAGAAGCAGGTCGAAGTGACACTGACGCAAGCCCAGGGTGCCGACCCGTACCGCCTGAATGTGGACCTCGGGATCACGGCCACGGCTGGGGCGCTGCCAAAAGTCGAACGGGTCGAGATGGCCGCCAGGACGGCGACAATGGTCTTCGCGGTGGATGGCGAGCCGGCCTCGGTGACAGTCGATCCCGCGACCTGGCTCCTGCACGACGCCGGATCTTTTTCCAGGCGCCCGTAAGCTACACTCCTCACGGAGAATGCTTATGCCCGCACGCCCTCGACGCACACTGCTGTCCATTGCCCTGCTTGCGCTGGCGACCGTCCTTCCTGCGGCAGACGCCGGCGCCCAAGACACGGCGAAGCCGCTGTGGTCGGGCCGCTTCGACGTCGAGCCCAACAAGGCGCTGCTCGCCTGGGGCGCCTCGTTCGGCTTCGACAAGCGCATCTTCGAAGACGACGTGACCGGCAGCATGGCGTGGGCGGAAGCGCTGGCCCGCGCCAACGTGCTGACGCCGGCGGAAGCGCAGGCCATTCAACGCGGCCTCTCCGCCATCCTCGAGCGCGGCCGCGCCGACGCGGCGTTCCTGTCCGGACCGGACGAAGACGTCCACTCGTTCGTGGAGCGCGTGCTGATCGAGCGCATCGGCGAGCCGGGGCGCAAGCTGCACACCGGCCGGTCCCGCAACGACCAGGTCGGCGTCGACATGCGCCTCTACGTGCGCCGCCGCATCCCGGACATCCAGCAGACCCTGGTCGCGGTGATCGACGCGCTGGTCACGCAAGCGGCATCCGCCGGCGACGCGGTGATGCCGTCGTACACGCACGTGCGGCGCGCGCAGCCGGTGACGGTGGCGCATTACCTGCTGGCGCACGCCGCGGCGCTGCGGCGGGACGTGGAGCGCTTTACCGTGGTCCGCGCCGAGGCCGACGCCATGCCGCTCGGCGCCGGCGCGATTGCCGGCACCAACTACGCGGTCGACACCGCCTTTCTCGCCGCCAAGCTCGGTTTCTCGAAGGTGGTGGCCAACAGCATCGACGCCACGTCGGACCGCGATTACGTCAGCAGCTTCCTGCACGCCTCGTCGCTCGCCATGGTGCACTTGAGCCGCCTGGCCGAAGACGTGGTGTTGTTCACCGGCGAGGAATTCGGCTTCTTCGTGCTCTCCGACGCGGTGGCCACGGGCAGCAGCCTGATGCCGCAGAAGAAAAACCCGGACCCGATGGAACTGGTGCGCGGCAAGGCCGGGCGCGCCATCGGCAACCTCACCGGCTGGCTGGCCACCATGAAGAGCCTGCCGAGCGGCTACAACAAGGATCTGCAGGAAGACAAGGAAGCGCTGTTCGACACCGAAGACACGCTGATGGGCTCGGCCGGCGCGGCCGCGGTGGTCGTGCGCACGCTGACGCTCGATCGCGCCCGCACCACGCGTGGGGCGTCCGGCTTCCTGCTGTCGACCGACGTCGCCGACTATCTCGTGGCCCAGGGCATTGCGTTCCGGACCGCGCACGAAGTGGTGGGCGGCATGGTCCGCAAGATGCTGGCCGAGGGCAAGGAATTCGAGACGCTGACGCCCGCCGAGTGGAAGGCGTATCATCCGGCCTTCGGTGACGGCGTGATGAAGGTGGTGACGGCGCAGGCCTCGGTTCGCGCCAAGAAGACGCCGCAGTCCACCAATCCCGACGCCGTCAGCGCGCAGCTCGCCGAGATTCAGCAGTGGCTCTCGATCCGGAAAGCGAAATAACTGAAGTGAGAAGTGAGAAGTGAGAAGTGAGAAGTTGACTGCGGAAGTGGTTGTTCCAACTTCCAACTTCTGACTTCTGACTTGCAAGGATCAAGTAAGTGGTCGGGGCGACTGGATTCGAACCAGCGACATTCCGCTCCCAAAGCGGACGCTCTACCAGGCTGAGCCACGCCCCGGACCAGGCCCTATTGTAGCGGACTTGCGTGCCGGCGGCGCCGAAGCCGGGCCGTCCTCGGCTTTAGACACCAAAACTCAACGCTCGGTTTGGTGGTAGTCTATGCCCAGCTCATGTTGACCGCACCGTCGGCCGCCACTCGTCCCACGATTACGGACACGACCATGTCCATTACTGGAGCGGCATCCAGCGGATGAGGTGAGCCTCCGTTCACCAGGCCTGATACCGGGGCCATCATCCGCAAGGGTGATGGCCCTTTTGCTTTTCAAGAGGATGTTCAGATGAAGCTCGAAGTCTGGAAGTTTGGCGGCGCGTCGCTCGCGGATGGACGTGCCATCCAGAAGGCTGCGGCGCAAGTCGCGGCCCACCGTGGACCGCTCGTGGTGGTGGCATCCGCCCTCGCCGGCGTCACCGACCTGCTGCTGCAGGCCACGCCCGCGGCGGGCGATGCCTTCCGTCGCAAGCACCACCAGGCGGCCAGCGCGGTGCTCGGCCGCGGGCCAGCGCTGCGCGCGATCCTGCAGAAGGTGGACGCCTCGGCGCAGGAGTACCGGGACGTCTGCGCCGCGGTTGCGGTGCTGGGCTACCTGCCGCCGCGTGTGCAGGACACGCTCGTCGCCCGCGGCGAGCGCATGTCGGCGCAGTTGCTCGCCGCCGCGGTCACCCGCCTCAAGCGCCGCGCCGTCTACGTCGACGCCCTCGACGTGGTGAGCACCGACGATGAGCACGGCGGCGCCACGCCGCGGCTGGATGAGACGCGCACGCGCGCGCGGAAGGTGCTCTCCCCCCTCATCGCGGCCCGCACCATCGTGGTGGTGCCCGGCTACATCGGCCGCGCGACCGACGGCAGCCTGACCACGCTGGGCCGCGGCGGCTCGGACCTCACGGCGACGCTGCTGGCCCGCTCGCTGGGCGCGCGCCAGGTGGTGTTATGGAAAGACGTGCCGGGCATTCTCACCGCGGACCCGCGGATGGTCCCGGACGCGCGGCTCATCCCACAGCTGCACCATCGCGAGGCCGCCGAAGTGGCGCACTACGGCGCCAAGGTGCTGCACCCGCGGGCGCTCATCCCCATTGCCGGCACCACCATCGCGCTGCACGTGCGCTCGTTCATCCACCCCGAACTGCCGGGCACCGAAGTGTCGGCGCGGCAGGCGCTCAAGGGCTATCCGGTCAAGGCGCTCGCCATGCTTCCGGCGCAAGCGGTGATCACGGTAGCCGGCAAGGGTATGGTCGGCGTGCACGGCATTGCGGCGCGGACGTTCACCGCGGTGGACGCCGAGGGGCTGTCGGTTTCGACCATCTTCCAGGCGTCGTCCGAAAGCTCGATTGGCTTCACCGTGCCCGAGTCGCAGGCCGACCGCGCGGTGCGCCGACTGCGGCAGGCGTTCAAGCACGAGCTCGAGCAGGGCCTGATCGACGGGGTCACGGCTCGCCCGCACATGTCGGTGGTCGCGGTGGTCGGCGACGGCATGGTCGGCACCCCGGGCATCTCGGCGCGGGTGTTTGCCGCCCTCGAGAGCGGTGGCATCAACGTGGTGGCCATCGCGCAGGGTTCGTCGGAACGCAATATCTCGTTCGTGGTGGCGGGCGCCGATGCAGCCGAGGCCGCGCGGCGCGTGCACGCGGCCTTTCAGCTGTCGAAAATTGGCGGCGGGCGTCCGCTGACCAGGCCGCACACCGATGTCGTCCTGCTGGGCTTCGGCCGCGTCGGCCGTGCACTGTCCGATCAGATCGCGACCAAGACGGCCGGCGACATCCGCATTGTCGGGCTGCTCGACCGCTCCGGCTACGTGTTCGACTCGCGCGGTCTGTCACGCACGCGGCTGCTCCGCCTGGCCCGCGACAAGGACGCCGGCGCCCTGCTGGCGTCGCTCGGCGGCCACCAGGCGTCGGCGGCAGAGGCGCTGTCGGTGATGGCGGCCCACGCCGTCTCGCACCCGGTGATCGTGGATGTGACCAGCGACGAGACCGGCCCCCTCCTGCAGACCGCGATCGATCACGGCTTCGACGTGGTGCTCGCCAACAAGAAGCCGCTCGCCGGCTCGCGCGAGGCCTACGACCGACTCGTCACCGCCTCCGCCCAATCAGGACGACGGGTCCGATTCGAGGCAACGGTCGGCGCCGGACTGCCCATCATCGACACCTTCCGCAAGCTCGATGAGACCGGCGACCGCGTCCTCCACATCGAGGGCTGCGTCAGCGGCACCTTGATGTTCGTGCTGTCGGAGGTGTCGGCGGGCCGGCCGTTTTCAGAGGCGGTCCGCGAGGCCATGGATCGCGGCTATGCGGAACCGGATCCGCGCGACGACCTGTCGGGCCGCGATGCGGCGCGCAAGGGGCTCATTCTCGCGCGCATGCTCGGCTATCGCGGCGATGCGCCGGTGCCGGACGACCTGGTGCCGCGGCCGTACGCGGCACTCTCGCTCAAGGCGTTCCTCGACCGCCTCCCGGAGCTCGATGCGGCGTGGCAGGCGCGGGTGGCGTCGGAGGCGGCAAAGGGCCGGGTGCTGCGATATGTCGTGTCGGCCACGCCGCGGAAGGTGACGGCCGGACTCCTGGCGGTGGCGGCTTCGAGCCCGATGGGCGCGGCCGGCGGCACGCGCAACCTGATCACGTTCCACTCGCGGCGATATCAGCGCGAGCCGCTGGTGATCAGCGGACCGGGTGCGGGTGCGGAGGTGACCGCGGCGGGCATCCTCAACGACATCTACTCGCTCGGCACGCCATGACGCCGGACACCATGCTCCGCCTGATCCTGACCAGCCGCGTCTACGACGTGGCCAGGGCGACGCCGCTCGATCCCGCGCGACGGCTGTCGCAGCGCACTGGCAACCACGTGTTCCTCAAACGCGAGGACCAGCAGCCCATCTTCACCTATAAACTGCGCGGCGCCTACAACCGGATGGCCCACATGACCGCCGCCGAGCGCGCGCGCGGGGTGATTGCGGCCAGCGCCGGCAATCACGCCCAGGGCGTGGCGTTCTCGGCCCGTCACCTGGGCATCAGCGCGCTGATCGTGATGCCCCAGACCACACCCGAGATCAAGGTCAGCGCGGTGCGTGATCTCGGGGCGGAAGTGGAGCTGGCCGGCGACACCTACGCCGATGCCTCGACACGCTGCGAGGCACTGGCGGCCGCCACTGGCCGCGTCCCGATCCCCGCGTTCGACGACCCGCTGGTGATCGCCGGACAGGGCACGATCGGCATGGAGATTCTCGGGCACGGCTCGCGGGACGTGGCCGCGATCTTCGTCCCGGTTGGCGGCGGCGGATTGATCGCCGGCATTGCCAGTTACGTGAAGGCGGTGCGGCCCGACATCAAGATCGTGGGCGTGGAACCGTACGAAGCCGACGCGATGTACCGGTCGCTCGAGGCGGGCAAGCGCGTCGCGCTGGACCGCGTCGGCATCTTCGCCGACGGGGTCGCGGTCCGCGAAGTCGGCGCGCTCACCTTCCCCATCGTGCAGGCGCACGTCGACGAGATCGTGCGCGTCACCAACGACGAAATCTGCGGCGCCATCAAGGACGTCTTCGACGACACCCGCTCGCTGATGGAACCAGCCGGGGCGCTGTCGGTGGCCGGCCTGCAGTCATGGGTGGCGCGAACCGGGACCACCGGGCAAGGCCTGGTCGCGGTGTTGAGCGGCGCCAACATGAACTTCGATCGCCTGCGCTTCGTGGCCGAGCGGGCCGATGCCGGCGAGGCCCGAGAGGCGCTGTTCGGCGTCACGATTCCGGAGCGGCCGGGCGCCTTCCATGAATTCTGCGCCACGCTCGGCCGCCGCGTCGTCACCGAATTCAATTACCGCCTGAGCGGCCGCGCCGAAGCGCATATTTTCGTCGGCATTGCGACGCCGTCACGCCAGGCCGCCGTCGACCTGGCGGCCCGGCTCGAGGGCCAGGGCTATCGCACCGTGGACCTGACCGACGACGAAGTGGCGACGCTGCACATCCGCTACATGGTGGGCGGACGGTCGGGCGACGTGGCCAACGAACGGTTGTATCGCTTCGAGTTTCCCGAGCGCCCGGGCGCGCTGATGGAGTTCCTGGAACGGCTTGGCGGCCGCTGGAACATCAGCCTGTTCCACTACCGCAACCACGGGTCCGACTTCGGCCGCGTGCTCGCCGGCTTCGAGGTGCCCGCGGACGACGCCGAGGCCTTCGCGCAGTTCCTGCGCTCACTCGGCTACTTCCATCAACGCGAGGAGACCAACAGGGCGTATGACTTGTTTCTCGCGCGACCTGGAGGCCTATCCGCTACTGCCACTCACCCGGGATGACGAACCCCGCGGTGCGTGGCGTGAGGGTCCGGCTAAAGCCGGACGCTACAGCCCCAGCGACGCCTGAAAGTCGGCGAACGGCCTCTGGATGCGGTGCAGGAACGCGGTCTCGAAGTCGAGGCCCTCGCCGAGATCGCGCAGCAGGTTGGCCACGGCGGCCCCGCCGGCTTCGTCGAGCAGCCGTCGCGCGGCCAGCGCGCTGGCCGCATAGGCGACCTGGGCTTCAGCGCCGCTCAACTTGCTGAACGCCCCTGACAGGACGGTGAGCGACGGCACGCTCGCCGCCTTGCTGACCCGGTCTTCCGCCCAGCGCAGGCTGTCGCTCTCGAGCACCGACGCCAGGCCTTCGTTCAGCCACGTCGGCAGGTTGCGCGTGGCCAGCGATCGAATGAGCGCGTGGGCAAACTCGTGGGCCAACACCCGATCGAGGTCTTCGCCCTGTTCGATGGCACCGCGCATGGGCACGCGGATGGTGCCGTCGAAGGCGCCGGCGGCCCACTGCGGCGACCGCGTGATGTCGCGGAACTGCTCGCCGCTGTAGAGCACGACCGGCACGGTCCTGGTCGGGAACGTCCCGAACACGTCCGAGATGCGCCAGAACGCGCGGTCGAGTGACTCGAGTGCCCTGGCCGCCAGGGCCGCGTCTTCCGGGCCTTCGAACCTCACCGTGAAGTGATCGCCAACGGTGAGCCGCATCCGCTCGTGCAGATCGAACTCCCGCTTCCATCGCTCCAGGGTGTCGCGCACGCCGGCGTCATCCGGGACCTCGGTCGCCACCTGCTCGTAGAGCCGGATGGCCTCCTGGATGTCACCCTGCCGCTTGGCCACCTGCGCCAGCTGCGCGCGGGCGCGCGTCAGCGTCGGCGACAGCGCGAGCGCCTGTTCAAGGGATGCCTTGGCGTCGGCGTCGCGGCGAAGCACGAACGCCGCAGTGCCGAGTCCCATGAGGAGCCGGGCGTTCTTTGGATCGAGGGTGATGGCCTCACGGAACGCCTGCTCGGCGGCCGCGGCCTTGCCGGCAGTGAGCGCGGTCCAGGCCTCCTGCTCGAGCATCGCCGCCTTCGGGCTGGTTTGAGCCATGGCTGACGACTGGACCGAAAGGACCAGAAGGATCGCCAAGGCCAGACGGGGCGCGGTCACGAGGTGATTATAGACAGACAAGCAGTGCCCTCCCGGGAGCATCTACACATCAAGCCCGATCATCCGCATCAATTCCAGCGCGTTGCTGTGGGTAATGACGCCGTCGCGCAGCTTGTAGTCGAAGCGCATCTGGCCGTCTTCCACGTGATCCTGCAGATGGACGTTGCGGACCTCGCCGGGGATGAGCGCGGCAATCTCAGTCAGCGCCAGGTCGTGGGTCGTGACCATGCCGATGGCCCGGCGGGCGACCATCATCCGCACGAGCCCTTCCGCGGCGGTACGTCGGTCCTTTGAGTTGGTGCCGCTCAGCAGCTCGTCGAACAGGAACAGCACCGGCAGGGAGCCTTCGAGCAGGTTGCACACCTGGCGGATCCGCAGCACCTCGGTGAAGAAGCCCGACCGCCCCTCGAGCAGCGAGTCGGTGTGCCGCAAACAGGTGCCAAGGCCGAGCGGCGTAATTCGCACCCGCTCGGCGCGCACCGGCGCACCGGCCAGCGCCAGCACGGCGTTCAAGCCGATGGTGCGCATCAGGGTGCTCTTCCCGGACATGTTCGAGCCACTGACGATCAGAACCTTTGGGCTTGGGGCTTGAGGCTTGAGGCTTGGAACCGTCAAGCCCCAAGTCTCAGGCCCCAAGCCCAACGTCACCGTGTTGCGAACGGCCGTGTGCGTGGGCAGCAACGGATGCGCCACCTCCACCGCCTCGTAGATCGCGCCGTCGGCGTGCTCGATGATCTCGGGGAACGGATCCCCGGGATGCTCGAATGAATAGCCCGCCAGTGACAGCAGCGCTTCCATCTCGCCCACCACGTCAACCCAGTCGCGCAGGCGGGAGCCATGACGCGCCTTCCACGCTTCGGCGCTGACAGCCACTTGCACCGTGAACAGCAGCGGGATCTCGAGCAGCCGCGCAAACACGTTGTGCCGTGAGTCAACCCAGTCGGAGACCCGCGCCAGCCGCGCGATGCCGCGCGAGGCCGAATCGGCAGGCGAGCCGCCGGTGAGGCGTGCGGCCAGGCCGGCGAGCGCCGGGTCCGCGAACGACGCGTCCTCGATTTCGGCAATCACCTTCGCCAGCACATCGAGACCCGCCGACATCGTCGCCGACGACAATCCCTCGACGACGGCCTCCGACCGCTTCATCAACCACCACAGCAGCGCGAGGTTGACCACCGCCAGGATCGCCAGCGGCAAGACCCGGCCGCCCATCAGCGCGTTGACCACGGCGGCGGCGAACGCCAGCGCCGCGAGCAGCACGAGCGGCCTGAACGCGCGAGAGACCGCCGGCGGCGCCTCGGCCCACTCAATCAGGCGCTCCGGCATCAGCCGTCGCCGGTGATCCGCGTTGACCACCGCGATGCGCTCCCGCAGATCGATCTGAGGCCGCAGCCCCGCCACGCGCGCCTGCCGCGCGCGAATCTCGGCGGGTTCGGCGGGCGCCGAGAGCCAGGCCGCCAGGCGGTCCTCCCCCATCGGCGTGCGCGCGCCCGACAGCAGTTGAAAGAGGCTGCCGGCGCCGAACACGTCCAGGTCGTCGGCGTACGGGTGATCGCCGTTGCGGAACCGCTCACCGGCCTGGCCAATCCGCGTCCAGCGGTCTTCGACCCGCGCGATGCCGTCGGCGTAGAACGTGACGGCGGCCCGCGCGCGCGCCAGCGCCCGCATCACCAGCTCGTGCCAGATCGAGAGCGCGATGAAGGTGGCGACGGCGGCGGCGTAGAAGGCGGAATGGGAGACGCCGTTGAGGGTCACCGCCCAGTAGGCGAGCACGGCAATGAAGATCGCGACCTTGGCGTTGCCGAGTCGGAGGTGTGCGCGCGTGCGGGCGGCGACGACCTGCTCGCGCTCGGCCTTGCGGCGGGTATAGTCGTCGAGGGGCGTCACGGGCACGACCCATCATGACAGGGGCGCGCGGCGGAGGCCAAGTGATGGCCTCCGCGCGGTCAGGCGGTTATCTGGTGCGGATGACTAGCGGGTCTGTCAGTGACACTTTCAGCTGGCGTCCGGATGCGAGGCGAATCTCGTCGCCGTCAGTCGCGAGCACCACCGCGGTGCCGCCGCCGGCGCCGACGGCCGTGCCGATGGCCGCGCCCTTCTTGCCGCCGGTGATCGCGCCGATCACCGCGCCGGCCGCGGCGCCGATGCCAATCTTCAGGGCATCATCTTTCTTGGTGCCTTCGGCCACGTAATAGAGCGGCTTGGTGGAGATGTCGTAGGTCACTGACCCTACCGAGACACGGTCAAACCGCAGCCCGAGTTCGGCGCGACCCTTGATCTTGCCCGACCCCTCGGCGCCGGTCACGTGACCGGTCAGCGTGCTGCCGCTCGGGATTGCGGTGACCTCGTCGATCACGACAGGCGAATCGAGCGTGCCGCGCACCGCGTCTTCGGCGTGGCTGGTGTCCGATGCGAGCGACGTCTCGAGCGTAACGTCGAGCACGGTGTTTTCGGGAATGGTGATGGTGCGCACGCGGGCCGGGGCCGGGTCGGCCTTCGCGGTTACGCGCGTCACTTCCTTGATGCTGGTCCGCGCCACTTGCGTGGTGGTCTCGGGCCGCTCGCCAGTGAGCGTCACCGCCTCGGGATTGACCTTGGCAATTTTTCCGCGCACCAGGGTGCCGTCCTGAGTCACTACGGTGACCTCGGTTCCGGTCGGGATCTCTTCAATGGCTTCCGCGCGAGTGTTGCACGCCAGCGCGAGCCCGCTCGACAAGACGCAGGCGGCCAGCGCGACGAGAGATATCTGTGCTTTCATGAATTGCCTCGCTGGCTTACGTAGCAAGCGTCGTGCCGGTGTTACCCGGCCTGAACCCGCGCCCGATGGAAACGACAGGTCCGAATCTGGGTAAGGGATGACTTAGAGACGGCACCGGTCCACCGACGTTGGTCGAATGCGCGCGAGAATCCTCCGGGCGGTCCGCTGACGTTCCAAGACATTCGTACTGGTAGACTCAGCCCTTTCTGGAGGCCTTCCGATGATGGTTTTGCGTAGCCGGCTTCGGCTCGTGTTCGCTGGTTTGTTCCTGTGCGCCCTGGCCTACACCGGGCACTTCGACACCGTGATGACCTCCGCGGCGGCGCAAGCGCCGGCGGTTGATCCGTCGCTGCTCGACGCCTATCGCTGGCGCGGCATCGGCCCCAATCGCGGCGGGCGCTCGATTGCGGTCTCAGGCGTGAAGGGACGGCCGCTCGAGGCCTACTTCGGCGCGGTGGGCGGCGGCCTCTGGAAGACCACCGACGCCGGCAACAACTGGGCGCCGGTTACCGATGGCCAGATCACCAGTGCCTCGGTCGGCGCCGTCGCCGTCTCCGACTCCAATCCCGACGTCGTCTTCATCGGCATGGGCGAGTCGTGCATCCGCGGCAACATCATGCCGGGTGACGGCGTCTACAAGTCGGTCGACGGCGGCCAGAAGTGGACCAACGTCGGCTTCCGGAACTCCGACGCCATCTCCAAGATCCGCATCCACCCGACCAACCCCGACATCGTCTACGTCGCGAGCTTCGGCCTCTACTACGGCCCCAGTGAAGAACGCGGCGTGTTCAAGAGCAGCGACGGCGGCAAGACGTGGAAGCGCACGCTGTTCAAGGACGCCAAGACCGGCGCCGTGGACATCGTCATCGATGCCAACAACCCGAATGTCCTCTATGCGGCGCTGTGGGAGGCGTATCGCCTCGAGTACCAGATGTCGAGCGGCGGCCCCGGCAGCGGGCTCTACAAATCCACCGACGGCGGCGAGACGTGGACCGACATCACGCGCAACCCCGGCCTGCCGACCGGCATGGTCGGCCGCATTGGCGTGGCCAACACCAGGGCCGACTCGAACCGGGTCTACGCGCTGGTCGAGAACGACAACGGCGGCCTCTTCGTCTCGGACGACGCGGGCGCGTCGTGGCAGCTGATCAACCCGTCGCGCACCATCCGACAGCGCGCGTTCTACTACACCCACGTGTTCGGCGACCCGGGCAACAAGGACGTGGTCTACATGCAGAACACGTCGCTGTTCCGATCCACCGACGGCGGCAAGACCACGGTGCAGGTGGGCCAGGGCACGCACGGCGACCATCACGACCTGTGGGTCGACCCCGACAACGCCAACCACGTGATCGACGGCAACGACGGCGGCGGCGCCATCAGCTACAACATCAACGCAGGCGTGCCGACCTGGAGCGCGCAGGACTTCCCGACCGCGCAGTGGTACCACGTCATCACCACGGCGCACCTGCCCTTCCACGTGTGCGGTTCGCAGCAGGACAACAGCACGCTGTGCACGCCGAGCAACACCAACGCGCCCGGCCAGGGCTTTGGCGGCAACCCGCCGGTGGCGCCCTACCAGGCCGGCGGCGGCGAACCCGGCTACATTGCGCCGCATGCCACCGACCCCGACGTCTTCTTCGGCGGCACCAACAACGGCTCGTTCCTGACCCGGCTGAACCGCCGCACCGGCGAGTTCAAGGAAGTGGGCGCCTACCCGCGCTTCTTCTCCGGCGAGCCGTCGAAAGACGTGAAGGAGCGCTGGCAGTGGACCTACCCGATCATCTTTTCGTACGTGGATCCCAACACCCTGTACGCCAGCTCGCAGCGGATCTGGAAGTCCACCAACGGCGGTGACACATGGGAGGCGATCAGCGGCGACCTGACGCGCCATGACCCGAAGACGATGGGCGATTCGGGCGGGCCGATCACG
Source organism: uncultured Acidobacterium sp. (assembly GCA_964355095.1). GTDB lineage: Bacteria > Acidobacteriota > Vicinamibacteria > Vicinamibacterales > UBA2999 > 12-FULL-67-14b. The sequence goes on from CAYHCX010000020.1 coordinate 28,117, forward strand.
CACGACATGAACAGCCCTGAAATCTACGGGACGGTGTTCTCAATCGGCCCCGGCAAGAAGGACCTCAACGTGATGTGGGCCGGATCCGACGACGGCCTGATTCACGTGACGCGCGACCACGGCAAGACGTGGACCAACGTGACGCCCGCCGACATGCCCGACCTCGGCCGCGTCAGCCAGATCGACGGCTCGTCGTTCGATAACGGCACCGCGTATGTGGCCGTGAAGAAGCAGCTGCTCGGCGACCGCTCGCCCTACATCTTCCGCACGCGCGACTACGGCAAGACCTGGACGAAGATCGTCAACGGCATTCCGGCCAACGACTACGCGCACACGGTGCGCGAGGATCCGATGCGCCGCGGGATGCTGTATGCGGGCACGCAGCACGGCGTCTACATCTCGTACAACGACGGCGCGCTGTGGCAGCCGTTCAAGAACGGCCTGCCCGACGTGCCGGTCACGGATCTGATCGTCGAGGACAACGCGCTGGCGATCGGCACGCACGGCCGCAGCTTCTACGTGATGGACGACATCGCCGCGCTGCGGCAATTCGGCCTCGCCGCGGTCTCGGACGTGACGGTGTTCAAGCCGGCCAACGCCACGCGCGGCCTCGACCGGCCGATCGTGACCTACTTCCTCAAGGCCCAGCCCAAGGCGCTGACCATCGACTTCCTCGATGCGAAGGGCCAGGTCGTGCGCTCGGTGAACGGCGTGCCGCCGCGGCCAGCCGGCGCGCCGCCGGCTGAGGGCGGCGGTGGTGGCGGATTCGGCGGACCGCAGGGCGCGCCGATGGCGGCCGGCATGAACCGCTTCACGTGGGACCTGAACTCAACCGGCGTGGTGACGTTCCCCGGCATGATCCTGTGGGGCGCCACGCAGAACGGTCCCGCGGTGCTCCCGGGCAACTACCAGGTGCGCCTCACCGCCGACGGCGTCACGCAGACGCAGCCGTTCGCCGTGCTGAAGCACCCGCTCCGGCCGACGAGCGACGCCGACCTGCAGTTCCAGTGGGACCTGGCGAGCCGCATTCGCGACAAGGTCAACGAGGCCAACCTCGCGGTGGTGAAGATTCGTCGCATCAAGACCGACATCGCCGATCGCATCAAGGACGCGCCGGCGGAGGTCCGCGGCGCCGGCGAGCAGTTGGCCAAGGCGCTGTCCACGGTGGAAGAAGACGTCTACCAGGTGAAGAACCAAAGCGGACAGGATCCGCTGAACTTCCCGATCAAGACCAACAACCGGCTGGCCTCGCTCCTGCGCGTGGCGGTGTCGGGTGAAGGCCGGCCCACCGGCAACGTGGAGCCGATCTTCGCCGACCTGATAGCTGAACTGAAGGGTGAAACCGACCGGCTCGACAAGACGCTGACCGATCAGCTGCCGGCGTTCAACAACATGCTGGTGCGCATCAAGAAGGATCCGATCAGCGAGAAGTAAGCCGCGTTACACTGGTACGGGCCTGGTCGATTCGACTCGACGGGCCCGGACTGGCATGCCGTCTGCACCGGTCGTGGATCAGCCCCATGAAGCTGCACTTTCGGCGACTTATTCCGGCGTCGTTGGTCCTGGCGCTCACACTATTAGGGAGCGCCGGTTCGATATCGGCGCGTTCGGCGCCCGCCCCGGACTTCGAGCGCTTGCTTTCCCGGGCCAGCGCCGCCGGCCCTCCGTCCTATCGCGCGTTCCGCCGCCTCGAAGCCGGTAACCCCGGCTCCAATCGGCTGGGCTGGCTTGAAGCCTGGACCGAACTGATTCCGCCGGGCATTTTCCATTACGAGGTCACGGCCGAAGGCGGCAGCAAATACATCCGCAACAAGGTGCTGCGAGGCATGCTCAACGGCGAGCAGAAGCTGATCGCTGACGGCTACCCCACGCGCGCGCCGCTGGTCAGCACCAACTACAGCTTCGCCGACGGCGGCACCGTGGACAGCGGGCTTCAACGCATCCTGCTCACGCCCGTGCGCAAGGCCCACGGCATCGTCCGGGGCGCCGTGGTGATCGATCCGGCGGACGGGCGGCTGGTCAGGATCGAGGGCCGGCTGGTGAAGAACCCCTCCTTCTGGGTGCGCAATACCGACGTGGTGTGGAAATACGGACGCGTCGGCGATGCCGTCGTCCCCGTGGAGGTGTCGTCAACCACGAAGGTGCGGCTGTTCGGCGCCTCGTCTTTTCGAATGATCTACGACTACGTGATGATCGATGGCCATCCCGTCGGCCGGCGAGTTGTGCAGCAGTAGCCGCCGATTTCTCAGAGGCTTGCCCGGTTGGTTTGGAATCGAGGTCCGAGTGTGAGACAACTGTCCCACTCAGAAAGGACCTCAATGGCCATCACGGTGACCGTCAACGGCACGCCACATTCGCTCGACGTCGAACCGGAGATGCCCCTCCTGTGGGCGCTTCGCGAGACGCTCGGACTCACCGGCACCAAGTACGGCTGCGGCATCTCCGCCTGCGGGGCGTGCACCGTCCACCTGGACGGCCGTCCGGTGCGTTCGTGCGTGCTGCCCGTCTCCGCCGCCAACGGTAAGAGCGTGACGACCATTGAAGGGCTGGCGCAGGCCGGCACGCTCCACAAGGTGCAGCAGGCCTGGCTCGCGCATCAAGTGCCGCAGTGCGGCTACTGCCAGTCGGGCCTGATCATGGCCGCCGCGGCGCTGCTGGAAAAGACGCCGAACCCCACTGACGACGAGATCGACGAGGGCCTCACGAACATCTGCCGGTGCGGCACGTTCGCCCGCGTGCGCGCCGCCATCCACGCCGCCGCGCGGAACGAAGGAGCGGGGTCGTGAACAAGTGGACCAGGCGCGCCTTTATTGGCGCCGGCACCGTCGCGGGCGGGGGCTTCCTGCTCGGCGTCGCCGGCTTCACGTTTGCCCCGAGCCGGCACTCCCTCGTTTCCGCCGATGCCGCGGAGAAGGGTCAGCTCACCACCTGGATCACCATCACGCCCGACAACTTCGTCACCATCCTGATCCCGCACTGCGAGATGGGACAGGGCACGCCGACGGCGCTGGCCATGATGGCGGCCGAGGAACTGGAAGCGGACTGGTCGCTGGTCCGCGTGCAGGAAGCGCCGGCGCTGGACGAGTACGCCAACGGCTACATCATCCGCGCCATGGGCGGCGGCTATGTGCCTGCCGTACTTGGGCGCGGTGTGGACTATGGCGCCTACAAGTTGACTGAGTGGATCGGCCTGATGGTGACGGGCGGTTCCACGGCGGTCCGGGGCACCGGCGAATGGGGCATGCGCGTGGCCGGGGCCGCCGCGAAGGAGATGCTGCTGGCCGCCGCGGCGCAGCGGTGGGGCGTGCCCGTCTCCGAGTGCGCGGCCAAGGGGTCGCGCGTCACCCACGCGGCAACCGGTCGTAGCAGCACGTTCGGTGAGCTCGCCCGCTCGGCGGCCACGCAATCGGTACCAACCAGCCCCGCACTCAAGGATCCGGGCACCTTCACCATCCGCCGCACCTCGGTGCCGCGGCGCGATCTCCCGTCCAAGGTGGATGGCAGCGCGCAGTACGCGATCGACTTCACCACGCCTGGCATGCTCTACGCCGCGGTCGAGATCGCGCCGGTCCAGGGCGGCAAGCTGGTGTCGGTGGACACCACGCCGGCGGAGTCGATGCCGGGCGTGAAGAAGGTGGTGAAGCTGGACGAAGCGGTGGCGGTTGTCGCCGACAGCTTCTGGCGCGCCCGCCGCGCGCTGGCGGCGCTGAAGCCGGAGTTCAGTGACGCCGGGCACGGCGACGTCTCCACGGCGTCCATTTTCGCGGCGTTCGACAAGGCGCTCGGAGCGCCTCCTGAGGTGCCGAAAGGCGCGGCCAAGGTCGTGACGGCGGATTACCGCGCGCCGTTGCTGGCGCACGCGACGATGGAGCCCATGGTCTGCACGGTGAAGGTCGCAGGCGACCACGCCGAGGTGTGGACCGGCGTGCAGGATCCCCTCAACGCGCGCTCGGTCGCCGCCAAGGCGCTCGGCATCGACGTCGAGAATGTACGGCTCACGAACTTCCTGCTGGGCGGCGGCTTTGGCCGGCGCCTGCCGTTCACGTTCGACTACGTGGACCTGGCGGCGCGGGTGGCGAAGACGGTCTCCCCCACCCCGGTGAAGACCATCTGGACGCGCGAGAACGACCTGCAGCACGACTACTACCGTCCGGCGGCGATGTCACGCCACGCCGGCGCGCTCGACGCCACCGGCGTGCCGCTGGCCGCGCACTCACACTACACGGGTGGCGGCAACAGCGAAGCGGTCTTCATGCCCTACGCGATTGCCGAGAAGGACACCGACGAGAAGAAGGCCGATCACCCGATCCGGCTTGGGCAGTGGCGGTCGGTGCTCAACTCGCAGCACGGGTTCTTCAAGGAGTCGTTCATCGACGAGATGGCGATCGCGGCCGGCCAGGACCCGTTCGAATTCCGGCGCGGCCTGCTCGGCGAGCAACCGCGCTTCAAGGCGGCGCTCGAGAAGGCGGCGGCCATGTCCGGCTGGGGCACGCCGCTCCCGCCTGGTGAAGGACGCGGCATTGCCATCTGCGAGAGCTTCGGTTCCATCGCCGCCGAAGTGGTGCACGTGGCGGTGTCCCCGGAAGGCAAGCTCAAGGTGCTGAACGTCTACGCGGCCGTGGACTGCGGCGACGTGGTGAACATCGACAGCGCCACCGCGCAGGTGGAGGGCGGCATCATCTACGCGTTGTCGGCGGCGCTGCTGAGCGAGATCCACATTGCCCAGGGCCGGATCGTGGAGACGAACTTCCGCGACTACCCGATGATTCACATCGCCGATGCGCCGAAGGTGACGACGGCGTTCATCCGGTCCGATGCCGCGCTTGGCGGCCTCGGCGAGCCACCGGTGCCGCCACTGGCGCCGGCGCTCGCGAATGCGATCCACGCCGCCACCGGTATCCGGGTCCGGGAGCTGCCGATCAGGAAGACGCCGTTGAAGCGGGCGTAACACGGCGAGCTCTGTCAGAGCACGAACCGCTTGATGCCATCCTTCAGCACCGGGCGGCTGATGTCGCCGCTCGGCTACCGCGTGGCGAGCAGCATTTCAGTGGATGGGGGTCCTTTCACCAACCTCGGTAACCCGTGGTGGCGGAAAACCCCGTAGAAACAGGGGACCAGAAGGAAGGCTTACAGCGGGCGCTATTTCTTCATCTCGATCTTGATCTGCTTCAGTACCTCGATCTTGCCCTCGAGCTCCGTTTTCCCGGCCGGGTACTTGTTGTAGTCCAGGATGTAGGCGACGATGTCGGCCTTCTGGGCCGGCGTCACCGTGCTGGGCTCGCTCGGCGGCATCGAAATGCGGATGCGTTCGAAGAGGTCGCCCACCGACAACTCGTTCCAGTTTCCGGCGAAGTCACCACCCGAGAGCGCGGAAGCAAACCCGTCGCCGACCAGGTCGTTGCCGTGGCACTCGGAGCACGCGGACTTGTAATCCGCCGCGCCGCGCGCGGCCTGTTCCGCGGTGAACACGCCGTCCCACACGGTGAGGCCCGCCGGTTCCTGCGCCACACGAGCCGACGACTGCATCACGCCGACCGTCCAAATTGCCGCCACTGCCACAAATGCGATGCGAAGCTTCATACCGGCATTGTATCAGGGCAGGCGAAAGGCAATGTACTCACCTGAGTAGTTGCCACCGCTCACGGCCACGACGATGTATTGCCTGCCGTCAAGCATGTAGGTCATCGGTGAGCCGCTCTGCTGAGCCGGCAGGTGGACCGCGCCCACTTGGACGCCGGTCTTCTTGTCGTAGGCACGCAGCATGGCGCCACGCGGCCGCCCGGGCGCCGACGTGACCTGCGGATCACCGAGCACGACCAGCGTGCGCGTGATCACCAGGCCGACGGCACCGTTCTGCCCGGTCTTGGGGATGTCCAGGCCCTTGAGCAGCGGGTGATTGCGGACCATGTCGGGCGTGTCGCCGTGCGGCACCTGCCACATCAGGTCGCCCCGGTTTAGATCGATGGCGGCCAGCACGCCGTACGGCGGCTTCACGACCGGCAGGCCCTGGACGTTCAGCGCCGGCGGCGGCAGTGCGGCCATCGAGCGAGTTGAAGTTGGCGGCGTCGATCTGATCGAGGGAAGAAAAGCGCGTGCCCCTGACATCGCCGGTGTAATACGGCCACTCGCCTTTCGTGGTGCCGTCAGCGAGGTTGACGGTGCCGGCCTGACCCGAAAGGCCGACATTCAGTGCCGCGATGCCGGCCACCAGGACGATGGCCGCCAGGCTTATCCGTGCGATACGTGACATAACGTCCCCCCTTTGCCGGCCGGATTATAGTCCCGCTGGCTCCCAAAGCCACGCCGCGCCGCGCACGCCGCTGGCGTCGCCGTGGGCCGCGCGGGCCAGGCGCGTGGTGACGCGGTCGGAAAAGACGTAGGCCGGCCACAGCGCCGGCACGCGCGTGTAGAGCCGTTCGATGTTCGACAGCCCGCCGCCCAACACGATCACGTCGGGATCGAGCACGTTGATGACGCTGGCCACCGCGCGGGCGAAGCGGTCTTCGTAGCGCGCCAGCGCCGCCTCGGCCCGGGGCTCGCCGTGCGCCGCGCGGCGCGCCACGTCCTCGGCGGTGACCGCCTCTCCAGGGATGATTGGGGTCAGGCCACGAAAAACGCCCTCGCCGCCGGCGGCGGCGTAATCGCGGCTCAACGCCGGCCCGCACAGGAACGTCTCAATGCAGCCGGACCGCCCGCAGTAGCACGCCGGTCCCGGGCGCTCATCGTCTCGCGGGGCGGGCAGCGGGTTGTGCCCCCATTCGCCGGCAATCGCGTTCGCACCCACCACGACGCGGCCGTTCACGACGATGCCGCCGCCCGTGCCGGTGCCGATGATCACGCCGAACACGACGCCGGCGCCCGCGCCCGCGCCATCGGTCGCCTCCGACAGCGCGAAGCAGTTGGCGTCGTTGGCCAGGCGCACCGGCCGATCGAGCGCGTGTGACAGGTCCTCGGCGAGGGGCCGCCCGACCAACCACGTGGAGTTGGCGTTCTTGATGAGGCCGGTCGCTGGAGAGATGGCGCCGGGGATCCCGACCCCGACGGTGCCGCGCGCGTTGGTGTCGTGCTCGAGCGATTCGACCAGGCCCGCCACCGCGCGCACCGACTCGTCGTAGCTGCCGCGCGGCGCCGGCATGCGGCGCCGCTGGAGCTCGCGGCCGTCGGCGGCGAGAGCAATGCCTTCGATCTTCGTGCCGCCGAGATCGATCCCGATGCGCATGCGACAGGATACTTGCTGAGGTGAACGCCTGATGCGGCCCCAAGGTTTCAGGGCACCTTGTACCCAGGTCCGCGGATGGGCTGGCCCGGCCGTTCCGCCGTGATCTTCCCGTTCGACACCACCGCCCGGCCGTTCACCAGCACGTGCGGAATGCCCAGCGAGTAATGGTTCGGATCCACGAAGGTCGAGACGTCGCGGATGGCGGCCGGATCGAAGATCGTGACGTCGGCCTTCATGCCGGGGCGCAGCAACCCGCGGTCGGTGATGCCGACGCGCGCGGCCGGGCGCGACGTGAAGCGGCGCACGGCGTCTTCCAGGGTGATCAGCTTCTCGTCGCGCACGTACCTGCCAAGGATGCGTGGGAACGATCCCCACGCCCGCGGGTGCGACTTCGATTCCGAGAACGGCCCGTCTTCGGCCCTCGCGCCCGAGTCGGTGCCGATCGCGATCAGCGGATTCGCAATCGCCAGCCGCACATCGTCTTCGCGCATGATCGAGATGATCACGGAGGTCTCGGCGCGGTCGGCAATCACGAGGTCCATCGCCGCGTCGCGCGGATCCTTGCCCATGGCCGTGCCGATCTCGATCAGGTTCTTGCCTTCCCACTGGCGCAGCGCCGGGTCGAGCACCGTGGACACCATGACGCCGGCGCCGCCGCCGGAACCGTACCACTGATTTTCCCAATCCCTGGCCACCGGGTCGTCCATGTCGCGCTTGATGCGATCGCGCAGCGTGGGATCCTTCAGGCGCTGGAGCATGGTGTCGAGCCCGCCTTCGCGCACCCACAGCGGCAGGCACGCGTCGAGTCCGTTCGAGGCGCGGTCGTAAGGGTACATGTTGGCGGTGACGTCGAGCCCGCGGGCGCGGGCCGCCTCGAAGTGCTTCAACACCTCGGGCATGCGGCCCCAGTTCGCCTGGTAGGCGGTCTTGAGGTGCCACACCTCGGCGGGAATGTTGGCGCGTTCGGCCACCGCAAACACTTCATCCAGCGACGGGATGATCTGGCCTGACTCCGAGCGTTGATGCGAAATGTAGATGCCGCCATGCTTGCGCGCGGCCTTCGCCAGCTCGACGATCTCGTCGGTGGAGGCAAACCGGTCCGGCACGTACTGCAGCGAGGTGCTGACGCCGAGCGCGCCCTGCTCCATCGCCTGCTCGACCAGTTGCTGCATTTCCGCCAGCTCGGCGGCCGAGGCCGCGCGCTGGCTGTCGCCCACCACGTAGGCGCGCAGGCGCCCGGCGCCGACGAAGGTGCCGAGGTTGATGGCCGGCCGATTCTTCTCGAGACGGGCGAAGTAGTCGCCCAGGGTGCGGAAGTCGAGCACCACCTTGAAGCGGTCGTACTGCGCTTTCACGGCGGCGGCCAGGCGATCGTTGACCGGCGCGATCGAGGTGCCTTCGCCGGTGATCTCGGTGGTGATGCCCTGCGTGATCTTGCTGGCGGCGCGGGGATCCACCAGCACGTTGAATTCCGACTGCCCGAGCATGTCGATGAAGCCGGGCGCGACGACCAGGTTGGTGGCGTCGATGCGCGTGGCGGCCTTGCGCCCCGCCAACTGGCCGATCGCCGTGATGCGATCGCCGGTGATGCCGAGGTCGCCCCGGTACCACGGCGAGCCGGTGCCGTCAACGATGCGCCCGCCGGTGATGAGCACGTCAAAGTCAGCGCTCGCCACGGGCGTGGCGGCGGGTGCCGGTGGCGTTGTCGTCTGGCACGCGGTGAGCACTCCGGCTACGCACGCGATGAGAAATGACCGCTTCATGCACATCCTCCTGGTCGCGCCGAAGCTCCCGAGCCTGTCAAGAGCGAAGGCGGACAGACAGGATCCTATGTAGAATCACTGACGGATGTCGAGCATCGCCTTTCTGTGGCCCGCGATCGCCTGCGCGATTACCGGCGCGGCCCTCTACGCCACGCGCGGCGTGCTCGATCAAACCGTCACGCCTGGCGGCGTCGTCCGCTTCGCGTTGCTGCCGCCGTGGCAGGCGCTGCTCGGGTTCACCTGCCTGGCGGCGCTGGTGCTGGTCGGCATCGATCACCTGAACGCGCCCAAGGGCACGACGACGAACCGCCGCCCGCGGCTGGGCGAGCTGGTGCTGCCGCTGATGGCGCTGATCGTCCTGGTGGTGCCGTTCCTGCCGGCGGTGCCGGATCGCTGGCCGGTGTTCCAGGCGCTGGCAAGCCCGCTTGGCGCGGTGGTGTGGCTGACCGTGGCCGGCCTGCAGGCGTGGACGCTGTGGCAGAGCCGCCTGCTCGTCCCGCGCTGGATCGAGAAGTGGTCCGTGGGCAGGGTGACCGCCGCGATTGGGATCGCCACCGCCGTGCTCGCCAGCCTGGCCGGCGCCCGGTTGACCGGCACGCCGCTGTTTCCATCCGGCGATGAGCCGCACTACCTGGTGATCGCGCAGAGCCTGTGGCGCGACGGCGACTTCAAGATCGAGAACAACCACGCGCGCGGCGATTACGAGGAGTACTTCCATCGTGCGCTCGAGCCGCACTACCTGACGCGCGGGGCCGACCACGAGATCTACTCGATCCACCCGGTCGGCTTGCCGGTGATGATGGCGCCGGTCTACGGCGCCGGCGGCTACCCCGCCGTGGTCTTCGTGCTGATTCTCATGGGCGCCACCGCCGCCGCGATCGCGTGGTGGTGGACCATGGGCACGCTCAACGCCGCGGGCGCCGCCACCTTCGCCTGGGCCGCCATCGCCTGCTCGGCGCCGTTCCTCTTCAACACCTTCACCGTATACCCGGAAATCGCCGCCGCCCTCGCGGTGATGATCGCGCTGGTCACGACGGTCCGGACCAATCCCGATCAGCCCGGCGTGGCGCGGTGGGTGATCGTCGGCATCGCCTGCGCCGTTCTGCCCTGGCTCAGCACGAAATACGCCCCGATGTCCGCCGCCCTCGTGCTCGTCGCGTTCGGCCGGCTGCAAAGGGGACCTGCTTCATTTTTACGGAATCCGAAAGTGTGGGCGGTGGCCGCGCCTTACGCGCTCTCCCTGATCGGGTGGTTCGCGTTCTTCTACGCCATTTGGGGCGTTCCGCTGCCGATGGCCCCCTACGGCACGCTGGTGCAGACGACGCCGCTCAATCTGGTCTTTGGAGCCCCGGGCCTGCTGTTCGATCAGGAGTACGGGCTGCTCGCCTTCGCGCCCGTGTATGTGCTCGCCGCCACCGGGTTATTCCAGATGTGGCGCGCCGGCGGCACGCTGAAGCGGCTCGCCATCGAGATTGCCCTCGTCTTTGGCGCCTTGCTGGTCACGGTGGGCGCCTTCCGCATCTGGTGGGGCGGCACGTCGGCACCGGCGCGGCCGCTGGCCTCGGGCCTGTTGCTGCTCGCGGTGCCCATCGCCATGGCGTTCCGCACCGCCCCCGTTGGCTCGGCGCGTCGGGCCGGGCAGCACCTGTTGCTCTGGATCAGCGTCGGCATTGCCCTCACGCTCGCCGTGGCGCAAGACGGCATGCTGATCAACAACGGGCGCGACGGCACGTCCTCGCTGCTCGAGTACTGGTCGCCACGCTGGGAGCTGTGGACGCTGGCGCCGACGTTCATCTTCCACGAGGCGCCCATCGCCTGGCTGCACACGCTGTGGTGGCTCGCCATTGCCGCGCTCGCGGGCTGGTTCCTCGCCCGTCAGCGCACCACCAGGCCCGGAATGGCGGCGCTGATCGCGGTGTCGACGTTCGGCGTGGCGCTGCTGGCGGTGTCGGTCACGTTCCCTGTTCTGCCCGCGGGCGCGGCGATGCCGCGCGTGGATCTCGGGGCGCGCTCGCGGCTGGCCTCGCTCGACGACTTCGATGCCCGCGTGCGGCCGGCGGCCGTGATTTACGATCCGCTCCGCAAGGTGAACGCCCCGGCAGTGCTGCCGGAATTGTTCCTGGGCGTCAGGCCGCGGCAGCGGACGGATCCGCAGCCGATCCGCGTGATTCACAACGGACGATTCTCGCTGCCGGCCGGCACCTACGGCATCGACGTGACCTTCAACGATCAGGTGCCCGGACGGCCGACGCCGTTCTCGCTGCAGGTCGGCCGCGTCGGCCCGGCCCTGCAGTCGTGGACGCTCGAGCCGAAAGCCGGCGAGACCTGGCACACCAGCCTCTGGCTCGCGGTTGACGCCGGCTTCGTCGGCTTCCGCGGCCCGGCCGAGATGGAACGCGCCATCAGTGCGATCTCGATCATCCCGACCGCCGTGGTTGACGTCGGCGCGCGGCCGCACGTGAGCGAGGTGCTGTCGGCGGCGACCTACGCCGGCGTGATGTTCTACTTCCACAACGAGCAGATGTATCCGGAGCCGAACGGCTTCTGGACCATCGGCCAGCGCTCGGCCGAGTTCACCGTGGCGGTGCCGCCCGGGCGCAGCGCGCCGGTGGTGCTGCGCATTCACTGCGGCGCCCAGGCGAACAACGCCACTATCAACACGTTCGGGTGGCAACGCGACTACGCGCTGGTGCCGGGACAGGCGGTGGAGGTGGAACTGCCGGTGGTGGCCGGCGGCGTGAGCCCGCTGACCATCGCCACCGACAACGGCTTCTCCCCGCGGCAAATCGATCCGGCCTCGAACGACAAGCGGTTCCTCGGTGTCTGGGTGGAGATTCTGGACAAGGCGACACAACGATGAGTTCGATTGCCGATTTGCGACCTGAGTACGCCAATCGCGCTTTGACCGAAGGCCAGGCCGATCTCGATCCGATCTGCCAGTTCTGAGCGTGGATCGACGAGGCGGTGAGGGCGGGTTCGCATTGTTCACGAACCACGAGAGCGCGAAGGGTCACGACCTGGCGGCCACGCCGCGCGCGGGCCTGCTGTTCTTCTGGGTGGAACTGGAACGGCAGGTGCGCATTACCGGGTCGGTGACCAAGGCGTCAAGGGCCGAGTCGGATGAATGCTTTCACTCGCGCCCCGGAACGGATGGAGTTCTGGCGGGGCCGCGCGAGCCGCGTGCACGACCGGCTGCTCTACGTGCGACAGGCCGACGGATCGTGGGCGCGTTCGCGTCTGTCGCCGTAGCGCGCCTGTCTTTACGAGCCGCAGATTTCGCAGATTCACGCAGAGACGTGCCCGACCAACGCCGGGCTCCGCCCGGCGTCCTGCCATGAGGCACGACCGGCAGGAATGAACCGCTCAGTCAGGGCCCGGACGCGGCTCATTCCTGCCGGTCGTGCCTCATGGCGGCCGGCCTCTGGCCGGCGGTCGGGCTGCAGCTGGTTCGCGCGCTCCGACAGCATCGGCGTCATCTGTGTCATCTGCGGCTGTACTTATCGGTGGAATCGGCGGCCGCCTGCCTGCACCCGCGTGATCTGACCGTCGCCGTTCTCGCCCCGGCGCGGCCGGCACCATCGGCCTGGCGCGGTTCGTGCAGTCGGAGCGCGGCAATCCCGACGCGCTGCTCGTCACCGGCCTCGTGATGGTCAGCGGTGTCATCACCAACGCCTCGCCGGTGTCGCTGTCGGATGCCACGCCGATTGCGCGGCTGACCGGCGAGACCGAGGTGATTGTCGTGCCGGCGGCGAGCCCGTATCAGACGCTCGCCCAATTGATCGAGGCCTTTCACAAGGATCCCGGCAGGGTCTCGTGGGGCGGCGGGTCCGCCGGCGGCCGTCAGTGGCTACGGAGAGTTCGCGGGACAGATCGCGGCAGGACACCTGCGGCCGCTGGCGATCTCCGCGGCCGAGCGCATCGCGGACATCAACGCGCCCACGCTGCGCGAATCCGGCGTGCCCCTGGACCTCGCCAACTGGCGCGCCTTTGTCGCCCCGCCGGGGCTTTCGGATGTGGAACGCGATGCGCTGACCGCGCGCAGCGATCCTCTACCTTGGCACCGCCATGCTGCTCGTGCTCAACCTGCCGCTCGTCGAGCTGTGGGTGAAGCTGCTGTCGATCCCGCGGCCGTGGTTGTACGGCGGCATTCTGGTCATGGCATCGCTCGGCGCCTACAGCGTGCACCGTTCCGCGGGCGACCTGGTGCTGGTGGCGATCATCGCGCTCACCGCCATCCGCCGGAAGGCCGGTAGAATCGAGGCATGAAGCTCAGTGACATTTTCGGCGGCGGCCTGGGCATCCCCGCCGACCAGTTCCCCGACCCGGCCATCGACATTCCGCCCGACCCCACCGGCGCCCCGCAGACCGTCGTCCTTGGCGGCGGCTGCTTCTGGTGCACCGAGGCGGTGTTCGTCAAGCTCGATGGCGTGATCAGCGTCGTGTCCGGCTATGCCGGCGGCACCGCCGAGACCGCGGATTACCAGAGCGTCTGCAGCGGCATGACCGACCACGCGGAGGTGATCCGCGTGCGCTACGACTCGAGCCGCATCTCGTTCGGCCAGGTGCTCAAGGTGTTCTTCGCCATTGCCCACGACCCGACGCAGCTCAATCGCCAGGGCAACGACATGGGCCGGCAGTACCGGTCCGCGATCTTCTGCGGCAGCGTGAATCAGGAACAAGTGGCGAGGGCCTATCTCCAGCAACTGGAAGAGGCGAAGGTGTTCGACCAGCCGATCGTGACCACCGTCGAGCCCTTGATGGAGTTCTTTGAGGCCGAGGCCCACCACCAGGACTTCGTGGCCCGGAACCCGGCGCAACCCTACGTGGCGGCGGTGGCGATGCCCAAGGTCAGGAAGCTCGAGAAGGCCTTCGGCGACAAGTTGAAGAAGTCGTGAGACATAATAGGGGTCGCGTGCGCTCGTAGCTCAACTGGATAGAGCATCAGCCTTCGAAGCTGGGGGTCGCAGGTTCGAGTCCTGCCGAGCGCACCATCCGCCTTCGCGCGGGCAAGAGGCCAACCGCGCCATGGCGAGATGGTGCCAAGTGCAGTTGGCGCGCCGAAGCGGCCACGCCGCGAAGGCGGGCCGAGCGCACCAT
>CAYHCX010000020.1:42295-52642 GCA_964355095.1 uncultured Acidobacterium sp.
AGTGCAGTTGGCGCGCCGAAGCGGCCACGCCGCGAAGGCGGGCCGAGCGCACCATCCGCCTTCGCGCGGGCAAGAGGCCAACCGCGCCATGGCGAGATGGTGCCAAGTGCAGTTGGCGCGCCGAAGCGGCCACGCCGCGAAGGCGGGCCGAGCGCACCATTCGATTCGCCGGTGACCCGCCTTCGGCGCCTCACCGGCTCACTCATGGCAGGCCACTTGGCCCGGCCCTCGCCTCACCCTCTGATCCCTGCTCCCTGATCCCCGCTTTCGCCTACACTCTGGGGAGCGCCGATGCCCAGCCCGACTGCCCCTCCCAACTGGGCCGATCTCCCCGACGAAGAATTGCTGAATCTGCGGCTGTCGGACCTGCCGCTCAGGTTGGATGGCACGGTGGTCGAGTCGCGCATCGGGCAGCTCAAGGCCGAACTCGAGGCCCGCGGCCTCACCTTCCCGCTGCACTTCTACCTGTCGGACGAGTGGTTCACGCCCGACGGCCAGGCCTCGATGGCGGTGCCCTTCTACCTCGCGCATCCGCGCCTCGAGCGCCTCGAGAAGGCCCAGATGCTCGCGGTGGAAGGCGGCGAGCACGAGTGGTGCATGCGCATCCTGCGCCACGAAGCCGGCCACGTCATCGACAACGCCTACAAGCTTCGCCTCCGCCGCCCCCGCCGGAAGGTCTTCGGCCGCTCGTCGGAGCCGTACCCCGAGTTCTACGCGCCGCGGCCGTACAGCAAGAGCTTCGTGCTGCACCTGGACCCGTGGTACGCGCAGAGCCACCCCGACGAGGATTTCGCCGAGACCTTCGCGGTGTGGCTGACGCCTGAATCCAACTGGAAGACCCGCTACACGGGCTGGCCGGCCATCAAGAAGCTCGAGTACATGGACGAGCTGATGCAGTCGCTGGTCGGCAAGCAGCCACTGCTTGAACGGACCGACGAAGTGGACCCGTTGCGAAAACTGAACCGCAGCCTCCGCTTTCATTACCGCCGCAAGCGCCGGCACTACGGCGTCGATCACCCGACCTTCTACGATCGCGACTTGCGCCGGCTGTTCTCGGACGCGCCGGAGTATGCGCACCACATGACGGCGCCGCAGTTCCTCGCCCGCGTCCGCGGGCCGGTCCGCAAGATGGTCGCCGACTGGACCGGCATTTACCAATACACCATCGACAAGGTGTTCGAAGACATCATTGTCCGATGCCGGGAGCTCAAGCTTCGCCTGGCCGTGCCTGAGGAACAGGCGCGGCAGGAATTCACGGTGCTGCTGACCGTGCAGGTGATGAACTACCTGCACAGCGGACGCCATCGGGTGGCCCTTTGAAACCTCAACGCATTCTGACCCTCGTCCACAAAGGCCTCGAACCGCCAGACGAGGCGCCCGACAAGACCGTCGCGTCCACCGCGTCGTGGCGCATGGAATACGACGTCGTCCAGACGCTGCGCGCCCTCGGCCACGAACTGCGCGTGATCGGCGTGCACGACGACCTGACGCCGATCCGCAGCTCGATCGAAGACTTCAAGCCCTCCATCACCTTCAACCTGATGGAGGCGTTCGACGACGTGGTGGTGTTCGACCAGAATGTGGTGAGCTACCTCGAGTTGCTGAAGGTGCCG
The DNA here is from genome assembly GCA_964355095.1 of uncultured Acidobacterium sp. Lineage (GTDB taxonomy): Bacteria > Acidobacteriota > Vicinamibacteria > Vicinamibacterales > UBA2999 > 12-FULL-67-14b. Next base: position 43,909 of record CAYHCX010000020.1, read on the forward strand.
TACACCGGCTGCAACCCGCGCGGCCTGACGCTGTCGCGCGACAAGGGCCTGGCCAAGAAGCTGATGGCGTATCACCGCATCCCGGTGCCCGACTTCCTGGTGGTGCCGCTCGGCCGCAAGCCGAAGTTGCCCAAGCGCCTCCACTTCCCGCTGATCGTCAAGTCGCTGACCTACGAGTCGTCCACGGGCATTTCACAGGCGTCGGTGGTCGAGAACGACGAGCAGCTGAACAGGCGCGTGCAGTTCATCCACGACACCATCATGACCCCGGCGATTGTCGAGGAGTTCATCGACGGCCGCGAGCTCTACGTCGGCGTGCTCGGCAACGATCGCCTGCAGGTGTTCCCGGTGTGGGAGATGTCGTTCTCGAAGATGCCCGAGAACAGCTGGCGCATTGCTACCGAGCGGGTGAAGTGGAGCGTCAAGTACCAGAAAAAGCACGGCATCGACACGGCGGAGGCGGGGCTGCCGGACGAGATGACGGCGAAGGTGCAGCACCTCGCCAAGCGCGTCTACCGCGCGCTGGACCTCAGCGGCTACGCGCGCGTTGACCTCCGCATGAAGGCCAACGGCGACCTGTTCGTGATTGAGGCCAACCCGAATCCGCAGCTGGCTCAGGGTGAAGACTTCGCCGAGTCGGCCCGGCGAGCGGGCGTGTCGTATGCCAAGCTCATCGAGCGGATCATCGGCCTCGGGCTGCAGTGGCAGCCGTCGCGAATGGCGTAAGGGATGATTGGGGTCAGGCCGCGAAAAACGCCCTTGTGGCCGTGACACAAGGGCGTTTTTCGCGGCCTGACCCCAATCATCCCTATTTCGCCGGCTTCAGCGTCAGCTTCTGCATGCGCCAGTTGAGCAACTCGCCCACGTAGAGCTCGTTCTCCGACGGGCAGGCAATCTCGTGGATCCAGCCGAACTGCTTGGGCTGGTGCCCGGCCTTGCCGAGCATCCCCAGCACCTTGCCGTCGAGCGACAGCTTGTAGAGGCGGCCGGGGAACGCGTCGGCGGAATAGAGATACTGCGTCGGCCCGCCCGACACGCAAATCGCCCACGGCGCGCCGCTCTGGGCGGTGGCGCCCTCCGGCGTCGGCGTGTTGCCAAACCACGGCTGCGCCCCCGCCGGCACCGGCACGTCGATGGTGATCGTCCGCAGGTGGTTGCCGTCGGGATCGAACACCTGGATGCGGCGGTTACCGCGGTCGGCCACGTAGATGTTGCCCTTGGCGTCGTTGGCGATACTGTGCGGCGTGTTGAACTCGCCTTCCTTGTTGCCGCGCTCGCCCCACGACTTCACCCAGTCACCGTCCCTGGTGAACTTGGCGACGCGCGAGTTGATGTAGCCGTCGCTGACGAAGATGTTGCCCTGCGTGTCCCACGCCACGTCGGTCGGCTCGCGGAACTGCCCGTTGACGTGCGGGCGCACCGGGGTGACGCGCGTCCACGGCTCGGCGTGGTCCGACGCTTCCTTCTTGCGGCCGAACACCATCACGACCCGGCCTTCGGGGTTGAACTTGACCACCATGTCAGAGCCCTTGTCGATGGCCCAGATGTTGTCGTCCTTGTCGACGCGGACGACGTGGGCGTAGGCCCAGGCGTAGAGGCCCTTGCCGATCTCGCGGATGAACTTGCCGTCGGGCCCGAACTCGAGCAGCTGCGACGCCGTCGCGGCGTAGGCCGGGCCGCTGGCGCTGTTGCCGCGGTTGTAGATGAAGATGTGCTTCTTCGAATTGACGGCCACGCCCGAGACCTCGCCCAGGTGCATGTCGGGCGGCAACTTCAGGAAGTTGATGTCGGAATCGAACGGAATCTCAGGCACCGCCGGCTGCTGCGCGGCAGCAAACGACGAACCCGTCACAATTACCAGCGCCATGAGCCAGCGTTTCATTTATCCCCCTCAGAACACAGTGTCTAACCCGACCGGGCAACGCCGGGCGTGCGACACACTTTATCGCTATTTCTGCAGCAGCGGCCTCAGCTTCGCGGATTGCTCGATGGCATCCCGGCACGACTCGCCGGGCGGGCCGCCGGCGGCGTAGGCCTGCCTGGTGTCGCCGGCTTGGCGTGGCGCTGCGCCAGCGATCCCCGGCGGTGGCGGGCTTCGGCGCATCTTGAGCCTGCAAGGTCACCGAGGCCAACAAGGCGACCGCGAATAGTCGAGTCATGGCGGCCCCAGTCTAGCGAACGATTGAGGCGCCGCGCGAGGCCTACTGATCGCCGAGCAGCCGTTTCAACTTGGCCACGTCGCCGATGATCTCGACGACGCCGCAGTCGCGGCACATCAAAGCCTTGGTCATCACGTCGCCGGTCTGCATGGTCAGAAACTTCGAGTCACTGGGACGGAACGTCAGGCGCACCGGCGAATACACTGCGCCGCCCGCGATAAATTCACCGCCGCATCGAGCACAGTTGGCCATGGCCTATTGTGCCTCGGCAACCACCGAGTCGCTTGGAGTTGCGCCAGACTGTGCAGTTATGTCCGCCGAGGCTGCCGGTCGCCCGGCCGATCCCCCGTGCCAGACGTGCTGGAAGGTCCGGCCACGGCTCCTGCCCGATCCGGTCCGGCAGATCCGGCGCCACGCCGGCGCGCAGGCACCCCGGTCCTTCACGCCGGCGTTCGGTCCATCGCTTCGAGCGCGCGGACGCCGGTGCGCATGCCGAGCAGCCACGTCGCCAGGCTGAGGATCCCCGCCGACGCGAAGCACGCGTAGAACAGCACCTGCTGCGTGTCGGTGAGCGGCCGCTGGCGGACCTGGCTGAACAGGTAGACGCTCGACGGCCATCCGAGCAGCCCGATCATCACGATGATGAACAACACCGCCACGATCATGAAGGCGACGCCGCCGTAGGAGCCGGCCACCTGGCTGGGGTTGTCGGCGGCAAAGCGCGGGTAGCGGGCGCCGAGCCCGGTGGCAAGGCCCACCAGCGCGAACGCCATGAACACGATCGCCACCGCCGACAGCCGCTTCAGGAATGGATCCACGCCCAGCAGCTCGTTGCCGGTGACGATGAGCACCTCGGTCAGCAACAGCACCGGCACCAGGCCGGTCCAGAACTTCGACCACAGGAAGTCGCGCAGCGAAATCGGCGCCGAGCGGATGATCCAGAACGCCGAGCCTTCGGCCGACACCGCCGGAAACACGAACCGCACGGCCACCGTTGACATCACGAACGACGCCATGGCCAGGTTGAGGAACGCATAGAGGTTCTTCACCACGCCGCTCATGTAGGGCAGGCGATCGAGGTCGAGCACCTTGAAGTTGTAGAGATAGACGAGCATCAGGGCGGCCAGCAGCAGCAATTGCGACCACTGGCTCACGTCCCGCAGGAACACCTTCAGGTCTTTCACCAGCAGGTGGCGCCGCACCGGCGACAGCGGCAGCAGCCCGGCCAGCCGATCGACGACCCGCCACTGCGCGAACCGCGCCTTGCGCGCCTCCTGCGACTTGCTGAACCCGGCGAAGTGCCAGCGCTCGAACGCCGCGCCCACCAGCACCACCACCGCCGCCGCGGTCGTCCACAAGGCGGCGATGTGCAACCAGTCGCGGCCGCCGTGCACGCCGGCAAACAGCGCCTCCCCGGCCCAGAACGACGGCAGCAGCGGCGTGATCGGCGACTGGAGCGTGGCGAAGAACGCGGTCACTTCCGGCATCGACTCGACGCGCAGCAGGCGTTCCGGCTGGAGGAAGCGGAGCAGCAGCACGATGCTGGTCGCGAACACCAGGCCCATGAACATCAGGATGTCGCGCGCGCGCTGGGCCTGGAACACGTTGACGAGCAGGAGCGTGACCGCGGAGCCGACGCCGACCGGAATCACGACGAACGGCACCACGGTCAGGATGGCGATGAGGATAAACGACAGCGGCGCGCACTTGGCGGCGCCGATGCCGGCCAGCACGGGCACCAGGAAGACCACCACCATCCAGCCCGACTGCCCCAGCGTCCGCGCGAATCGCGCCAGGAACAGCCGCCGCGGCGCCACCGGCGCCGCGAGCATCAGCCGCAGATCCTCCGACAGGAAGAAGGTGGACAGCGAGGTCACCACCGCGCTGAACGCGAGGAACGACAGGAACGTGAGAAACAGCCACGACAGGCCGATGCGAATCAGGTAGTCGCCCAGTTCTGTGTAGTCCGCGGCCTGCCAGGTGACCCAGAACGAGCCGGCGAACAGCGCGCCGATCACGGCCACGGCGATGCCGCCGAACATCAGGCCGCGCAGCAGGTCGCCCTTCTCGCGCCGCCGCGCGCGATTGCGCGACGCCCACCACGTCGGCAGCAGCAGGTACGGGAACGGCCGGGTGATGCTGGTGCCGTCCATTACACGATTTCGTCGATCTCCTGGAGCCCGCCGCCGCCGGTGAGCTTCAGGAACACGGGCGTCAGCTCCTCGTCCGGTGTCCCGGCCATGGCCCGCACGTCCGCCACCGTGCCGTGGGCGATGATCCGGCCCTTCAGGATGATGCTGATCAGGTCGCACATCTCCTGCGCCACTTCGAGCGTGTGCGTGCTCATCAGGATGGCGACGCCGCGCGACGCCATGCGGCGGAAGATGTCCTTGATCAGCCGCGCGCCGCGCGGGTCGAGGCCGACCATCGGCTCGTCCACCAGCACGGCCTTCGGCCGATGCAGGAACGCGGCGCTCATCACCAGCCGCTGCTTCATGCCGTGCGAGAAGCTTTCGACCAGCTCGTGCTGCCAGCGGCCCAGCTCGAAGATCTCCAGCATCTCGGTGATGCGCGTCTCGGTGTCGCCGCCGTCCATCCCGTAGAGGCCGCCGTGAAAGCGCAGGAACTCCCCGGCGGTGAGCTTGTCGTAGATGAACGGACGGTCGGGAATGAACCCCAGCGACGCCTTCGCCGCCTCGGGCTCCCGCGCCAGGTCGTGGCCGTTCACGAGAATGCGCCCGGCATCCGGCTTCAGCAGTCCGGCAATCATCCGGATGCTGGTGGTCTTGCCGGCGCCGTTCGGGCCGAGAAAGCCGTGAATCTGCCCTGGCTCGACGGTGATCGACACGTTGTCAACGGCGGTGAACTTCCCGAAACGCTTGACCAGATTCTCGACGGCGATCATCTGCCACCCGCGCAGCGCGTGAACCAGCATCCGCGGTCTTGCCGCTGGGGAATGGGCAGGGCGAGCGGACTCACGTCCGCGTCTGTCCGGCCGACGAGAATCGGCGTCGAGCCGGGGACCACGTCCACCTGCAGCACCGCCATCCTGACGCGGCCAATCAGCGGCAGGATCGCCGTCTGCTTGTCCAACCCGCCCCGCGCCAGCCGGACGTGGGTGGCGTCGGCGGGAAACTGGTTGAAGGTCGGGTCCACCGGCAGCCACAGGCCGCGGCCGTTGCCCTCGTCGAGGTAGACCTCGGGCCAGGCGTGGTAGTAGAACGCGCCGCGCACGTAGACCAGGCCGACGTTGATCCGCGACGGGATGCCCAGCGATCGCGCCAGCGCCACGAACAACACCGTGTGCTCGTTGCAGTCACCCACCCTGGTCCGCAACACTTCCGTCGCCGACGGCAAGCTCACGGTGGGCTTCTTCTCCACCAGCTGGTTGACCTCGCGGGTCAGCCGCTCGGCCCGCGCCCGCACGCCGGTGAGGCCCGTCACCATGCGCTCGGCCTCCGCCCGAATCTCGGGCGCGTCGCTTTCGATGAACGCCTCGGGCTTCAGGTAGCGCTCGAGGTCGGGGTCGGCCGGGCCCGGCTCGAGGCCGCGCGCATCGACCATCTCGATGACGTTGCCGTCAACCGACTGCCCCACTCCCTGCAGATCGCCGCCCGTCAGGTCGGCGCCGTCGACGCGCATCCGCAGCCGCAGCACGTCCCGCGGCTCGTCGATGCGCATCCGGCGCGGCATGGTCGGGACGACGGCGGAGGCACCGAGCATGTCTTCCTGCATGGTCTTCGAGACCGCGAGCGCGGTGGCCTGCTCCCGCGACTCGCGGACCGAGATCAGCCCCATCGGGCTTTCCTCGCGCACGATCTCGCCGGTGTCGGTGATCCACGCCGTGGTGGTGAGGCCGGAGAACGTCATGTCGACGCGGAACGCGGGGATGGGACGCCCGCCGCCGGTCACTACCTCGCGGTTGCCGATGGCCAGCCGCACCGGCGCGTTCTTCATGGTCGCCGGGTCGAACACCATCCACTCGCGGCGCGTCCCGGCCGCCAAGCCTTCACTCGCCAGACGGCGGCCGAGGCTCAGCATCAGCGCCGGCGCTTCCTCGAGGTCGCGCGTTTCCGTGCGCGTGCCACTCGCCGAGATGATGTCGAGCGACAGGCGGAGGCCGTCAAGCCGCCCGCGCACCGTGAGCGGCCCGGTCCCCGGGTCGAGGGAGAACTCGAAGGTCCTGAGGGCGAACGATCGATCGACGTGCGCCGTGGTCTTCAAGACCGCGGCCGTCGTCGCGCCGAGGAGGGCGAACTGCAGGCGGCCGTCTTCGAGCAGGTCGAACCCGTCGTCGGTCCGCTCGACCTGGCTCACGGTGAAACCGATCTTCTCGCCGCGGTAGTAGACGCCGCGCCACTGCGCGGTGGTGCCATAACGCGCCAGGTCGGTGGCCAGGTTGATCGGCGAGGCCTGGAGGTACGACCGGTTGACCATCACGCCCATCGTCACGACCCATGCCAGCAGGGCCAGGACCGACAGCGGACGAGTGACCGTGCGTGGGAGTGGACGGAGGACACGAACGCGGGGCACCGCCTCGATTATAGGCGGACTCCCCTAACGCGTCCGCAGGCCGGGTCGCGGTCGGCAGTGCGTCGGAATTCCGATCCCTGGCGTCGGCCGGCCGACACCCTTGGCCGTTGCGCCGACAGGTCACTGGCCGGAACACCGTCACTTCCCGCGGGTTCCGTCCGGGGAACGACCCTTGCTGATGGCCGCCTCATGAAGACCATCATCATCGCCAGCTTGGCCGTGCTCGGTCTGTGCATCGCCCCGCCGGCCGTCACCGCCGGTCCGCGCGCTGGTGGGCGGGTCACCATGGATGCCACGGTCAGCGCGGCGCATGATGCCGGTCTGCCGTCACGGGTGCTCATTCGATATCGCACGGGAACAGGCGCCAGGCTCCGGGAGCGGATGCGCACGCGCGGGATCCGGGTAGATCGCAACTACCGCGGTGCCGGCGCACTGGCGGTGGCACTCGGCGCCGGCGAGCTGCAGCGCTGGGCGCAGGATCCGGACGTGGCCGGCATTTCGACCGACGCCCGCGTGACCGCGGACAACGAGCCAGGCGTCGCGTCGAACACGACCACACTGATGCTGACCGCGACGGCGACCACCGACGTCCAGAACCTCCGCCGGACGTTGGGCCTGCCGGCCCGCGCACAGGGCGGCCAGGGTGTCGGCATAGCGGTCATCGACTCGGGCATCGCGCCAATGCCCGACCTGTGGGGCCGGATCGCGGCGTTCTACGACTTCACCGCCGGCGGCGTTGCCGCCTTCCCTTCCGACGCCTATGGCCACGGCACGCACGTCGCCGGTTTAATTGCCGGCTCTGGCGCCCTGTCACTCGGGGCCTACGCCGGCCTGGCCCCGGGTGCCCGGCTGATTGGGCTGAAGGTGCTCGACGCCAACGGCCGGGGATACGCCAGCGACGTGCTCAGTGCGCTCGAGTTTGCGATCGAGCACCGGGCCGCGCTCGGGATCGACATTATCAACCTGTCGCTTGGCCATCCCGTGCTCGAGCCGCCCGCCACCGATCCCCTCGTGCTGGCGGTCGAGCGGGCGACCGCGGCCGGCATCGTGGTGGTCACTTCCGCCGGCAACTTCGGCCAGCGCCCCGGTGCTCCCTCCACCGGCTACGGCGGCATCACTTCGCCTGGGAACGCGCCATCGGCGATCACGGTCGGCGCCTTGATCACGAACCACACCGCGGACCGCGCCGACGACACGGTGGCCCCGTACAGCTCCCGCGGCCCGACCTGGTACGACGCGCGCATCAAGCCCGACATCCTCGCGCCCGGCCACGCCTTGATAGCGATCACCAATCCGTTCTCGGGCCTGTACCGCGCAGCGCCCGCATCCCGCGCGAAGGGCCCGTACCTGGCGCTGAGCGGCACGAGCATGGCGACCGCGGTCACGAGCGGCGTGGTCGCGCTCATGGTCGAAGCCAACCGCCGCGATAGCGGCGCCGCGGCGCCGCTGGCGCCGAACACCGTGAAGATGCTGCTGCAATACACCGCGCTCACCGTGGGCGGCGACGATGGCCCGGTTCCGCCGCAGTTCGATCAGGGCGCCGGCGGACTCAACGCCGCGGGCGCCATCGAGCTGGCGCGCACGATCGACCCCGCGGCGCCGGTCGGCAGCCACTGGCTCGAACGGGGCGTGATCCCGGCGACGAAGATCGCGGGCTGGTGGCGTCCGTGGCGCCAGCGCGTCATCTGGGGCGACCGCATGGTGTGGGGCGAGTCGATCGCGCGCCACGAGCGGGCGTGGACGTCCGCAGTGGTCTGGGGTGGTGCGGTCACCTGGGGTCCCGGCGTCTGGATCGATCCAACCAGCACGGTCCTCGACACCTTCGCATCGTGGAGCACGGACATCGTCTGGGGCGACGACCTGGTCGCCGCCAGCGACGGTGAGCACATCGTCTGGGGCAATCTCTTCGACGATGCCCACATCGTGTGGGGCGATTTTTTCACGGACGACCACGTCGTGTGGGGCGATTCTCTCGACACCGAACACATCGTGTGGGGCGATTCTTCCGAAGACGACCATATCGTGTGGGGCGATTCCCTCGA
>CAYHCX010000021.1:0-14481 GCA_964355095.1 uncultured Acidobacterium sp.
GCCTCAAGCCCCTATATCGACCAGGTCGTCTTCGGGCTTCCGGCTCGCTGCGCGTTCGGTTCCGCGTTGACCACGAACTCGACCCGCCCGATGGTCAGCTTGTCGCCGTCGTTCAGCATGGCCTTGATCACCTTGCGGCCGTTCACGAACGTGCCGTTGGTGCTGCCCAGGTCTTCGAGCTCGAGCTCGTTGGCCTCGCTCAGGGTGAAGCGGCAGTGCACGCGCGATACCAGGGCGGCGTCCACCACGAAGTCCGCGCGCGGCGCGCGGCCCATGGTCTTGAGCGTGCCTGGCAGCAGGCGAAACGTCAGTTCAGCGTCGGCAGGGTCGATGGATTGAAGGGTCCACATGATCGGATGTGGGCTTCAGTGTAAACGACACCGGCTGACTTGCGGTACAAGCTCGCGCAGGCCCGCTCGCCGCCTTCCGTTCATGACGTCAGTGTAGCCGCCGCCAAAGCAATCGACCACCGGTGCGACATTCTGCTAGATTGCGCGGATGACGACTCGCAACAAGGCCGCGGTTGGCCTGACCCTGGTATCCATCGGCCTGTTGATCCCGGGCCTCGCGCAGCCGGCGCTCACGATCGTGGCGTCGATTCCCATCTTCAACAAGCCAACGGAGATCTACCGCCAGACCCAGAACGTCGTACAGGCCGTGCGCAGCCTCTACGAATCGGGAAACTATTTCGTCTCGGGCCTGGTGCTGCTCTTCAGCATCATCGTCCCGTTCATCAAGGCCGCGCTGCTGGGGGTGATTCTGGCGACCAAGACCCCGGCCGCGAGGTATCGGCTCTACCTGTTCGTGCGATCGATCAGCAAGTGGGCAATGGCCGACGTGTTCGCCGTCGGTGTGTTCATCGCATTCCTGGCGGCGAAGGCCACCGACAACCTCGACGCGGTCGTTGGGTCAGGCTTCTACTTCTTCGTGTCGTACTGCCTGGTGTCGAACCTGGCGTTCCAGTTCCTCGAAGTGCCGCCGCCCGACCAGGCGCCGACCACCATCGTGACGCCTTGACAGGAGTCCAGGAGTTAACAGGAGTTCAGGAGGACAGAAGAAAACATTATGTTTCTTCTGATCTTTTAGTCTCCTGTTACTTCTTCGTCTCGTAGTACTGCTTGTACATTCCCCGCCGGAAGAGGAACCCGCCGAGGGGACCGAACCAATCGAGCACGTAGTGCATGTAGCCGAGGTCCATCAGCTCAATCAGGTTGCCGTCGCAGTCTTTCGCGAAGAAGAACGTGTGGCCGCGCGGCGACTTCTCGGGCTTCGACACCACTTCCACGCCCTTGCTGACCAGGTAGTCATACCACTTCTGCGTGTTGCGGACGTTGAGGCTGAAGTGGGTGAGGCCGACCTTGTTCCACGGCCCCTGCACCAGCGGCTGCTGCGGCTGGAATTCGAAGATCTCGAGCACGGCGCCGCCCGGCACGCGGATCCAGCCGATCTTGCAGCTTGGGGCGGGAGCGTCCACCCCGAAGAAGCTGCGCACGCGATCCGGCGGCGTGTCGGAGACGCCCACGAGCGGGCAGCCGAAGACATCCCAGTAGAAACGGACAAAGGTGTTGAAGTCCCGGACGGTGATGCCGACGTGGCTGAACGAGCGCGCTTTCATGCCTCCTATTATCTCGTCTGTGCCTTCTGATTGGAGTACTGACTAACTGCCGGCGCAGGTGTCCTTCCGATGCCTGACTACTGGCGCTTTCATCTCTGTGCCGCCTATTGCTTGACACGTCCATTGGTGCGAAGCAAACGTGAATCCTACATAGTGGAGCGCGCGGTTACAAATGGGACGAACGGATGTGGTCAGCGGCCCGCAGGGCCTGTGCAACGATGGTCAGGCCGGGGTTGACGGCCGCTGAAGACGGGAAGAACGAGGCGTCCACCACGAACAGGTTGTCGACGTCGTGGGCGCGGCAATAGGTGTCGAGCACCGACTTGCGCGAGTCGGTGCCGAACACCAGCGTGCCGCACTGGTGCGTGGTGTTCTTCGCCTTGTGCGAGTATGTCATCACCACCCAGAAGCCGAGCTGGCGCAGAATTTGTTTCGCTTCGCGCACGAGTTGCTCGTGCGCGCGCAGGTTGTTGGGCTTGTACTGCAGCCGGATCTGGCCGTTCGGCCCCACCGTCACCCGGTTGTCGACGCGTGGCAGGTCCTCGGTCATGGCCAGCCAGTCCACGCCGCGAGCGACCCACGCTTCGTACACCCAGAGCGGAATCGCCGGCGCCACCGTGTGCGCCATCACGCCGTGCGTGCGGCCCTGCGACTGGATCTGGCCGAGAGGGAAGCGGCTGCTCGGGCCCTTCAGGTAGAAGTCGTTAATCGCCACCGTCTTCTGGAACACGGTGTCGTTGACGCGGAACGGGTGAAAGCCCTGCATCATGGTCGCGAGGTGCGCCATGTAGCGCTTGCCGACGAGGCCCGACGAGTTGGCCAGGCCGTCGGGATGCTTGTCGTTAGCCGAACGCAGAAGAAGGGCCGCCGAGTTCACGGCACCGCACGATACGATCACCAGCGGCGCCGACACGCGGAGGGTTTCGCCCGCTCGTTCGACCTCCACGGCCTCGATCCGCTTGCCGCTGGCATCCGTGATCAGCCGTCGCGCCGTCGCGCTGGTCCACAACTCGACGTTGGGCCGGGCCAGGGCCGGCCGCACGCCGCAGATCTCGGCATCGCTCTTCGCGTGAATCTTGCACGGGAACGAGTTGCAGGTGTTGCAGAGGACGCAGTGCTCCTGCAGCCCGAGCGGCAGCGGCGACGGGTGCAGGCCCTGCCGTTTCAGTCGTTCGACAATCTCGTCGACGACGCGGGCGTGAGGAACGGGCGGAAAAGGATACGGACCCCGCGGCGCTTCGGTCGGGTCCACGCCGTGCTGGCCGTGCACGCCGTACAATTCTTCCGCACGGTCGTAGTACGGCGCCAGCGTGTCGTAGTCGATCGGCCACGCCGGCGAGACGCCGTCCATGTGCTCGAGGGTCTTGAAGTCCTGCGGACGCAGCCGGTACATCACCGTGCCCCAGAACTTGGTGTTCCCGCCGACGCAGTAGTGCGTGTAGGGGCGAAACGGCGCGCCCTTTTCATCCAGCCAGGTTTCCGTGGTGCGGTAGCGCAGTTCCCGCCACACCGCGTCGGGGTTCCAGTTCTGGTCTTCCCGCGGGATGGCGTCGCCGCGCTCGAGCACGAGGATGTTCGCGCCGGTGTCAGCCAGCGCCCTTGCCACGGTGCCGCCGCCGGCGCCGCTGCCGATGATGATGATGTCCCATGTATCTGACGGGCCGCTCCGTGGTGGCGGCCCGCTGGAGCCAGCTCGATTCTCCATTTCAGGTCGCTCGGTAGATCTGATCCATCAACCGCTGATCGTCCATCGCCCGCTCGAGACTCATCTCAGGCGCCGTGCAATTCAGGATCGACTGGCGGAAATCGCGATACATCGCCTGGTAGCCGCGGATGTCGCGGAAGCCGGGGAACATGATGCGCGGGAAGCCCGTGCCGCGCACGAGCAGGCCGAGGCCGTTGGATTCGAAGGTGATGATGCCCTGGCGCCCGTACAGCTTCGACAGGCGCAGACCCTTCAGTAACGACGGAATCTCGCGCGAGTAGTAGAGCGCGCCGACGGCGCCGTTGTCGTAGTTGAAGGCCACCAGCATGCTCTTGGCGCGGCGATCGGGGCCCTCCGGCGACCCTTCGACTGCGCTCAGGGCAGGCGGCGACGGCCGGAAGCCGGTGATGCTGGTAATGTTCGGACCGAGGCTGCCGGCCAGGTGCAGCCAGTGGATGCCTTCCTCGAAAAACGCGTCGCCGCCGGCCATGGCCTCGTCGTTACGCCAGTCGTCCGCGGTCTTCAGGCGCTTGACGATGCTGCTGAAGTGGCCGAACACCATCTCGCCGATCACGCCGTCGGCGAGCAGCTTGCGGAGGGTGATGGCGAGCGGCTTGTAGTGGTCGTTCTCGCCCACCAGCACCACGCGGCCGGCACGGTCGCGCGCCTCCCGCACCACCTCGTAACCCGCCATGGTCGGGAAGGCCGGCTTCTCGACGAGCACGTGCTTGCCGGCCGAGAGCGCCTGCAGGGTGAGGTTCAGGTGATAGGTGGGTGGAACCGCGACCACCACCGCGTCGATGTTCGGGTCGGCGATGGCCTCGGCGTAGTCGGCGTAGCTGCCGGTGCCGCGGTACTTACCGCAGAACTCCTCGGCCTTGGCCTTGTCGCGGCTGGCGTAGCCGCAGACGATCTCGCTCCTGAACCGTCGCAGGTTCCGGCTGTGCACTCGAGTGATGAAGCCGCAGCCGAGGAAGGCGATGCGGAGGGGTTCGGGCATCGGAGGAATCAATCATACCCGGAGGGAATGATAGACACACAGAAGGTCGCGAAGGGCGACCTGATCATCGTCCCCGCCGACTCGCCGCACTGGTATTCGGTGGTTGGCGGCTCGGTGACGTATCTCGAGGTCCGCTGGCTGGCTCCGGGCCGATAACCCTTAGAATCTACCCGTTGGCTCCCCAAACCCTCTGGTCGATGTTCGCTGATACCGTTGCGCGGTTCGGCAAGCGCACGGCTATCGAGATTCAGCGGCCCGACCGGGTTGACCGGTTCACCTACCAGCAACTGCACGACCTGGCCGTGGCGCACGGGTCGTGGCTGGTGTCGAACGGCGTCCAACCCGGCGACCGCTGCGCCATCCTCGCCCACAACGACGCGCACTGGTGCGCGGTCTACCTGGGCATTCTTCGCGCGGGTGCCACCGCCGTTCCGCTGGATACCAACTATTCGGCGAAACAGGTGGCGACGATCGTCGGCGATTCAGGCGCGCGGCTGTTGTTCGTGAGCGAGCGGCTGCGACCCGTCGCCGCCGCGGCACTGAACGAGGGATTGCTCGACTCGAAGATCGACATCGTCGACCTGCACTCGGCACCCGGCACCAGTGCACCCCTTGCACCCGAGGCATCCGCCTCCGCTCGCGCTGATTCAGGCGGGCTTCGGCGAGACCTCGCCGAAGCGGCCTCCGGCCGCGAAGGCGGGCAGTACGCATCCGAGGCACCGGCGGTGATTCTGTATACCTCCGGAACCACGTCCGACCCGAAGGGAGTAGTGCTGACGCACGCCAACCTGCTGGCGGAGCGTGACGCGGCGTTCAAGGTCGTCACCGTCACCCATCAGGATGCGCTGCTCGGCGTACTGCCGCTGTTCCACTCGCTGGCGCAGCTGGCCAACCTGCTGCTCCCCTTCGCCGTCGGCGCGCGCGTCGTCTACCTGGAGACCATCAACTCGACGGATCTGGTGCGGGCGCTGTCGGAGCGGCAGATCACGATCTTCTGCTGCGTGCCGCAGTTCTTCTACCTGATTCACCAGCGGGTGATGAAGGAGGTTGAGGCCTCCGGTTTCGTGACACGGCTGCTGTTCCGGGTCCTGCTGGAGTTGAGCTTCCGGTTGCGCCGGATGGGCGTCAACGCCGGGCCGCTTTTCTTCGGCAAGGTCCACAAGATCATGGGCCGCAAGATGCGCCTGTTCGTGACCGGCGGATCGAAGTTCGACCCGGCGATTGGCCGCGACTTATATGCGCTGGGCTTCACCATTCTCCAGGCCTACGGCCTCACCGAGACCAGCGCCGCCGCCAGCATCAGCATGCCGGGCGAGGCGCACATCGACACCGTGGGCCGGCCGCTGCCGGGCGTGCAGATCAAGATCCTGCCGCCCGAGGCGTCCGGTCAGCATGGCGAGATCGCGATTTGCGGACCGATCGTGATGCAGGGTTACTTCAATCGTCCTGACGCCACCGCGCAGGTGATACAGGACGGCTGGTTCCTGACCGGCGACCTGGGCCGGTTCGACGCCGAGGGCCGCCTGCAGATCACCGGCCGCAAGAAGGAGATGATCGTGCTGGCGTCGGGGAAGAACATCTACCCCGAAGAGATCGAGGCGCACTATCGCCAGTCACCGTACGTGAAGGAGATTTGCGTGATGGGGGTGGTGGAGCCGGGCCGGCCCAGCACCGAGCGGCTCCATGCCGTGGTGGTGCCGGACCTCGACCTGATGCGCGAGCGGAAGATCGTCAACGCCGGCGACATCATTCGGTTCGAGGTCGAAGGGCTCGCGGTCGGCCTGCCGGCGCACAAGCGCGTGCTCGGCTACGACATCTGGTTCGAGCCGCTGCCGCGCACTACCACGCAAAAAATCAAGCGCCACGAGGTCGAGCGGCGGGTGCGCGAGCGCCAGGCATCGGCCGCTCAGGGCGCCGCGGCGCCGTTGTCGGAAGCGGACAGCTCCTGGCTGAACGACGCGCAGGTGTCATCGGCGGCAGGGGTGATTCAGGCGCGGCTGCGCGGCCGGGCGCGCGTGCGTCCAGACGCCAACCTCGAGCTGGACCTCGGGCTCGACTCCATGGAGCGGGTCGAGTTGCTGACCGAACTCGAGCAGCGCTTCAACGTGAAGGTGCCGCAGTCGGCCACCCACGAGATCTTCACGGTGCGGCAGTTGGTGGAGGCGGTGCGGCCGGGAAGTGAAGACGACAAACCTTCAGGTCTTCGTGGCGACAAACCTTTAGGTTTGTCGGTCACCGCCGACGAGTCCTGGGCGGTCCTGTTGCGCGACCTTCCACCCACCAGCGACCCGGTGCTTGGCGGATTGCTGGAGCGGCGGCCGATCGCGACGCCGATCCTGTTTGCGTTGTCAAAGCTCGTTCGCGTGGCGCTCGGCCGGGTGCGCGTGTCCGGGCTCGACCAGCTGCCGAAAGACGGCGCTTTCATCATCAGCCCGAACCACCAGAGCTATCTCGACCCGCTCTTCGTGGTTGGCGTATTGCCGTACCGCGTCTGGCGCAACCTGTTTTACGTCGGCGCGGTCGAGTACTTCGAGACCCCGTTCACGCGCTGGGTGGCGCGGACCATCAACCTGGTGCCGGTCGATGCCGACTCGAACCTGGTGCCGGCGATGAAGGCCGGCGCGTTCGGCCTGGCGCACGGCAAGACCCTGGTGCTGTTTCCGGAAGGCGAGCGGTCGATCGACGGCACCGTGAAGCGGTTCAAGAAAGGGTCGCCGATCCTGGCGCAGCACCTCGGCGTGCCGATCGTGCCGGTGGCGATCAAGGGGATCTACGAACTGTGGCCGCGCAACCGGTCATTGAACTGGAAGCTCCTGCTGCCGTGGAGCGGCCACCGCGTCACCGTCGCGTTCGGCGAGCCGATGGCGTTCGCGGAAGGGGAGAACTACGGCGAGGGCGCCATGCGGCTCCGCGAGCGCGTCGCCGGGATGTGGAACCGGGAGTCCTGATCAGGTCGCGCCACGCGACGTCGACCGCTGATGCGCTTCGGCGGCGCCCCCGAACCGAGTGCAGAAGGCCGCGAGGCCCGTCGAGTTCGGGTTGATGAACTCCAGCCCGGCCCGGTACTGGACGGTTCCGCCGGCCGGCACGGCGATCGACCACGCCACGGTCCCCTGGCACCGCATCTCGCCGCCCTCGTCCGGCAACACCACGCGCACGACCTGAGAGGGACGGAGGCGCGTCGACACCTGCACCTGCGCACCCGTCACCGACAGGTCGACGAGTTGCCCCGATTCGCCGTTGACCACAACGGCGCGGCGGTTCATCGGGTAGCGCGCGGCCTGGCGCGTGCCGGCGCGATCGAGCGGGCGTGACGTCTCCAGCAGGGCGTCTTCCCCCGAAAGCGTCGTCTGCGCCAGCATCAACGGCGCCGTGTCCTCGTCTTCGATCAGAACGCGAACCGCGGTGCTGATCCCCGGTTTGGACTTGAGCCCGGCGACCAGCGTGGCGCCGCGCGACGAGGCGGCGAACGCCTGGTGGATGACCAGGATTTCCGGAGGGTGGGTCTCGATTGAGGCCAGCACATGGAGTGAATCGGCGTCCGAATACACGGCCACGCGCGACGCGCCCCCCAGGCGCTCTCGCATGAGTCTCAGGTGCTCGAATCTGACAATGACGGCGGCAGTTGGGAAGTCCATGAGAATCATCCTTCGGGACTGATGTCCCGATCGCGCACACCGATCAGGTAGAGAATCCCGTCGAGCCCCAGCGACGAGATTGACTGCCCGGCGCTCGAGCGCACCAGCGGCTTGGCGCGGAACGCAATTCCCAGGCCGGCGAGCCTGAGCATCGGCAAATCGTTGGCGCCGTCACCGACGGCAATGCATTGCTCGAGACTCAGGCCCTCGCTCGCCGCGATTGCCTGCAACATCTCGGCCTTGCGGGCGCCGTCGACAATGGGCGGCACGACCTCTCCCGTGACGACCCCGTCGCGAATGTCGAGCGTGTTGGCGTGCATGTGGTCAATGCCGAGGCGCTTCTGCAGCACGGCCCCGAAGAAGGTGAAACCGCCAGACAGGATGGCCGTCTTGTAGCCCAGCCGGCGCAGCGTGCTCACCAGGCGTTCCGCGCCATCGGTCAGCGGCATGCGCTCGATCACCTGCCGCAACGCCGACTCAGGGAGGCCCTTCAGCAGGCCCACGCGGCGGCGGAACGAGGCCTGGAAGTCCAGCTCGCCCCGCATTGCCGCCTCGGTGATGGCCCGCACCCGGGCGCCGACCCCGGCCAGCGCGGCCAACTCGTCGATCACCTCGCCCTGGATCAGGGTCGAGTCCATGTCGAAGGCGACCAGCCGCCGGTTGCGGCGGAAAATCGAGTCGTGCTGGAACGCCACATCGACGTCCCCGGCCTCGGTCATCGTCGCCAGCCCGGTGCGAACCGCATCCTCGTCAACGACTGTGGCCGCGTCTGGCGAGGTGGCCGTGAATTCGACGCAGAAGCGCAGCTGGGTGTCGTCCATCTGCAACGGCACGCGCGACGACAGCCGATCGATGCGGTCGATGTTGAGCCCGGCGTCGGCCAGGATGCCCGACACCTGCGCGATGTGCGAGGCGCCAATCGCCGGTCCGAGCAGCGTGATGATGAACCGCCGCCGCGCCTGCGCATTCACCCAGGCCGCGTACTCATCCGACGTGGAAGCCGAGAACTTCACCTCGACGCCGAGACGATGGGATTCAAGGAGGAGGTCGGTGAGCAGCGCCGACGACCGCAGCTCCTCGCGGAGTTCGATCAGGATGCCGAACGCCAGCCCGTCGTGAATCACCGCCTGGCCGATGTCCAGCACGCGCACATGGTAGCGCGCGAGGATCGAGGTGAGGGCGTGGGTGAGTCCGGGCCGATCGTGGCCCGTCACCCGAATCAGCAGGGCGCTCGCGTTGATCAATCCCGGAGCGCCTTGGTCATGAAGGCGGCAATGGCCGCGCCGGCCTGGGGCGTGACCTTCGCATCGGACCCGAGCGACGGATACTCCGCGACCTCGCCGGTCTTCGCGGCCACGAACAGGTGGTTCACGCCCGGGATCTTCACCACCTCGACCTCCGCCTTGGTCTTGCGTGCCCGCGCGAACTCAGCGAGCTTGTCGGCGTGGTACGGCTTCACCTGCGTGTCCAGCTCACCTTGCAGGATCAGCACCGGCTGGCGCGTGTCGCGCATCGCCCGTTCCGGGTCGAAGGTCAGGAAGCTGTAGAACCATGGCGTGTCGGCCACCTTGCGGGCGGCCTCGGGCAGGTCCTGCCAGCCGCGACCCGAAATCACCGCGGCGTTGATTTTCTCCTGCAGCGCCACTTTCTCCGCGTGCTGCGCGTCGTCCATCTGCATCTGCGCCAACAGGTGCTCTTGCTGTTCGAGGACGACGGTCGCGCCGTTGGTGGCGGGCCCAGCCAGCAACGCGATGGCGCCGACCTTGCCGCGCTCGCGGCCGGCCGTGAGCATGGCCACGGCCGCGCCCTCGCTGTGCCCGACCAGTCCGATGCGCTTCTTGTCCACGCCGTCCTGCTTGTCGAGCCACACCACGACGGCGCGCGCGTCTTCGGCATAGTCGGCGATCGCCACCGATTCGGCGCGTCCTCCGCTCTGTCCCACGCCGCGCTTGTCGTAACGAACCACGATGAAGCCGGCGTTCACGAGATCGCGGGCAAGTTGCCCGAATACCGGGATCCCCGCCACCGTTTCATCGCGATCGGTCGGGCCGGACCCACCGATGAGCACCAGGGCTGGCAGCGGGCCCCTGGCATTCGGCGGTCGCGTGATGGTGCCGGCGAGGTTGAAGCCGAGTGCCGGGATCTTCACGGACGCGTCACCGGGAACGGAGAACGACGCGGTCCGCGACGCCGCCGAGGCGATGTCTTCGCGCGCCATCTCCAGCGTCTGCGACGGGATGCTCAACCGCAGCAGGCGGCCGTTGGGATCGGCCCACAAGCTCACCGGCAGTTCCGGCGCCGGCGGCGGGTTGACGAAGACCAGCGAGTAGCGGCTGGCATCGATCGCGGCGCGCGGCGTGTCGATGCGCTCGGTCGCGACCGCCATCAGCTTGACCGTGACTTCCGCCTGCGGCGCGATGTACGCCTTCAGCTCGGCGCCGGGCTTCAGGCCCTGGAGCCGCATGGCCAGCGCGCTGTACGACCCGAGGAACGAATTGGGCAGCACCACCGGATCGGCCGACACCGCGTCCACTTTCGACTGCGGCGCGCCCTGCACGGCAATGATGTTGGAGGCCTTGCCGTCGCCGAACGTGGTCTTCAGCGTGACGTCCTGCCCGCGCACCACGCCGTCGATCAGCAACGACCGGGGCCGCCACTGCGGGTCGTAGATCACTTCCGCCGTGCGAGTGGTGATGTCGATGGGCGGGCCGAGCCGGCTGGAGCCGCGGACAATCCAGCCGTCCGCCTGGCGGACCACGGTGACGTCTTCGCGCCCGATTGGCTGGGAACGGAAAAACACCAGGAACGACGTGCCCGGGTCATTGGGCGGCGGCGGCAGGGCGGCCTGGGCGGCGGCCCCGGTGGCCGTGAACAGGAGCGCAAGCACAACGCCGGTAAGATGGGTGAGGGTCACACAACAGCTTAAAACATGTTTTCCCTCGACGGCTACCGGGCCCTCCGGACGGAAGGCGGCGTGGTCAGGCGCACTGACCGTGCCGTGTTGACAATAACCGGGAAGGATCGCGCCGACTGGCTGCAGGGTTTGGTGACCAACGACGTGGCCTCGCTGGCACAGGGCGAGGGGCGTTATGCAGCCTATCTGACGGCCCAGGGCCGCATGATCACCGACATGAACGTCGTGGCCCGCGCCGACCGGTTGCTCCTCGACGTGCCGGCCCCTCTGGCGTCGTCACTGCGTGATCGGCTGGATGGCTTGATCTTCGTCGAAGACGTCCAGGTGCTCGATCAAAGCGGGGCGTTGGAGGTGTGGACGGCGATAACTCCCGGCGATCCGTCTGGCGGCGCCCTGGCCGACAGGATCGTCGACGCTGGCGAGCCCCATGGCTTCCACTATCCAGAGATCAGCCTCGACACGTTCGAGGTGGTGCGCATCGAGCGCGGTATCCCCCGGTTTCTCGTGGACATGGACACCGAGACCATTCCGATCGAGGCCGGCATCGAGGACCGCGCCATTTCGTTCACCAAGGGCTGCTACGTCGGCCAGGAAGTCATTGTCCGCGTGACGCACCGCGGCGGCGGCCGCGTGGCGAAAAAGCTGGTGCGCTGGATGGGCGACGGGTCGCCCGCCACGGTCCCGGCACCGGGCTCGCGCATCTTCTCGGCAGGCCGCGACATTGGCCGCGTCACCAGCGCCGTGTTCTCGCCGGGACGAAACGCCGTGGTCGGCCTCGGCTACGTCCACCGCGACTTCGTCGAACGAGGTACCGAAGTCACAGTGGTATGGAATGATGCGCCCATGAAGGTGGCTGTCGAATGATGTCGAGACCCCGGCTCCTGTTGCTTGCCTCCGCGCTTTCGGCCGCCGTGGCGGTCGCTGTACCCGTCGCCCAGGCCCCAAGCCCCAAGCCCCAAGCCCTTTGGTACAAGGGCAACCTGCACACCCACACCGTGAACAGCGACGGCGACTCGACGCCGGATGACGTGGTGCGCTGGTATCGCGAGCGCGACTACCAGTTCCTGGTCCTCACCGACCACAACTACCTGACGAGCGTGGACGGCCTGAACGCCGTGCACGGCGCCGACGACAAGTTCCTGGTCGTGAAGGGCGAGGAGGTGACCGGTCGGGTCGGCGACAAGCCCGTTCACGTCAACGGCCTTGATGTCGGCCGCTTCGTGCCGCTCCCGGGCGGCGCGTCCGTGCCGGAGATGATGCAGCGGATGGTGGACGCCATCCGCGACACAGGCGGGGTGCCGAGCATCAACCACCCCAACTTCGGCTGGGCGATTTCTCCGGATGAACTCGGCCAGGTGCAGCGCACCAAGCTGTTCGAGGTGTTCAACGGCCATCCGACCGTGAACAGCCAGGGCGGCGGTGGCGTGCCCGGCCTCGAAGAGACGTGGGATCGCATCCTGTCGAGCGGCAAGATGCTCTACGGCATTGCCGTGGACGATGCGCATTACTTCAAGCGGCCGGAAGATCCGGCAGCGCCGCGGCCGGGCAAGGGATGGGTCTACGTGCGATCGTCACGGCTCGAACCGCGTGCGCTCCTGGAGGCGCTCGAGCGCGGCGACTTCTATTCGTCCACCGGCGTGCAGATGTCGAGCGTCGAGGCGAGCGCGTCTTCGCTCACGCTGGCGGTGAAGGCCGAGCCGGCCAGCAAGTATCGCATCCAGTTTATTGGCCGCCAGGGCCGCATCCTGAGCGAAGCCACCACGCCGGTGGCGACCTACACGTTCACTGGTGACGAAGGCTACGTGCGCGCGAAGGTGATCGAGTCCAACGGCAAGATGGCGTGGATTCAACCGGTGCCAGTGGGCCCCTCCGGACCGAAATGACGCCGATCGTCGTGGTGGCGGCGGTCATCGAGCAGGATGACCAGTTCCTGCTGACGCTGCGGCCGGCGGGGACGCACCTCGCCGACCACTGGGAGTTTCCCGGCGGCAAGGTCCACGACAGCGAGAGCCACGAGGAGGCGCTGCGGCGCGAGCTGTTCGAAGAGCTCGACATCGTCGGCCGCGTCGGCACGCTCGTCCACACCGTCACGCACGCGTATCCGGAGAAGGCCGTCGAGCTGTTTTTCTATCGCTGTGAGTTCGACGGCGTGCCCAAGCCGATGATGGGGCAGGGGATGCGCTGGGTCGCGCGCGGCGAGCTGACCGGCCTGCCGTTCCCCGAAGCCGACCGCGCCCTCATCGCCCTGCTAACTTACTGACCTGCAGAACCCCTTCATCGGGCACGTCGCGCACTTCGGCTTGCGCGCGCTGCAGTGCGTGGCGCCGAAATCCATCAACGCCTGGTTGAAGTCGAACACGTGCTTGTGAGGCAGCACCGCTTCGCTGTGCGCCCACAGCCGCTTCTTCATCGCATGGCTCTTCGGGTCGCCCTTGCCGATGAAGATACGGAACAACACGCGGGCGACGTTGGTGTCGAGAATGGCGGCGCGCTCGCGGAACGCGAAGCTGCGGATGGCGCCGGCGGTGTAGGCACCGATGCCCTTGAACGACAGCAGCGTGTCGTGATCGGAGGGCAGCTGCCCGTCGTGATTCTCCATGGCCTGCCGCGCAATCGACTGCAGCCGCTTGGGGCGGATGTTGTAGCCGAGCGGATACCAGGTCTTGGTCACCTCGGCCGGCGTCGCCTCCGCCAGCACCGCGAAGCTCGGGTACTTACCGAGCCACTCGTGGTACTTGGGCAACACGCGATCCACCTGCGTCTGCTGCAGCATGATCTCCGACACGAGGATGTGGTACGGATCGCTGGTGTTCCGCCACGGCAGGTCACGGCCGTTCTTGCGATACCAGGCGAGCAGGTTGCGCCGGAAGCGTTGCCGCAAGGGCGGCGCGGGCAGCGGAAGCGTTCGTGTGGGCGGCAAGTGTGCTGCTAGTGGTGCCAGGAGGCCGGGACTTTAGTCCCGGCGCGCGCCTATAATCCTACCAGTGTCCATCTACACGAAGACCGGCGACAGCGGCGACACCAGCCTGTTCGACGGCACCCGCGTCCCCAAGACCCACCCGCGCGTGGTGGCCTACGGCGACGTCGACGAAGTGCAGGCCTGCCTGGGCATGGTCCGCGCCGCCGGGCTGCCGCGGGACCTTGACGAGATGTGCGTGTCGCTGCAGCGCGACCTGTTCGCGCTCGGGGCACGGCTCGCCGACCCCTCGCACAAGATCGCGACGCGCGTCGAGAAGATCGTGATCAACGACGACAGCATTGCCCGGCTCGAGGGCTGGATCGACCAGCTCGACGAAGAGATTGCGCCGCTCCGTCACTTTATCCTGTCGGCCGGCTGCCCGGCCGGGGCCGCCCTGCACTACGCGCGCACGGTGTGCCGGCGCGCCGAGCGGTCGGTGCTGCGTCTCGGCGCCGACGCCGTCGAGCCAGTCGTCATCGTTTACTTGAACCGTCTCTCGGACCTGCTCTTCACCATTGCGAGGGCCGCCAACCTCCGGGCCGGCGTCGCCGAGACGAAGTGGTGAGCCACAGATTGAAGACAGCCGCAGATTAGCCACAGATTGAAGACAGCCGCAGATTAGGCGCAGATTAGAGACAGCCGCAGATTAG
>CAYHCX010000021.1:14581-17516 GCA_964355095.1 uncultured Acidobacterium sp.
AGACAGCCGCAGATTAGGCGCAGATTAGAGACAGCCGCAGATTAGCCGCAGATTGAAGACAGCCGCAGATTAGGCGCAGATTAGACACCGATCGATCAGACGCACACTCGTCAAACTCCACTAATCAGACACACACCAGATGACTCAACCGGGGGCGGATCTCCAACAGGCCTATGCGGCTTGTCAGGCGCTGGCTCAATCGCACTACGAGAATTTTCCCGTCGCGTCCCGGCTGATGCCGGCGCGGTTGCGCCCGCACGTCGCGGCGATCTACGCGTTTGCGCGCACCGCCGACGATTTCGCAGACGAGCCTGGGCGCGATTCTGATGAGCGACTCCGCTTGCTGGACGAATGGGGGCGCCGGCTGCACGGCGAGCACTTTCCCGACAGGCAGTTCCCTCCCGACCAGAAGTGCCCTCCCGACCTGATCTTCGGGGCGCTCTTCGACACCATCGCGCAATTTCAGCTCCCGACTGAGCTTTTTGATGACCTCCTGGACGCGTTCAAGCAGGACGTGGTGACCACCCGCTACGCGTCGTGGGACGACGTGCTCGACTATTGCCGGCGATCGGCGAACCCGGTGGGCCGGTTGGTGTTGCGGCTAAGTGGCCACCGCGATCCGGCGCTCGACCGCACGTCCGACGCCGTGTGCACGGCTCTGCAGCTCACCAACTTCTGGCAGGACCTGGCCATCGACTGGGCGCGCGGGCGCTTGTATGTCCCCGAAGAAGCCTGGCGGGCCGCCGGCGCCGATCCCGCCGCGCTCGATCGGAAGGCGATGTCGCCCGAGTGGTCCGCGACGCTGCGAATCTGCGGGGACCGGACGCGGCAGCTGTTCAACGAGGGCCGGCCGGTCTGCGACGGTGTGCGCGGACGGCTGCGCTACGAGCTGCGCGCCACGTGGCTCGGCGGCACGCGCATCCTCGACCGCCTTGAATCGGTGAACTTCGACGTGTTCACGTCACGGCCCTCGCTCGGCACCGCCGATGCGTTAGTGATAGCTTCTAAAGTGCTGCTGTGGCCCGCGACACCTCCTTCTCCTATTCGTTCTTAGTCCTGCCCAACGATCAGCGGCAGGCCATCGGCCTGGTGTGGGATTTTTGCCGCGCCGTGGATGACGCCGTGGACGAAGCGGCCAACCAAGCCGCGGCCGCGTTGGAGATTCCGAAGTGGCGCGAGGAAGTCGGGCGGCTCTTTGGCGACGAGGCGCCGCTCACCTCGCAAGGCCGGCAACTGAAGCCGGTGGTGGCCCGCTTCACTCTGTCGCGCCAGCCGTTCGACGACCTCGTGGACGGCGTCGAGATGGACCTCCGCCACACCCGCTACCAGACCTTCGACGAGTTGGCCGGCTACTGCCGTCGCGTGGCTTCGACCGTGGGCCTGATCTGCATCGAAATTTTCGGCTGCCGTGATTCGCGATCGCGCGACTACGCCGTCAATCTGGGGCTGGCGCTGCAGCTCACCAACATCATTCGCGATGTCGCGGTTGATCTGGCGAATGGCCGCATCTACCTGCCGCAGGATGATCTCTTGGAGTTCGGCGTGACCGAAGGCGGCTTGCGCGCGGGCATGGTGACCGACCCGATCCGCCGGCTGCTGTCTTACCAGTGTCAGCGGGCCCGAGGTTACTATTCGGCCGCCGCGCAGGCGCGGCCCCGCGCCGAAGCGCACCGGTTGATCGCGGCGGAGATCATGGGCGGCATCTACTTCGAGGTCCTCGAGCGCATCGAGCGCCGCGGTTTCGACGTGTTTACCGAGGTGATCCGCGTGCCGAAAGCGGTCCGCGCCAGGATAGCGCTTTCCATTTGGGCCCGCGGTCAGCTGTCAGCGCTCGGCTACCGGCTGACGGCACGGGCGTGACCGCCGACGTCATTGTCATCGGCGGCGGCGTGGCCGGGTTCAGCGCGGCCACCGCACTGGCAGAGGCCGGCGCGCGCGTGCTGGTGGTCGAAGCGCGCCCGGGACTCGGCGGACGGGCCACCGCCTTCCGCGATCCGGAAACCGGCGAGCGCGTGGACAACGGACAGCACATCCTAATGGGGTGTTACGTCGACACCCTGGCGCTGCTCGCCCGCATCGGCGCGTCCGATCGGGTGCGCTGGCAGGCCGGGCTGGCGCTGTCGATGACCGACCAGCGCGGGTACGAGTCGGTGCTGAAGCTGCCGCCGGTGCCGTCGCCGCTGCATTTGCTCGGTGGCGTGCTGGCGTGGGACGCGCTCAACTGGCGCGAGCGGCTGTCGATTCTCCGCGTTGGGGCCTCGTTGGCGCCAGAAGGGCGGCACCGCGACGCGGCACTCGCGCCAGAAGGGCGGAACTTCAGTTCCGCCCAGGGCCCCTCCAGTGAAACCGTCCGCGAGTGGCTCACCCGCCACGGCCAGGCGCCGCGGCTCTGCGAGCTCTTCTGGGAACCGCTCGCGCTGGCGGCCCTCAACCAGTCAATCGATCAAGCCGCCGCGCCGTATTTCGTCCGCGTACTCGAGCAGATGTTCGGGCCCGACCCCTTGTCGGCCGCGCTGGTGATGCCGGCGGTCCCGCTCGACGAGCTCTACGCCGAACCGGCCCGGGCGTGGCTGGAGGCGCGCGGACACGAGGTGCGCGTGAATGCGCCGGCGAAAGTGGAAGTGGCCGGTGATCGGGTGACCGGCGTGCGGGTGCGCGGCGAGCACATCCCGGCGGCGGCCGTCATCTCCACGGTGCCGTGGCACGGCCTGGGCAGCCTGTTCGACTCGCCGCCCGCGGCGTTGGCCGGCACCATCGCCGACGCCTCGGCGCTGGCCAGCCTGCCGATCGTGACCGTGAACTTGTGGTTCGATCGGCCCGTGATGCACGAGCCGCTGCTCGGCCTGCCGGGTCGCGCCTTCCAGTGGGTGTTCGATCGCCGCGCCATTGTCGGCGGCGCGGGCTCGCACCTCTCGATGATCTCGAGCGGGGCTGA
>CAYHCX010000021.1:17616-45379 GCA_964355095.1 uncultured Acidobacterium sp.
GCGCCATTGTCGGCGGCGCGGGCTCGCACCTCTCGATGATCTCGAGCGGGGCTGAAGCGATCGTGTCGATGCCGAACGACGCGTTGATTGCCACCGCGCTGGCGGATGTCCGCGCCGCCGTGCCGGCGGCGCGCTCGGCGGCATTCCGCAAGGGGCTCGCCGTTCGCGAGAGGCGGTCAACGTTCTCGCTCGCGCCCGACGCCCCGCCGCGCCCGCAGACCGAGACACCCATCCGCGGCTTCCTGCTTGCCGGCGACTGGATCGACACCGGCTTGCCGGCGACCATCGAGTCAGCCGCGGTGTCGGGACACCGCGCGGCGTCCTTCGTGGTTGCCCTTTAATGACCTCAATCCTGGCCCACTACTCGGAAGTCGCCCTCAAGGGGAAGAACCGCCCGTGGTTCATCGGCCGGCTGGTCCGCAACATCCACATGGCCCTGGCCGGGCTCAGCGTCAAGGAGGTGCGGACGCCGATGGGCCGCATCGAGATCGTGCTGGGGCGCGAGGCGACGGCCGGCGAGATCCGCGACCGCATGGGCCGCGTCTTCGGCATTGCCAACTACTCGGTGGCGACGCGTATCCCGCTGGACTTCGAGGGCATGGCCGAGGCGATCGTGTCGCGCCTGCCACCGCGCGAGAGCGTGTCGAGCTTTCGTGTTTACGTCCGCCGAGCGGATCAGCAGTTCGCCGTGCCGTCGCCGGACCTGGCGCGCGACCTGGGGTCGCGCGTGTGGCATGCGCGCGGATGGAAGGTGGATCTCGATCGCGCCGAGCTCGTGATCAGCGTGGAGATTGTGCCCGGCAGCGCCTTCCTCTACATGAACAAGGAAGCCGGTCCCGGCGGCCTGCCTACTGGCACCGCCGGCCGCGTCGCCGCGCTCCTTTCCGGCGGCATCGACTCGCCGGTGGCGGCCTGGCGCCTGATGAAGCGCGGCTGTCATGTCACGCTCATCCACTTCCACAGCGCGCCGTTCCTGTCGAACACCTCGCAGGAAAAGGCGCGCCGGCTGGCGGCGGTGCTGACGCGATATCAACTGCGGTCGCGGCTTTACCTGGTGCCGTTCGGCGAGCTGCAGCGGCAGGTGACGCTCAGTGTGCCCGGCGACCTGCGCGTGGTCGTCTACCGCCGGTTCATGCTGCGGATTGCCGAACGCATCGCCCGCGACGTCCGCGCCCGCGCGCTGGTGACCGGCGACGTCATTGGCCAGGTCGCCTCGCAAACGCTCGACAACATCGTCGCCGCCGACAGCGCAACGCGGCTGCCCATCTTCCGGCCGCTGATCGGGATGGACAAGGAAGAGATCGTCACGCAGGCGCAACGCCTGGGCACCTTCGACATCTCGATCATTCCGGACGAGGACACCTGCACCCTGTTCACGCCGCGGCACCCGGAAACGCATGCCCGCCGGCATCAAATCGACGAGGTGGAGGGGACCCTACCGGTTGGCGAGATGGTGAAGGCCGCCACCGCCCAGGCGGTCGTGGAGCACCTGGCCTGCCCCCAGCCTGCGTCACCGGCGGCCGCGGTGATAAAGTAAAACGCCATGCCTACCGTCGAAGAGATTCTCGGAGCCGACGCCAGCACCCTCTTGAAGCACCAGTGCAAGATCCCGAAAGAAACCCTGCACCTGCCAGGCCCTGACTTCGTGGAGCGCATCCACCTCGCGTCGGACCGGCCGGTGCCGGTGCTCGGGCGCCTGCAGTCGCTGTTCGATCATGGCCGGCTGGGCGGCACCGGCTACGTCTCGATCCTGCCTGTGGATCAAGGTATTGAACACTCCGCGGGCGCCTCGTTCGCGCCCAACCCGCAGTACTTCGACCCCGAGAACATCGTCAAGCTGGCCATCGACGGCGGCTGCAACGGTGTGGCCTCCACGCTGGGCGTGCTCGGCATGGTGTCGCGGAAGTACGCGCACAAGATTCCGTTCATCCTGAAGTTGAACCACAACGAGTTCCTCTCGTATCCCAACACCTTCGATCAGATCCGCTTCGCGAGCGTGAAGCAGGGCTTCGACATGGGCGCGGCCGGCGTCGGCGCCACGATCTACTTCGGCTCGGAAGAGTCGAAGCGGCAGATCCAGGAAGTGGCGGAGATGTTCCAGCACGCGCACGAGCTCGGCATGTTCACCGTGCTGTGGTGCTACCTCCGCAATCCCGCCTTCAAGACCAAGGACGTCGATTACCACCTCGCGGCCGACCTCACCGGCCAGGCCAACCACCTGGGCGTGACCATCGAGGCCGACATCATCAAGCAGAAGCTGCCGGAATGTAATGGCGGCTACAACGCCGTCAACTTCGGCAAGACGCACAAGAAGGTCTACACCGACCTGAGCAGCGATCACCCGATCGACCTCACGCGCTACCAGCTCGCCAACTGCTACATGGGCCGCGCCGGCCTGATCAACTCGGGCGGCGCCTCGGTGGGTGAGAGCGACCTCAAGGAAGCCGTGAAGACGGCGGTGATCAACAAGCGCGCCGGCGGCACCGGCCTGATCTCGGGTCGCAAGGCGTTCCAGCGCCCCATGACGGAGGGCGTCGGCCTGCTCAACGCGATCCAGGACGTCTACCTGAGC
Source organism: uncultured Acidobacterium sp. (assembly GCA_964355095.1). Classification (GTDB taxonomy): domain Bacteria; phylum Acidobacteriota; class Vicinamibacteria; order Vicinamibacterales; family UBA2999; genus 12-FULL-67-14b. The sequence continues at coordinate 20,189 of CAYHCX010000021.1, forward strand.
AAGGACGTCACCATCGCGTGACGGCGCCGCTTGTCCGCCGGAGCCTTGGCGAAGGTGGAAGCGCCTGGCGCGAAGGCGGATGGGTCGCGGTCCTGGCTGCGCTGATTGTCCTGGCCGGCGCGTCGCAGCTGACGCGCGCCGGCTACTCCGTTGACGAAGAGTTCACGGTGTTCGCCGTCCGCGGCATCCAGGCCGACCGGCTGCCGCTGCTGCCGTCCGGCCTGCTCTACGACCGCGGTCTCGCCTATTCCTATGCCAGTTGGATCGCCGGCGGTGTGTCCGGGGCGACCCTCCCCGGCTATCGCGCGCTCAGCCTGACCTGCGGGCTGATCTCCGTCGCGCTGGTCTTCGCGATTCTCCGCCGCCTGACCACCGGCCGCGCCGCGCTCCTCGCCGCGATCTTGATCTCAGCCTCGCTGCCATTCTGGGCCACCGCCACCTCGGGCCGCTTCTACGCGCCCTTCTTTGCGCTGTATCTCGCCGTGTTATGGGTCCTCAGCACCCATGGCCCGCCTTCGCTCGCGCGGGCTTTGCAGGCGAGCTTCGGCGAGGTCTCGCCGGAGCGGTCTGCGGCCGCGAAGGCGGACACCATAGGCACCGTACGCACCATGGGCACCCTCGTCCTTGCCGCCGCCGTAAGCCGCCTGACCCACGAGTTGGCGTTCACGTTGGCCGCCATCCCGTTCCTGTGCGCCCTGTTCGACGAACGCGCCAGCCGCCGCAAGTGGCTTGCCGCGACCGCGGCGGTGATCGCCGGGCTGGTCGTGGCGCAAGCGGGGATCTTCGTTCTGCACTACCTCGCCCCGTCGAGCGGCGAGACCATGGTCCGCAGGTTCTTCCTGTGGCAGGTGTTGAACCTGTTCGAAGTGCCGGCCGATCGGCAGTACGGCATCGTCCTCGTGGCGATGGTAGTGGCGTGGCTCGTCGTGCCGCGCCGCGCCGCGCTTACTTCAGTGCTGGCGTTGTGCGGCACCGCGATGGTGCTGGCGTTCTCGCTGGCGCGGGCCACAAACATTGGCCCTCTCAACCTGCAGCTGGTGACGGCCGTCTTGTCCGAGGGCGCGCAGTATCCGCTCGACATGTTCCGGCACATGGTCGCCGCGCATCCGGTTGCCATCAGCCTCGCATTAGCCGGACTGGTGGCCCGCCTGGCGGGCCGCGGCGGTGAGTGGACGCTGCGCGAGCGCGCCGCGCACCTGCTCTGGGTCGCCTGGGTGCTCTGGTTCGGCGCCATCGACTCGGGGATCACGATCAACTACCTGCTGTTGCCGGTGTCGTTCATGCTCGCGGCGATTGCCGTCGATGTGGATGCGATTGTCCGGCACAACCTGCCGGACACGTCGGTCACCGGCCGCCGGATGGGCACCGTCGCGATCGGGCTGATCGTTGTCGTTGTGGTGATCGATCAATGGCGCGGCACGGGTCCAGTGACCGGGCGTCTCGAAGTGGCGCGGCCCACCATCCACATCCAGGGCATCGACGAGGTGCGCGCGGCGATTCAGCCGTCCGACCGCGTGGCGTGCACCGACGAACTGGGATGCCTGATGCTGGTCGGGCGCATCGACCGCTGGCTCGCGCTCGATGATTTCGTCCGCGAGCGCTTTCTCGTGAAGCTGCGCGATGACCACCTGGCCGGCGTCTACACCGGCGCGCCCGCGGTGTTTCGTCCAGGCGAGTTGTTTTCGCCGAACCCCGACGGCACCCTGCCCGACCGCGTGATCGTGGTGGATGTGTTCAAGGACTACCCGATCGGCAACTCGCGCTCGTGGCTGCCGCGCGCCATCGAACTGGACGGACTGCAGGTGACGCCGCTCCTTGAAACTCCCCAGGCGCGCGTCCTCCAAATTTCACCCCCGGAAAGAAACGCCGCAATCACGGAGTCGCCAAGTTCGCGTTCAAGTAGTCCCGCAACGCCTCGCGCGTGCTGCGGAACGCGAGGTCGTCCCAGGGAATCGCGTCGAGGTCGAACTCGCGGGCCTCGATGCCTTCGTCATCCACCGCGAGCGCGCCGGACACCTTGGTGGCGGCGTAGACGATGATCACGGGCGTGCGTCCGGCATAGGAGTAGATGCCGATCAGGTGGTCCAGCCGCACATCGAGCCCGACTTCCTCGCGAGCCTCGCGGATGGCGGCGAGCGTGATCTCCTCGCCGCGGTCCACGTAGCCGCCCGGAAACACCCACTTGCCGTATCCCGGCTCGATGGCCCGCCTCACCAGCACGAGCTGGCGCCCCTGGTTCGCCCGGATGACGGTGCCGACGGCGATTTTCGGATCCAGGTAGAACACGAATCCGCACGCCGCGCTCGTGCACACCAGCCGCTTCGGCTCGGTGACCTTCAGCACGCGCGGCTCGAGCGGATTGCCGCAGACGGGGCAGAACTTGTAGGGCGGGTTCACTTCATGGGAATGCACTTCGCACCCAGTATAAGATCCAGGTATGTCGATCCTTAAAGTCGCCCAAATGGGCCACCCCGTCCTGCGGACCAAGACGCGGATCGTCGACAAGAACGAGCTCAAGTCCCAGACCGTGCAGGACTTCATTGACAGCATGGTTGACACGATGTTCGAGTACGCGGGCGTCGGCCTGGCGGCGCCGCAGGTGCACGAGAGCCTGCGGCTGTTCGTGGCCATGCTCGACCCCGACGGCCGCGGCGAGGGCGATGCCGTGATCTTCGTCAACCCCGAGATCACCGTGATTGGCGATCAGACGGTGGAAGGCTGGGAGGGGTGCCTGAGCATCCCGGACGTTCGCGGCCGCGTGCCGCGGGCCCACCACATCAAGGTGTCGGCGCTCGACCGCAACGCCAAGCGGTTTGAAATCGACCTCAAGGACTTTCCGGCTCGCGTGGTCCAGCATGAGACCGACCACCTCGATGGCGTGTTGTTCTTCGACCGGATGAAGTCGCTCGAAACGTTGACCTACCTCGAGGAGTACTCGCGCTACCACGCCCGCCGCGACAAGGACGACGAGGACGAGGACGAGGACGAGGACGACAACGACAACGACGAAGAGTGAGGTGCCCTTATTTCATTTTTTCGCCGGTCCCGGGTGAATGCGGATTTTAGCACTGGCTCGGCCGGGTGAATCCACGGGCGAGCGCGTATAATTGCGGGCATTCCACCTTCGCGCTACGGTGGCCAGGCCCTTTCCCAATGCCAGCTGTCGCCCTCGATACCGCTCCGCCGAAGGTCACCCTGCTGTCGTCGCCGTCGGTCCCCTACGACGGCGCGATTGCGGCGGCCCGCACCTGCTATTCGCCGCGCGTGATCGAACGCAGCGAAATCACCGACAAACAGCGGGATTCCATCGGGCCGCTGACCTTCGAGGGCGGCCACCACACCGTCTTCCAGCACGCGCACTTCGAGTTCGGCCTCGAAAATATCTCGCGTCAGCTGGTCTGGAGCGTCCTTCACTCGTACCCGTTCTACAACTCGGAACAGTCCAGCCAGCGCTACGTGAAGCTGAACGAACCGCGCGCGTTCGTGCCGCCCATCACCGGCGAGGCGCTGGATGTCTACCAGCAGGCCGTGTTGCGCGCCTGGGACGCCTACGCCAGGCTCTCGGCGCTGCTCAAGGACCAGGCGTGGGCCATCCTGAAGGAACTGCGCTACGTGCGGCCCACCAATTCCGCGGCGCGGCTCAAGACGGTGGAGCGCGAGGCCGAGAAGAAGGCGATCGAAACCGCGCGCTACGTCATTCCCATCGGCGCCTTCACCTCGATGGTGCACACCGTGTCGGGCATCGTGCTGCACCGCCTGCACCGCATGCTCAACGCCGGCGACGTGCCCTACGAAGCGGCCATTGTGATTGGCGCGATGGTCGACCTCGTCAAGCAGGTCGATCCGATGTTTTTCGAGAAGATCGGCCTCAACACCTTCGCGCGCGAGTCGATGCCCGAGTTGCGGTTCCCCAACACGCGCGCGTCGGGCGACGCGTTCGCCGCCGAGTTCGACCGTCGCCTGCACGGCCGCATCTCGCGCCTGCGCGACTGGTCGGCGGGCGCCGAGCGCGTGGTCGCCGATGCCGTGCGCGCCACCTTCGGTATCACCACCGCGGAAATGGACGACGAGGAGGCGATCGATCGGGTGATGAACCCGGCGCGCAACCCGTACCGCGTGGACATGCTCGATGTCGCGTATCACTCGCCGATGATGCGCACGCTCAACCACGCCTTTTACGTGTTCGAGAAGCGCCTGAGCCACACCGCCGACTCGCAGGACCAGCGGCACCGCATGGTGCCGGCCTCGCGGCCGATGATGACGCTGGCCGACACCTCCGCGCCCGACTACATCACGCCGCGGCTGATTCGCCAGAACCCCGAGGCCCTGGCCGTCTACGAGCAGGCGATGGCCGACGCGTGGGCGGCGAAGAACCGGCTGCTCGCGCTGGGTGTGCCGCTCGAATACGCGCTCTACGTCGTCCCCAACTCCAAGGCCCTGCGGCTGGTGGAGTCGGGTTCGTTCATCGCGCTGCAACACAAGTGGACGCTGCGCACCTGCTTCAACGCCCAGGAAGAGATCTACCTGGCGTCGATGGACGAGATCAGCCAGGTCACGGCCATCCATCCGCAGCTGGGCCGGCACCTCGGCCCGCCGTGCGTGCTGCGCAACCAGATCGTGTCGCCGCGCTGCACCGAAGGCACGCACTTCTGCGGCGTGCCGGTGTGGAATTCCTTTCCGCACGCCGAGCGCCGCCTCTGACCTCGTGGTGATCCTCCCCTGGGTCGCGCATGCCTACACGGCCACGGGAGCCGTGATTGCCCTGCTTGCGACCGGCGTCACGTTCGCGCACAACTTCCGCGCGGCGTTCATCTACCTTGTGGTCGCCACCCTCGTCGATGCCACCGATGGCGTGCTGGCGCGGGCGTTGAAGGTCAAGGAGCGCCTGCCGCATTACGACGGCGCCCGTCTCGACGACATCGTTGACTACCTGGCCTACGTCTTCGTGCCGGTGCTGATCGTGTGGCAGGCCGAACTGGTGCCGGTGGCGTTTCCGGTGTGCGCGGCGATGCTGATCGCGAGTGCGTATGGGTTTGGCCAGACGAAGGCGAAGGCTCATGAGGGCGATCACTTCTTCACCGGCTTCCCCTCCTACTGGAACATCGTCGTCGTTTATCTCTACGTGTGGAAGCTGGCGCCGATGGTCAATGCCATGGTGCTGCTCGGGCTCGCGCTGCTGGTGTTTGTGCCGATTCGTTACGTCTACCCCACGCGCACGATGATGTTCAAGGCGCCGACCCTCGTGCTCGGCGCCATTTGGGCCGTACTCTTCACCTGGATGATTTGGCGCCTGCCGGACACCGATGGACCGTGGATGGCGCTGTCATTGATATTTCCGGTGTACTACTTTGCGCTCTCGTTCTGGGTCCACGCGAGAACCACGCACCCCTGAACCCCTGAACCGTTGAACCTGTGTCGCCTCTAGTCGTCATCTTCCTCACGGTCTTCATTGACCTGCTCGGTTTCGGGATCATCATCCCGCTGCTGCCGTTCTACGCCGAGTCGTTCGGCGCGTCGGCCTTCACCATTGGCCTGCTCGGCACCAGCTTCTCGCTGATGCAGTTCCTGTTCTCGCCGATCTGGGGCCGCTGGTCCGACAAGATCGGGCGCAAGCCGATCATCATGCTCGGACTGATGGGATCGTGCCTGTCGTACCTGGCGCTCGCGCTGGCCACCTCCTTGCCGATGATCTTCTTCGCCCGCATCATCGGCGGCATTGCCGGCGCCAACATTCCGACCGCGCAGGCCTACATCGCCGACGTGACGACGCCCGAGAACCGCGCGCGGGGCATGGGGATGGTCGGCGCGGCGTTCGGGCTGGGCTTCATCTTCGGCCCGGCGATTGGCGGCGTGCTGAGCCGCATCAGCCCCGAAGCGCCGATGTGGTTCGCCTCGGCGCTGTGCCTGGGCAACTTCACCGCCGCCTGGTTCGTGCTGCCGGAATCGCGGCGGGTGTCGTCGGCGACCAGGACCCTGGGCCGCCTCGAAGCCTTCAAGCACGCGCTGACCAAGCCGGCGCTGGTGCTGCTGCTGGCGCTCTATTTCCTCGTGACGGCGGCCTTCTCCGGCTTCGAAGCCACCTTCGCGCTGTTCAGCGAGGCGCGCTACGGCTTCACCGCGGCGTCGATTGGCTTCTTGTTCGCGTTCATCGGCGTGGTGCTGGCGACCATCCAGGGCGTGCTCGTCCACAAGGTGGTGAAGCGGGTTGGCGAGGCGCGGCTGATCCCGGCCGCCATCTTCTGCATTGCTGTTGGCATTGGCATGGTGCCGTTCGCCTGGAGCGTGCCGACGCTGCTGGTGGCGCTGTTCGTGCTGGCCGTGGGCATGGGCTTCAACAACCCGTCGTTGACGTCGATGGTGTCGCGGCTGTCGGATGCGAACGACCAGGGCGGCACCCTGGGGCTCGCCTCGTCGCTCGCCAGCCTCGGCCGCGTTGTCGGCCCGGCGTGGGGCGGGTTCCTCTACGACGCCTACGGAATGACCGCGCCGTACATTAGTGCGTCGGGGCTGATGTTCGTGGCGTTTAGCGTGTCGTTTGTGGGCCTGTCGCGACTGCGCGGCACGCCGCACGAACTGGCGCACCCAGTCGCACCCATCGCCAAATGACGCCCACGCTGCTGCACGCGGGTAATCCCGGCCCGTTCACCGGTGAGGGTAACTGGACGTATCTCATTCCGGGTGAGCGCGCGATCCTGATTGATGCCGGGGTTGGGGAGCAGGCGCATCTCGACGCCATTGCCGTGGCGGCTCCGGCGGGTCCGGCCGACGTCCTCGTGACGCACGCGCACAGTGATCACGCGGCCGGCGCGCCGGCCGTCCAGGCGCGATGGCCGTCGGCGCGTTTCTCCAAGTTTCCGTGGCCGGAGCGCGATCGCGACCTGCCGTGGCAGCCGCTGGTGGAAGGCGCCAGCATGATCACCGGCGAGGGCCCGCTCGACGTGCTGCACACGCCCGGGCATTCACCGGATCACGTGGCGTTCTGGCACGCGCATTCGCGGACCTTGTTTGTCGGCGACCTGCTGGTGCTGGGCGGCACGGTGTTCATCCCCGCGTCCGCGGGAGGCAACCTCGCCGACTACCTGGCGTCGCTCGAGCGGCTGCGGCGGTTGTCGCCGCTGCGCGCCTGGCCGGCGCATGGCCCGGTGATCGAGGATCCGGTCGCGTTGATCACGCAGTACGTCGAGCATCGCCGGCAGCGCGAGGGGCAGGTGCAGGCCGCGCTCGCCGAGGGGCTCGCGACCGTGGAAGCGATCACCGCGCGCATCTACACTACCCTCGCCCCCGCGCTGGCCCCCATGGCGCGCGAGAGCGTCCTGGCGCATCTCATCAAGCTGGAAGGCGAGGGCAAGGCCCGGCTCGCCGGCGCGCAGTGGTCGGGTCGATAGCAGATTCCGCGTACTCCGTTCGCGACGGACGTAGCAGTTGTTGCGTCGTGGCGACCGGCAGTCGCTGTTTGCGGCGCGATTCCGGCGGCACGTTCCTCTGGATTCGACGATACATCGTGTTTCATGGCAAGCGGCATCCGTTGGAGATGGGATCCGCCGAGGTGGCTGCCTTCCTGAGCCATCTCGCCGAACGTGCCAGCGTGTCGGCGTCAACGCAGAATCAGGCGTTGTGCGCGTTGTTGTTTCTCTACCGACAAGTGCTCGACCGCCCGCTGGGTCCGCTGGCCGGTGTGGCGTGGGCGAAGAAGGGGACCAACGTGACGTGGTTGATTGCGGTGTTGCTTTATGGTGCGGGGCTGCGGCTGACCGAGTGCTTCCGGTGAAGGGCGTGAAGGCGCGCGAAGGCACCCCGGGTTGATGGGCCATGGCCGCAGGCCTCGCAGCCAAGGCCGCTGGGGTCGGTGCCAGCCGTTGAGTGGCATCATCCGCGCGGTCTGGAGCTAGCCAGAGCCTTGGCTGAGCGGTTTGCAGCGAAGGAGGTATGGAGATCTGCTGACGGACTCGACAGCCCAGATACAGTTAGCCGGACAACTTCCAGTCGAGTTGCGTAGGGTCGTTCACCGGAGTAGCCTTGTTTCCATGACCACCGTTGCCGACATTACTGGGGCCGTGAAGCGCCTTCAAAAGAAGGATCTGGCGCGCTTTCGGAAGTGGTTCGCCGAGTACGACGCGGCGGTCTGGGACCGTCAGCTCGAGGCCGACGCGGCTGGCAAACTTGCCGCATTGGTCCGCGAGGCGCAGCGCGACCACCGGGCAGGTCGCACGAAAGCACTGTGAACCACCACGCCAATCCCAGGTCTTGGCGCCGCTACCAGAAGTTACCGAAGGAGATCCGCGATCTCGCGGACCGCAATTACGCTCTCCTCAAGTCTGATCCGAAGCACAGTTCGCTCCACTTCAAGAAGGTCGGGTCGTTGTGGTCCGTTCGGGTCGGTCTACACTTTCGAGCGTTGGCCACCGAGGTCGGGGACGATCTCGTGTGGTTCTGGATCGGCTCACACGCAGAATACGACTCGCTCATGGGCCGATGAGCCCACCGAATGAAGGCCAAGTCGAAACGGCGTTCCCGCGCGTCTCGCGGCTGAGCGGCAATGCGTTAGGTGGACTCAGGCGGAGGCGGCTCCGAGCAGAGCTGCCTGCCGTGGCACTCGACGCCGGGACGAAACGATGGCACACCCTGATTCTCACGTAACGATCCACATGGCGGCGAGCCTCGACGGCTTCATCGTGCGAAAGGACGGGCGCGTCGACTGGCTCGAAACCTCAGACGAATTCGCAGGCGGGAACACCATGGACCCAGGATTCGCCGGGCGGAGTAGACTGTGAGGCGTCGGCCAGCTGCGTCGTTCGGCAACCGCTCGACCTGCAATTGGGAGTCGTCGCCATGAGAACGAAACCGCCCGTGATGACCAGGATCACCCGCGCCGAGCCGACGCCCGCGCTCTTCGAGGTGCCCGCGAACTATGAAGTGGCCGCGGCGATTCAACCGGCGCTGTGGGGTAACCCGTATCTGCCGGAGACGTGGCCCGCCGGGCGTGGCCCGGGCCGGCGGTAGGTACTCTCCACTTCAATGGACAAATCAGCGAACGAGACTGACGCGCATCCGCCACGCGAGATCGCCCGCATGGTCGAGCGCCTCGGCGTGGCGAAGGCGCAGACCGATGCCGTCACCCTGGTCGTGCTGGCCACGCTCGCCGGTGCCTTCATCTCGCTCGGCGCCCTTTTCTTCACCGTGGTGGTCACGGGGTCGAGCCTTGGCTTCGGTGTCACCCGATTACTGGGTGGTGTGAGCTTCTCCCTCGGACTGGTTCTTGTCGTGGTCGCCGGCGCCGAGCTGTTCACGGGGAACAATCTTCTGGCCATGGCCTGGGCCAGTGGCCTGATTGGCACCAGAGACGTCGTGCGGAACTGGCTGCTGGTTTACCTTGGCAACGTGATCGGTTGTCTGGGGACGGTCCTGTTCGTCGTCTGGGCCGGCACCGGCAGCCTCGGCGGCGGCACGGTCGCCGAAACCGCCATCCAGATCGCCCATGCGAAGGCCGATCTCTCGCTTGGCGAGGCCTTCGCGCGCGGGCTCCTGTGTAATGCCCTCGTCTGCCTGGCGGTGTGGCTCGCCATGGGCGGGCGCAGCGTCGCCGACAAGATTCTGGCGATCCTCTTCCCGATCACCGCCTTCGTCGCGATCGGCTTCGAGCATTCGGTCGCCAACTGGTTCTTCCTGCCCTTTGGCCTGGCGCTGGACCAGCAAGGCGCGGTGTCGGTCGGGGGTGCGGCCAGGAACCTCGCCGTCGTGAGCGCGGGCAACCTGGTCGGCGGGACCCTGCTGGTCGCCGGTGTCTACTGGGTCGCTTACTTGCGAGGCGGGCACCATCCGGAAGTCCGATCGTGATGACCAAGCGTCGGGGGCGCAACGATATACTGTTCTCCCAATGATTCGCACGGTGGGCCTCGCGGGGGCGGGCTTCATCCTCGTCTACACCGTCCTGTCGGTCCTGACCGGCCAGAGCGTCGTCGCACTCGGCGATCTGGCCCAGCTCGTACCCCCACTCGCGTACGCCGGCCTGACCTTGGCGCTTGCCCGCCGGTGCCGCGGGCAGGTCCGCATCTTCTGGAACCTGAACGCCGCCCACGCTGTCATCTGGGCCATCGGCCAGGCAGTGTGGACCTACTACGACCTGGCGCGCGGCGGTGTGCCCGTGATCTCGCCGACCGACCCGATCTTCTTCGCGTCCAGCATTCCGCTAGCGGCCGCCCTTTACGGCCGGCCCGAACGCGACCGTCCCCGCTGGCTGTTCGACATCGTCCTGCTCGACCTGATCCTGATTGCGCTGTTCTCGGCGTTCGTCTACGCCTACTTCGTGGTGTCGATCGCGATCACCGTCGGCAACCAGGAGCTGTACCACACCAACCTCACGCAATTGCTGAACGCGCGCAACCTGCTGCTGGCCCTGTGGAGCATCTGGCTGTGGCGGACGGCCGCCACGCCCGCGTGGCGGCGCATGCTCGGCGTTTACGCGACCGGGTTGGCGCTGACGTTTTTCGGCGGGCTGGTTTATGACGTGGTGGACCTGAGCGGTGTCTACCTCGCCGGCGCGCTGTGGGACATCTCGTTCATGCTGCCTTACGCTTTCCTGGCCCTGGCCGCGGCCGTGGCCTACGACGAGAAGCTCTTCGAGCCCGCGGAAGACGCGCCGCCGCTCGCCCGTCTGCCCGTCGTGTCGTTGATCGCCATCACGCTGCTGGTCGCCATTCCCGTCATCGACGAGATCGCGCGCCGATTCCTGAATGTGTCGGCGCCGACCGAATCGCTGCGGACGCGCCTCGCCCTGACCACGCTGATCCCCTTCGGCATCGTCGTGGCCGTGCGCGAGTTCCTGTCGCGGCGGGCCCTCCTCCGGGCCGGACAAGAGCTGGTGTCAACCCGCGAGCAACTGGTGCAGAAGGAGAAGCTGGCCGCCGTGGGGCAGCTGGTGTCCGGTGTCGCCCACGAGCTCAACAACCCGCTGCAGGGTGTGCTCGGCTACGCCGAGCTGATGCTCGCGGCCCGGCCGGCGTCGGCCGATACCGAGGAACTGCGCGCCATCCGCGACAATGCCAACCGCGCCGCCGGCATTGTCCGCAACCTGCTGACGTTCGCGGGCCGGACCGCGTCGGCGCGCGGCTGGCAGCAGATCAACCGCATTGTCCGTGATGCGGTGGCCGTTCGCGAGCCGCACCTGCAGGCATCCGGCATCGACCTGCGGCTCGAGGCGGCGGACCGGTTGCCGCTGGTCTACGTCGATCACGCGCGGCTCGAAGACGTGCTGGTCAACCTGATCCAGAATGCCGAGGCCGCCATTGCCACGCGGCGGGAGGGCAAGACGCGGCCATCCACCGTGCCGGCGCGGGCCCGCGGCGAGATTGTCATCACCACGAAGTGGCAGGGCAATCCGGACCGCATCCTCGTCGAAGTGGCCGACAACGGCAGCGGCCTGCGCGAAGACGACGTGTCGCGGGTCTTCGATCCCTTCTTCACCACCCGCGAGGTGGGCCAGGGCACCGGACTCGGCCTGTCGGTCTGCTACGGCATTATCCGCGAGCACGGCGGCCAGATCACGGCGCGCAACGCCGACGTCGGCGGCGCGGTGTTCACGGTCGAGCTGCCGGTAATGGCGGAGTCGCTGGCCTCGGCGACGGCCGCCGCTTCACTGCCGGTCATGGAGCCGCGGCCGGTGACCCCGACGCCGTCGTATGCGATGGTCCAGCCCGCGGACGACGGCCTCGACCGCACGCCGCGGCGCCGCAAGGCGCTGGTGGTGGACGACGAGGAATCCAATGCCGCGCTGGTCCGCCGCGTGCTGGCCGGCGCCGGCTACGACGTCGAGAGCACCACGCTGTCGCGGCGGGCCCTCGTCATGATCGAGCGGACGGCCTATGACGCCGTGATTGCCGACGTGAAGATGCCCGAACTCAGCGGCCAGGAGCTCTACGGACGGGTCTGCCAGATCCGGCCGGAAATGGCCCGGCGGTTCATCTTCATCACCGGCGACATCGACGGTGAAGACACCCGCGAGTTTCTCGACCAGTCGCGCTGCAGCTATTTCATGAAACCCTTCAACCTCGAGCGGCTCACCGCCGCCGTGGACATGCTGACGGGCACGCGTGCTCCGGATACGATCGGATAAGACGGATAGGCCATGGACAAGATTGTCGACTTCATCAACGTGAACCGCGACCGCTACATCGACGAGATGAAGCGGTACCTCGCCATCCCGAGCATCAGCGCGCTCCCCGAGCACACGGGCGACGTTCGCGCCTGCGCCGAGTGGACCGCCGACGAGATGCGGCGGATCGGCCTCCACAACGTCCGCCTTGAGGAGACCCCCGGCCATCCGTGCGTCTACGGCGAGTGGCTCGGCGCCCCCGGCGCGCCCACCATCCTGTTCTACGGCCACTACGACGTGCAGCCGGTGGACCCGGTCAACTTGTGGACGTCGCCGCCCTTCGAGGCCACCATCCGCGACGGCGAGATCTACGCCCGCGGCGCCGCCGACGACAAGGGGCAGGTCTTCATGCACTTCAAGGCCGTCGAAGCGCACTTGAAGCAGCATGGCAGCCTCCCGGTGAACATGAAGTTCCTGATCGAGGGCGAAGAGGAAGTCGGCAGCGCCAACCTCGACAACTTCATCCGCGCGCACAAGGATCTGCTCAAGGCCGACGTCGTGGTGATCTCCGACTCGCCGATGTTCGACCGTGGCATCCCGTCGATTTGCTACGGCCTGCGCGGCCTGACCTACTTCCAGATCGACCTGCGCGGCAGCAAGTCAGACCTGCACTCCGGGTCGTTCGGCGGCGCCGTCGCCAACCCCGCCATGGTGCTGGCGCAAATGCTCGCGCAGATGAAGGACAAGGGCGGGCGCGTCAAGATCGACGGCTTCTACGACGACGTCGTGGCGCTGCGCGACGAGGAGCGCGCCGAGTGGGCGCGCTTGCCGTTCAACGAGAAGAAATACAAGCAGGAGCTGGGCGCGCCGAAGCTGTTCGGCGAAACCGGCTACACCACCCTCGAGCGCACATGGGCGCGGCCGACCTTCGAGGTGAACGGCCTGCTCTCCGGCTTCACCGGCGAGGGCGCCAAGACCGTGCTCCCGGCCGTGGCCATGGCCAAGGTCAGCATGCGCCTCGTGCCCAACCAGGATCCGCAGAAGATCGGCGACCTCTTCGAGGCATACGTGAAGAAGGTCGCGCCGAAGACCGTGGAGCTGAAGATCACGCGCATGCACGGCGGCAAGCCGTGGATGACCGCGTTCGACAACCCGTTCGTGCAGGCGGCCGGCCGCGCCATCGAGCAGGGCTTCGGCCAGCGCCCGGTGTTCAACCGCGAAGGCGGCTCCATCCCGGTGGTGTCAACCTTCCAGGAGGAACTCGGCGTGCCGTGCGTGCTGTTCGGGGTCGGCTTGCCCGACGAGAACGCCCACGCCCCCAACGAGAAGCTCGACCTCGGGAACTTCCACAACGGCGTGATTGCTTCGGCCTATCTGTATAAGGAAATAGGCCAGTTGAAGGCTTGAGGCTTGGGACTTGGGACTTGGGGTAAGACAAGCCCCAAGCCCCAGGCCCCAAGCCGTCAGGTTCAATTCAGCTGGGCAACGCGGCGGCGCAGCGTCTTGACGTGCTCCCAGACCTGCTCGGTCTCCTTGCGGTCGTCGTCATCGTCCTGCTCGGCCAGGCGCGCCAGCTTGAGGTACTCCTCGAAGTCCCTGAGCGCGTGCGAGAAGTCGTTCATGTTGTAGGCGAGCAGGCCGCGGTCCTTGAGGTCGGTGAGCGACGACGGCTGCAGCGCGAGCAGCACGTCGGTGGTGGCCCGCGCCTGCGGGAACGAGTGCATCTTCACGTAGAGCCGCTTCAGGTTGTTCAGCATCCGGATCAGCACCTGCCGCCGGGTGGCGCGCGCGAGCAGCGACGGCTCGAACGCCGCGCCTTCGCCGGCGCGACTGAGCAACTGCCGGCAATCGGCCTCGTCCAGGATGGCGCCGCCGTGGAACGGATCGACGATCAGCCCCGCATGCGGGTCGCCCTTGTGATGGTCCGGCATCACGCGAACCAGGAAATGGCCCGGGAAGTTCACGCCCTCGGCGCGCAGGCCGGCGCGCCTGGCCACCTCGATGTAGATCAGGGCCATCGTGATCGGGATGCCCTTCTTCCGATCCATCACCTCGTTCAGGCAGCTGTTGCGCGGATCGTCGTATTGCTCGCGGTTGCCGGTGAACCCGAGCTCCCCGAAGACGTAGCGGTTCACGGCATCAATGCGGGCGGCAATCGGCGCGTCATGCCCCGGATCCTTCGCCACGAAATGGAAGGCCGCATCGCCCATCTGGTCCAGCCGGTCCAGATACGGCCTGGCGTCCAGCCGCGGATACTCGATGCGCGCCACGAGGAGGGCGGGCGCGGCCAGGTCGGGGCCCGGCTGGTCGGCGGCGTCGGCGATCAGGTCCGCCAGCGTCCTGGCGAGGGGCTCAGCCGGCACAGAGGGCATCCAGGTCGGCGATGGTGAGCGCGTGCAGGCCGGGCACGACCAACTCGGCGTCGGCGCGGAGTTCGGCGGCGGTGTAGGTGTTGGTCACGGCAACGCAGCGAAGGTCGGCGCCGCGAGCGGAGACGAGGCCCCACTTCGAGTCTTCGATCGCCACCGACCGCCACGGCACCAGGTCGAGGCCCGACCTGGCGCGGAGCTGCGCGAACGCGGTGAGGTAAGGCTCGGAGTTCGGCTTGCTGCGCTCGGTCTGATCGGCGCCCACCACGACGGCGAACAGGGACCGCAACCCGGCGCGCTCGAGCACGTGGTCGATCTCGCGCGTCAGGGCGCCGGAGGCGACGGCGATGGGGACCACCGCGGCGGCCGCGCGGATGAAATCCGCCGCCCCGGGGTAGAGCATTTCACCGGCGGCGGCGAGCGTCTCGTAGCGCTCGCTCTTGCGCTCGATCAGCGTGCGCACGCGCCCCTCGTCCATCGGCACGCCCTGGTCTTTCCCCAGCGCCTTGAACACACCCACGTCGTCGTAGCCGAGGTACCTGGCGTAGTAGTCGTCGTTGGAAATGGTGAGGCCTTCGGGCGCGAGAATGTCCTGGTACGACTTGAGGTGCAGGCGTTCGCTGTCGGCGATGACGCCGTCGAAGTCGAACACGATCGCCTGGAGAGCGCCAGCCCGACTCCCGGCAGGTTCCTTGATCATGGAGCGCTCGATGCCGACTTCGGGAGCCGCTCGCCGGCGCGGATCGGAAGATCCAGCCGGTTTTCTTTCGGCGGATACGGGCAGTCGAATTCGGAGTTGTAGTAGCAATACGGGTGGTACGCGACGTTGAAGTCGATCACGTAGATGCCCGTCGGGGTGGGGTCCAGTTCCAGGTAGCGGCCGGCGGAGTAGGTCTCCGCGCCGTTGGTGAAGTCCGAGAACGGCACGAACAGGCGGCTTACCAGCGGCTGATCCATCTCGTGGAAGGCGGTGAGTCGCAGCGTGTGTCCCTTGACCGTGAATTTCAGGGTGCCGATACGCTCGATGTCGCGAATCTTGCCCGTGGAGGTGGGCACCTGCAGCCGGGTGCGCTCGGCGGCCGGCTCCAGGGACGCCGGCACGGCGTAGATCTCGTCGATGGGGAAGTAGGCGAGCGGCACGAGAACGGCCATCTTGTCGGCCGGCACCGGCGAACCGGGATTCGCCTTGAACGCTTCGTCTTTCGCCGTCCGCTGTGCCGCGATCTGCGACGGGTAATCCTCTGGCGCGGAACACGCAGTGGCCAGGGTCATCACCGCCACGGCCATGAGCGTCCGCATTCCCGGTTGCACATGCCAACTATAACCCTGCTGTTCGGGCCAAATCACGAGATCACCAAATCACCAAATCGCAAGCCCTGAGGTATCCTGAAGGGCTATGTTACGAGCCGGAATCGTCGGTCTGCCCAACGTCGGCAAGTCCACTTTGTTCAACGCGGTCACCCGTACCCGGAAGGCCGAGGCCGCCAACTACCCGTTCTGCACGATCGACCCCAACGTCGGCATCGTCACGGTGCCCGATGCCCGCCTGGCCGTTCTGCAGGGCATTGCCAAGACCAACGTGGTGATCCCGGCGGCGGTGGAATTCGTCGACATTGCCGGCCTGGTCAAGGGTGCCAGCGACGGCGAAGGCCTGGGCAACAAGTTTCTGACCCACATCCGCGAAGTCGACGCCATCGTCCAGGTCGTTCGCTGCTTCGACGATGAGGATGTGCTGCATGTGTCGGGGTCAGTGGATCCGGTCCGTGACATCGAGGTCATCAACACCGAGTTGATGCTGGCCGACCTCGAAACCGTGCGCAAGCGCCGCGAGCGCGTGGCCAAGGAAGTCAAGCGTGGCGACAAGAACGCCGCCGCTGAAGACGCGGTGCTGCTGAAGATCGAGACCTCGCTCGACGCCGGCAAGCCGGCGCTGACCGTGGCGCTGACGCCAGAGGAGCGCGCGCTGTCGGCCCAGTTCTTCCTGCTGAGCGACAAGCCGACCATCTTCGCCTGCAACGTCAAGGAAGGCGACCTCGCCACCGCCGATACCAATTCCTACGTCGTCAAGGTCCGCGACTACGTCAACACCCACCTGTCGTGTGAGGCGGTGGTGATCAGCGCGCAGATCGAGAGCGACCTGGTGGACCTGGAGCCGGCGGAGGCGCAGGAGTTCCTGAAGGCCCTCGGCGTGGAAGAAAGCGGCATCGGCGCGCTCATCCGCTCGACCTACCACCTGCTCGGCCTGCAGACCTACTTCACCGCCGGTGAGAAGGAAGTGCGGGCCTGGACCATCCACCAGGGCGACACCGCGCCAAAGGCGGCCGGCGTCATTCACTCGGACTTCGAGCGCGGCTTCATCAAGGCCGAGACCGTCGCCTACGCTGACCTCGTCGCCTGCGGATCAGTGGCCGCAGCCCGCGACAAGGGTCTCTATCGCATGGAAGGCAAGGAATACGTCGTCAAGGACGGCGACGTGCTGCTGTTCAAGTTCAACGTGTAAGCGCTTGAACAGGAGATCAAGAGGTCAGGAGGCCAATCGGTGCGCCGCTTCGCAGATTCTGCGCGGCTCGGTCGCGCGGACGGTTGCAGTTTCCGCGAGCGTTGATCGCCGGCCCGCCCGCAACTCGTTGACTTCACAGCATTCGGGGGTCGGGCACGTGGCTTGCGCGTCTGTGCGAGGTGGCCAGTGCCTCATCCACCTTTGATCCTGTACCACGGCGTGCTCGCGCCTCGTGCGGCGTGGCGGCGCAACCGGTCCGGGTCACATCGACAGACCCGGCCCTGCGGTTGAAGGGGTTCGACGCCCATCAGGCAATGAAAGCCTCCTCGTCGTTCAAGGATCTGAAGTGGCAGTTCCTGTGGCCCAAGAACATCAGCGGCCGGACGCTCAACGTGGCGGTGATCTCGCGTGAATTCCGGGGGCAAGCCGGACGACTCGATTGACACCCACGAACCCGCCACGATAGCGTAACCGGACGTTGGGCCGGACCGTTTCTTCGTGACGAAGCGTCGATAGAGGGCCCGACCAGAAGGACACGTATGTCTGCAACTCGTACGTTCGTGATATCGGCGCTCTTGTGCTGTTGTTCAGGCGACGCATTTGCCCAGCTCCCCGTGATTCCGCGGGAGTTCGTGGCGTTCACCAACGCGAACGTCCTCGACGTCCGCGGCGGCACGCTCATCGCGGGCGCCACCGTCGTGGTGCGCGACGGCAAGATCGTCTCCGTCGGCAAGGAAGGCGTGCCCGCCGGGGCGAAGGCAATCGACCTTCGCGGCAGAACCCTGATGCCAGGTTTGATCGACGCTCACACCCACCTGAGCAGTCTCCCGGCTGCCAGCGTGGCGCTTCGCTCGGGCGTGACCACGATTCGCACGGCTGGCGTCAGCTTCTTCCAGGACGTCGCGATGCGGGAGCTCGCGAAGAAGGGGGCGATCCCCGGCCCCGACGTCGTCGCCTCGGGGATCTTCATCAGCAAGTCGCTCGCCGATACCGACCTCCTGGCGGATCCTTCTCTGGCCGGCATCACGCCGGACCTGCCGCGCGCCGACTACCTGCGCCGCATGGTCCGCATGAACATCGCGCACGGTGTCGACATCATCAAGACGCGATCGACCGAGCGGGCCGGTCTGCCAAACACCGATCCCCGCGAGCAGGTGTTCAGCGAAGACGATCTGCGCATCGTCGTCGAGGAAGCCGCCAAGAAAGGACTTGGTGTCGAGTGCCACTCGCACGGCGAGGAAGGATCCCTGGCTGCCGTGAAAGCCGGCGTGAAGAGCATCGAGCACGGCACCTATCTGTCGGACGAGACGCTGGAGCTCATGAAGGAGAAGGGGACCTACCTGGTGCCCACCTACACCATCGTCTTCGACCTCGCGGAGCCGGGCGGCGATTACGACAATCCTCTCTTGATCGTGCGGGGACGCAGCATGATGCCGCATATGCAGCACGCCATCCGCCAGGCGTACAAGATCGGCGTCAAGATCGCCGCGAGCACGGATACGAACTATGAGGGTGGCAGCGTGTCGCGCGTCTCCCACGAGGTCGTCCATTTCACCGAGCTTGGCATGACGCCGATGGACGCCATCCGGACCGCGACGACGGTCGGTGCCGAACTGCTGGGCCTGGGCACGTCGACGGGCGTCGTGGAGCCGGGATTCGAGGCCGACCTGATCGCGGTCAACGGCAATCCGATCGAAAACATCCGCGTCCTTGAAGATCCCGTGCTGGTCGTGAGCAACGGCCGCATCGTCGTCAATCGCCTGGATTTCGGCATACCGGCGCGTGCGACGGGGCGGTAGCCGGCGCGCCGGAGGTGTCGACTTGCACTTCAGCGCGGTTGTCCAACCTCCCATCTGGTGCCATCAACCGAGGCGCTTGACCCCACGTTCTTGGCATACATATAACAACCATGTATAAGACTTCTACGTATGGACATGAGTAAGGACCTGGTTGCTGCCTCCGCCACAGGGTCTGAGAACGAGCGTTCCGTTAACAGTTGAGGCCGCTAATACGGTCTATCGTCCCGGCCCGCCGCGCGGCGGAGGGGTTGTTAGCGCGCGATGTGTGCCGGCTTCTCCCCCGTCATCTCCCACTGCACCAGCGACGCGGGGATCAAGCCGACCCCGTTGAACTCGTCCATGAAGCGCCTCAGGGTGAATGCGTCCCCGAGCTGACGCTTCCTTGCGGCGAGAAGCCCTTCAACCTGAATCTTGCCGATGATGTAGCTCGTGCCGTACGCGGGTTGCTGAAGATAGAGATGCTGCTCGCTGCGGACCGTGTTGGCGTCGGCGCGCAGCCACCCGCGCGGCGTGTTGGCGACGGCGAACTGCGCGGCGCCCTCGAGCGGGAGCTGGTTCGCATGCATCTTGAGGTCGCCCAGCGCCCGCGCCGCCCGCTGTCCGAGGAGCACGTAAATCAGCTCGCGTGACCGCGGCCGCGCGTCGAACATCCCCGCCTGCAGCATCATCTCTTCCCAGCCGGTGGCGTGCCCCTCGGTGCGCGTGATGAAAATATTGTAAAGCAGCGCACCGCGCCGGATCGGGTTCGCGTGTGGATCCTTCGCCATCTGCGCCAGGTCGAACCAGTGATAGTCGTGCGTCCGCATGATCCGCCGGTCGCGGTAGTCCACTTCCGCGAAAAACTCGCGCGGCCCGGGGTTGAACGTGCCGATCCGGGCGCGCAGCGCCGGATCCATGTAGTCCCGGACCGTCATGATGTCGTGGTCCTTGAGGAACGACATGTATTGCGTCACCGACTCGGCAAACCGGCGGTTGAAGTCGTCGGCATTCGCAATCGGCACCTGCTGCGGGAGCCCGGCATTGCGTCGCTCCTCGAGCGCGAGGAACGCGTGAGCCCGCGCCAGCTCGCGCTCCACGATCGCGACCTCGTCCTGCCATGTATACGGCACGAGCTGCACGTTCTTCAGATACCAGTTGTAGTTCTCCACGCCGACACCCGATGGCGCGCGTTTCGACGAGGCCTGCGCGTCGAGCCACGATGCAAAGGCGTCGCTCGCCTCCTTCGCGCGCTGTAGGTCCGCCCTCAACGTGCCCCCTGAGTCGCCCACACGCGCCGCGAGCCGCTCGAGCTCCCCGCTCTGCTGCCTGATCCGCCTCGTGCCGAACGTCCAGACGTCGGCCTTGTCGCCGACCAGGTTCCGTGTCGCCTGATCGAGCAGCTTCGGGATCGCTCGGACGGCCGCGCCCAGCCGTGCGGCGCGCTCCGCGTTCAGCGGAAACTCGTAGGTCCAGAGCTCGATGGCGCCGTACGCGAAATGCCCCTCGCGTGCGGGCTGATCGCTCTGCCACGGAAATATGCGGACGTAGAACGCCGGGTTGTTCGCCCACGGCTTGATGACTCGGTGATCGAAGTCGAGCCCGTTCATCTCGGCGCCGACGATGTGCCAGTCCACCTGCTGGCTGGCGGGCCATCCGCTCGGATCGATTGCGGCGAGCCGGCGCTGAAACGCCGGGAGCGCGCGCTGCTGCGCCGCCATCGCGTCGGCGGTGTAGTCGGGGACGCCGTCCACCAGCCGCGGCTTCTGAAAGGTGCGCCAGTCGGTGAACAGCCGCACGAGGTCCGCGTGGCCGGCGCCCTGCGCGGCAATGGGGCTGCCAGGAATGGCGGTCCAGAAGGCTACCAGGAGCGCGACAACCGCGGTGCAGGCTCGTGTCATACGCGACATCATCACATGGCGTTCCCGGCCGCGCCACGTCCCAAGGGAAGAAAGTCTTGTGAACAGCGCCAGTTCCAGTCAGCGGCTCTTGCCCGCCTCGGCCGCGCGCGCGGCCCGGAGGACGTTCTCGACCGCGTGGTTGCCTTCGTGGCATGCGTACTCGAACAACTGATACCGGTCGTCACGTTCGAGCTGGATGGCGAGCTTCCACTGCCGCGTAGACATCTTCGGATCGTCGATCGTCACATCGTAGTGAATCGTGTTCGCGCTCACGCGGGTGAACCGCTCGACGACGTGCAACGCGTCGCTCTGGAGGACGCCGCGCATGCGGCCCGCCGCCGCGTTGGTCGCAATCCACCCCTTACCGTTGTAGTTCGTCACGTCCACGACCAGCGTGTTGCCCTCCCAGTGCCCGACGGAATCGCCGTCCCAGAAGCGCAGGTGGGACGGCAGATGCGCCCGCCCGTCCGTCGGGATGATGCGCGCGGCGTGGATCATCTCGTAGTGAATGAGCACGTAACCGGGAATCTGCAGGATCTGGTAGCCGCTGTTGTAGCCGGCCGGAAAGAGGCCCCCGGGCATCCCGCGGGTGATGCACCGGTCCCACGGGCTCATGAAATCGGCCGCGTCACCGTTGCGGGCGTCGTACTCCTCGCGCTGTTGCAGGGCTTCGGGCCGCAGCGGGCCGCGCCCATCGGGAGGATCCACCACAAGCGACGACCGCAGCGTCGAGACCACCTTGGTTCCCGAATCGAACCAGACTTGGTTGTAGTTGCCGACGTCTCCCGCACGCGACGTGCTGTCCGCGTTCTCGCGCTGCAAGGCACTGCGGGCTTCGAGCGCAGCCGCCTCGGCTTCTGTCAGGAAGGGCTTGTTTGCCATCGAGACCGGCCGCTCGAACGGCGTGATGGTCTCGTTCGTCCAGGTGCCGTGAAGGTCGGGATCGCCCCACGCGGTGCGCAGTGGCGTCCACTGAGCGGGTTTCCGCTGGGCGATCGTCGTCCGCGAAGCGCCGATGATCAGCAGAGCGATGATCGAGGCCTGCGACCGGCGCACCACGACTCACGCGCCGTCGGCTCCAGTCGATGTTAGCCTGCGTATCGTGACGCTCCCGCCTGTGGGGTCAACGATCGCCGTCACGTAGATCATGTTCGGCGGACAGACGACGCCGATGGTCGCTGAACTTCTCCCCGTCGATTCGTTCGGTTCGAAATCCGTTGACCTTCCACGGTTTGCAAAGCTTGCAGCCCGATCGTCGATTACGAGGCCTCCCCCGTTTGTGATGCATGGCGAATTACTCCCGATTCTGGCTCTGCTTCCAGGCCGCGAAGTCACGCGCGCCGTGAAGAAACGCCACGACAAGCACACGCGCCTCTCCAACCTCGTACTGAAGCCGATACTGGTACACGAACACTTCGCGAATGGTCGGGTCGTTCAATTCCGGGACAACCCGCCCGCGTTCGGCGAACGTCGCCAAGGTGGCTCCGGTGCGCAATGCCTCGTCGAGCACTTGCGCCGCCGCCTGTTGCGAGTCTTGCGCGATGTACCCGATGACGGCATCCAGCGCGTCTCGGGCGGATTCGGCCCAGACTACGTCGCGGACCCAAGCAGCCATTTGCGACGCAGATCGGCTGCGACTTGCTCGTGGGGAATGGTTCTACCAGCCTCGCCGTCGGAAAGACCACGACCGACGGCCTGCACAACGTATAGGTGGTACAGCACATCATCGAGGCTGCAATCGTTCGGCAGGCGGTCGAGGAGCGCTCGAACAGTGTCTTTGGCGGTCACAGGCACCTCAAGCAGAGGGGACGTTTCGAGTATACGACCGGCGGCTCGTCTGGCCAAGTTCCTGATCCAAGCAGTTCGATGTTCCGTTCAGCAACGTTTGCGCTGAGCCGCGGCGCTCACGATCACGCCGGCGGCGTCGGCTCCAGCGCAAGGTTAGCCCGTTCGTTCGCGTTCTGCCCGAGGTTCTGGGCTCAAGGGTCTGAGAAGCGGCTCAGAACGGTCTGAGAAGCGGCTGAGAAGCGGCTCAGAAGCGGCCTGGTCGGCTCAGGGGTCTGAGAACGAGCGTTCCGTTAACAGTTGAGGCCGCTAATACGGTCTATCGTCTCTTCGTGACGTTGGTCCACGACGCCCCGTTGTCGCGCGTCACCTGGACCTGGCCGTCGTTGGTGCCGGCCCAGATGAGGCCCCGCGTGAGCCGCGACTCGGCGATCGCCATCACGACCGCCGCGTACTCCACGCCGATGTTGTCGCCGGTCAGCCCTCCCGAGAACTGCTGCCGCGACTTGTCGTTCAACGACAGGTCGGGACTGATCACCTCCCAGCTCTGGCCGCGGTTGGCCGTGCGGTGCACGTGCTGGCTCCCCACGTAGACGATGTTGCGATCGTGCGGCGACATCGTCAGGGGCATCGTCCAGTTGAAGCGGTATCGCAAGTCGGCGGGGATGCCGTTGGCCTGGTCGGGCCACACCTCGACGTTGCGCGCCTGCCGCCGGCTCTCCTCGTAGATGGCGACGATGCCGCCGAGGCTGCCCGAGCCGGGGCGAGTCAAGGCGTCGCGATCGGACGCGGGACGCTACAATCGCGGGGATGGAAAACGCGGGGAGCCGGTTTCGCGACATCTTCGGTCAGGCGCGCCCGATCATCGGCGTGATCCACCTGCCGCCGCTGCCTGGCTACCCCGCCTCGCCCGGTCTCGACGAGGTGACGGCGCACGCGCTGGCCGATCTCGGGGCGCTCGTCGCCGGCGGCGTGGATGGCGTGCTGGTTGAAAACGACGGCGACCAACCGCACGCGGTGATGGCGGCCCCCGAGACAATCGCCGCCATGACAATCGTCGCCCGCGCGCTCGTGGACGCCGCGCCTGCGATGCCCATCGGTGTGGAGATCCTGCTGAACGACCCGCGGGCCTCGCTGGCGGCGGCGATGGCCGCGGGCGCGCGCTTCATCCGCACCGACTACTTCGTGGACCGCATGACCCGCCCCGAGTACGGCGGCGAGATGGCCATCGACCCCGAGGGGCTGATGGCGTACCGGCAGCGGCTGAACGCCACCGGCGTCCTGATTCTCGCCGACATCCAGGTGAAGCACGCGCGCATGATCGAGTCGCGCCCCCTCGCCGAATCCGCCGACCTTGCCCGGCGGCACGCGGCCGACGCCATCATCGTCACCGGCCACCTCACCGGCGTGCCGCCCGATCCCGACGAGGTTCGTGCGGCCCGGCACGGCGCGGGCGATGTGCCCGTCCTCATCGGGAGCGGCCTGGACGACGCCAACGCGGCCGTGCTCGTCGCCGGAGCCGACGGCGCCATCGTGGGCACGAGCCTCAAGACCGGCCAGGCTGTCGACGCGTCGAAGGTGCGCCGGCTGATGGCGCGGGTGCGCGAGGCGCGGGGAGCCTGACGTGCGCGTGGTCTGCGCGGGCGACTGCGGGGTCGACCGCTACGTCAACCTCGACCTGGACCGTCCCGGCGGCATCGCCCTGAACGTGGCCGTGAACGCGCGCGACGCCTTCGCGCCCGCCGACGAGATTCTCGTGCTCACCGCCCTCGGCACCGACGAGGAATCACGGCTCGTGCGCCGGGCGCTCGACCGGTGGCGGCTCGCCGGCGAGATCGTCGAGCGTCCGGGCGCCACGTCGGTGCAGTACATCGACCGGCTGCTCTCGGGCGAGAAGCACTTCCTGCGCTACGAGGCAGGGGTTCTGGCCGACTGGCGCGTCGGCGATCGCGAGCGGGCGCTCGTGGCCTCGGCCGACCTGATCGTGGCGCCCGTCTACCGGCAGGTGTACGGGTTCTTCGAATCGCTGATGGAGGCACCGTGCGCGGGCCTCCGGGTCGTGGACTTTCTGGACCTGTCGGACGCCGACGACCCGATCGGCCTGGTCGCCCGCTTCGCCGATCGCGTCGACGTGGGCTTTTTCGGCCTGCAAGGCGGCACGCTCGCACTCGTCGACCAACTCGAGGGCCTGGCGCGCCGCCGCGAGCGGCTGTTCGTTGTCACGCTGGGCGAGCGCGGCAGCCTGGCACTCGGCGGAGGCGAGCGCCTCGCGTGCCCGGCGGTACCGGTGCGGCAGGTCGTCGACACCACGGGCGCCGGCGACAGCTTCGCCGCCGCGTTTCTGGCGGAGTACTGCCGATCGCGCGACGTGGCGCTGAGCCTCCGGCGGGGCGCAGACCGCGCGGCCATCACCATTCAGGCCATCGGCGCGTTCCCATGGCCATGAATCCCCAGGCGCGCCCACCCGGTCTCAGTCCACCAGCACGGGACAAGTCATGCAGTGGGCGCCGCCGTTGCCCTTGAAGAGCTCGTCCGACGGGAAGCCGATCCACTCGATGCCCTCGGCCGAGAGCGCCGAGGCAACGCGCGTGGCCTGCGCGAAGCCGGCCACGCGGCGCTGCTGCGCGGTCACGACGACGTTCAGGTGCCCGCCGCGCCGCTCGTCCAGGGTAATCGGCAGGGAGCGGATGCCTCGCTCGTCGAGGTACTCGCCGAACATCACGTGGCGCGGCTCGGCGCGGCCCTCCTCGTACAGCCGGCACGGGAACACCTG
>CAYHCX010000021.1:45479-50986 GCA_964355095.1 uncultured Acidobacterium sp.
TCACGTGGCGCGGCTCGGCGCGGCCCTCCTCGTACAGCCGGCACGGGAACACCTGAAAGGGCGGCTCGTGGATCAGGCACAGCCGCGGGCCCACCACCATGAAGAGGCCGTCGATGTGGATGTGCCCGAAGGGCAGCGGCACCTCGAGGAAGTACTTCACGTCGCGGCCCAGGACCAGCCGGCGGAGCGCCGAGGTGCCCTCCTCGTTGGCGCGATCGCAGATCGACGCCACGACCGTGTCGCCGCCGATCATCGTCACGCCGCCGCCCTCCAGGAACCCGGGCGGATCGATGGATCCGACGATCGGCACGCCGAGCCGCCGAAACGCCCGCGCCAGCATGTGCTGGTCGCCCCACCGGCCCTTCAAGTGCGGCGACATCAGCACCGCGCCCGAGCCGAAGACCACCGCGAGATCGCGGGTGTAGGTCATGTTGGGCCGCCGGTCGATGTAGCCCACGGCATCGGCGTCGCTGGCCAGCACGTCGCGGAGCTGGATCGCCTCGGCGCCGTCCCGCTGGATGCACGCCAGCATGCGATCGTACTCGTCCTGAAAGCGCGGCCGGTCCACCGGGCAGTCGAAGTGGAACTCGCGCAGGGTGGCCGGCGTCACCATGTCGAGTTCCACGCCGGGACGGTGCACGAGCACGCGGCGCAGCGAGCCGTGGGCCGATCGCACTCCGTACGCCGCGCTCATGGCCCGCCCCCGGCCGCACGGACTGCCGCCGGGTCGCCGCCTTCGCGGGCCAGGAGCCGCTGCACGGGCACCCCGGTCAAGGTCAGCGCGACGCCGATCAACGTGTCCACCGGTTGATAGACCACCGCGCTCACGAGCAGCAACGACAGCACCACGATGTACACCAGCGGCACCAGGGGATAGCCCGGCGTCCGATACTCTTCCGGCCCCGGCGCGCCGCGCGGCAGCCGGAACACGGCGGCCACCACCAGGATGTTGCTCACCTGCAGCGGCACGACGAAGAAGGTCACCAGCCGGGAGAAGGACCCGAAGAAGAGGATGGCCACGATGGCCATCGCGGCGCAGAAGAGAATGGCGCCCGCGGGCACGGCGGTGGCGCCCGACACGCGCGACAGCCCGCCGAAGAACGGGTGCAGGCGCGTGCCCCTGGACGCCGGCTCGTACTGGGTGGCCGCCGCGTAGAAGAGGCGCGGCAGGGTCATCACCAGGCCGCCCAGGGCGCCGAAGATGGACAGCATGACGAGGCCGTTCAGCAGCCGGCCGCCCGTCGGACCAAACGCCGCCAGCGCGACCTGGTTGGCCACCGTCGACGGCGCGTCGCGCATCGCCTCGAGCGGCACCACCCGCAGGTAGGCGTGGTTCACCAGGAGGTACAGCACGCTGATGCCGGCCACGCCGGCCGCCAGGCCCAGCGGCAGGTGCCGCCTCGGAGATTTCACCTCGCCGGCCAGGTGCGACACGTCCACCCACCCGTCGTAGGTGAAGAGCACCGCCGCCACGCCCAATCCCACGACGCGAACGAACCCGAGCAGCCCGGCCTCGCCGGGCGAGGTCCCGACCGCCGCCGCCGGCGCCGCGTCCGCCAACAGCAGGCTGCCGGCCACGAGCGCCAGCAGGCCCGTCACCTTCGCCACCGTCAGGCCCACCTGGGTCCACCCGCCCCACTCCACGCCGCGCAGGTTCACGACGGCGAAGACGGCGATCGCCAGCGCCCCGGCCACCGGCGCCGACACGGGCGCGGCATCGCCGACGAACCGCACGAGAAACTCGCCGAAGACGATGGCCACGCCGGCCACCGAACCGGGCCCGCTGACCCACATCTCCATCCACGCCTTCAGGAAGGCCCAGAAGGGGCCGTAGCCCTCGCGGATGATGTGGTAGCTGGCGCCCGCGCGCGGCAGCCGCGTGACGAGCTCGGCCAGCGTGAGCGCGCCGCAGAGCGTGATGCCGCCGCAGAGCGCCCAGAGAAAGTAGACCTGCCACGGCCGCGCCGCCACGGCGGCGAGTTCGCCTGGCGTGAAGAAGATGCCCGACCCCAGCATGTCGCCGGCGACGATGGCCGTGACGGCGGAGAGGCCGAGTTGGCGCCTCAGCGCCGGCGCGGTGGAGGACATGCGCCGGCAGCGTACCCGCATCCGCGGGTTTCGGCAAACGCGCGGCGTAGCGGAGAGCGGCATTGGCGCCCTCATCCGTTCGACGTATCACCTGCTAGGCTTGCAGACGTACTTCACCGCTGGTGAGAAAGAAGTTCGCGCCTGGACCATCCACCAGGGTGATACCGCGCCGAAGGCGGCCGGTGTGATCCATTCGGACTTCGAGCGCGGCTTCATCAAGTCGGGATGGGCAGGGGCTGCCGCGATTCGTTGAACAATCCGCCTTCGCGCGTAGCGCTACGGCGAGCCTCGCCGAAGCCTTGGCGGAGGCGGGAGTTTCGCGACTTCTTGACGTGCGGGTGCCTGGCGGCGGGGTTCGCGCGGTTCCGCTGTCCGGATTGCCGACTCGATCGACTGGTCCCGTTCTCCTGTAAGGGAAGAGGATTCTGCCCGAGTTGCGGTGGGCGCCGTATGACTGATCGCGCCGCACACCTGGTCGATCATGTCTTTCCAGACGTGCCCATCCGCCAATACGTCCTGACGCTGCCGCCGCGCCTGCGTTACCTGTTGGCGTGGGACCACGACCTCTGCCGGGCGGTGGTGGCGGTCTATCTGCGTGCGGTGCTCGGCTGGTTGCGGCGTCAGGCCAGGCGCCGCGGTGTGATCGATGGCCGCGGCGGCGCCGTGGCTGTCGTCCAACGCTTTGGCGCCGCGTTGAACCTGAACGTACATATCCACGCGCTGGTGCTGGACGGGGTGTTTGCGTCTGACGGCCGTGCTGGCGTGTCGTTCCGTGCGCATCAGCGACAGGATGACGGCGTCGGCTCGCTGCTGGTGACCATTCAACGCCGGATCAAGGCGTTGCTGCATCGCCGGGGCGTGCCGGATGGCCGCGACGGATTCGACGCCCCGGACCGCTGGACCGAGGATGCGCCGGCCCTGGCGGGTCTGGCGGCGGCGTCGGTTCAGGGGGTGGCCGCGCTCGGTGCGCGCGCCGGCGTGCCGGTGCGTCGCTGGGGCGACACCATTGACGTGCCGGACCCGCCGCCGCTCGGCCGCTGGCATGCGCGCCAGCACGGGTTTGATTTGCATGCGGGCATCGTCGTGCCACCGGGCCGTCGCGATCGGCTGGAGCGCTTGTGCCGATATGCGCTGCGGCCGCCGGTAGGGCAGGACCGGCTGCAACTGATGCCGGATGGCACGGCGGTGCTGGAGTTGCGCCGGCGCTGGACCGATGGGACGACGCACCTGGTGTTTGACCCGGTGGAGCTGCTGGAGCGGTTGGCGGCGCTGACGCCGCGACCCCGGGTCAATCTGATCTTGTACCACGGCGTGCTCGCGCCCCGCGCGGCATGGCGGCGGGCCGTGGTGCCAGGCCGCGAGGACCATGACGAGGCGCCAGGGTGCGCCACATGCCCGCGCGGCGCGGAGGGCACTCCGCCACCGCGCCTTCCCAACCGCACCTGGGCCGAGCTGATGCAGCGCAGTTTTGGCTTCGATGTGCTGGCATGCCCGCGCTGCGCGGGCCGGTTGAAGCTGGTAGCGTTGATTCAGGATGGCGCGGTGATCCGGCGCATCCTGCATCACCTGGGCCTGCCGGATGTCGTGCCCGAGATGCGGCCATCACGCGCCCCGCCCCTGCCGTTTGATTCGTACGACGATCGCGTGTCGGGAGACGACTACTGAATTCGGTCCGCCGATTGCCTGAGCAAAAGCCGGAGGTGTGTCGAGCGATGCCGCGAGGCGACGACAAGGTCTGGTCGGCGCTGACCGAGCGGCATCGCCGGGCCCGGAATGCGCCCCGCGTGGTGTGCCTTGAGGAGCGGCCTGGTCAGCGTTGGGTCTGAGAACGAGCGTTCCGTTAACAGAAGAGGCCGCTAATACGGCTTATCGTCTCATCCGCCAACTCACCCTGTACCGCGATCTGATTGATCGCACGACCGGAGATCCGACATGAATGTGACCGAACTCGATCGCGCCCTCCGCCAACTCCGCCTCTCCGGCATGGCCGACGTCCTGGAGGCGCGCCTGCGGCACGCCCAGACCGAGCGGCTGTCGCCGCTCGATCTCGTCGCCACGCTCGTGAGTGACGAACTGCAGCGGCGCCAGGACCGGCTCTTTGACCGACGCCACAAACAGGCGCGCTTCCGCGATCCGGACCGCTCGCTCGACCGCTTCGATTTCGACTTTAACAAGAAGATGAATCGGGCCCTGCTCCACGAACTGGCCACGGCGCGTTTCGTCGGCCAGCGCGAAGACGTCCTCTTGACTTGGGCCCACCAGGGACCGGCAAAAGCCACTTGGCGCAGGCCATCGGCCGTGCGGCGATTCAGCAGGGCTACCGCGTGGCCTATCGCGAAGCGCACACGCTGCTCGAGGAACTGGCCGACGCCACCCTAGACGGCACCCGCAAGATCATCCTCGCGGACCTGACGACCGTCCCGCTGCTGATCATCGACGACCTGGGCATGCGCAAACTCCCGCATACGGCGGCCGAAGACCTTCTGGAGCTGATCATGCGCCGCTACGAACGGGCGTCGACGCTGCTGACCTCGAACCGGCCGGTCGACGACTGGGGCAAGCTGCTCGGCGACACCGCCGCGGTCACCGCGCTGCTCGATCGCCTCTTACATCACGCACATGTGCTCAAATGTGGGCCACGGAGCTGGCGGACCAAGGTCCACACCGACTTGCGCACTGAGGAGCTCGCGAAGTAGAACTGCATGGGTCTCGGTCAGCCGGCGGAAATGGCCGGGTTTGAACCGTCGATCAATGGCCGGATTTGAGGTGTCCACCGAGGCGTATCCATCTGACACAGCCCATGTTGCCTGCTGCCCGGGTGGTGGCGCAAGGGGGGTAACATGGGCGTGCACTTTCATCTCAAGATCGTTCATCTCCCCCCCCCCCAGACAGGCGATTTTCTAATGGGATCCGACCGACGTGTGATTACGCCAGTAACCACTGAAGCCATGAAGCGACAGGTGAATATCTGGATAACGGAGGCAGATTTAGAGTTCCTGAGGCAATTGGCTCGCGAACGTGAACAGTCGGTTTCTGCATTGCTCCGACGAGCCATCGCCGGATGGCGACGGGATCGCGAATCGACTCGCGAACATACCAAGCTGGGAGGTCGCGGTTGACGCGCACTCAATTCCGCACGCAGTATCTGGTCGAACGCGCAGAGCCGATGCCTTCGGCGTTTGAAGGCAGTCCGTATTGAGAACAGGAGCCGGGCATGAGAAAGGCACGCGACCGTCGAAATGTCGTTCGTTTGATTGGCCTCACGGCACTGCTAGTCGCTAACTACGCGCTGCCGACGAAGGCGAAACCAACCTGCTGGGAATGCCAGACATGCACCTCCGGCGCCTGCTGCGTCAGCGAGTCGCTAGGGCATTCGTGGTGCGTGCCGGCAGGCAATTTTTGCACAATGTCACCTGAGG
>CAYHCX010000022.1:0-4073 GCA_964355095.1 uncultured Acidobacterium sp.
ACCGCGCGCCGACGCTGCACCGCCTGGGCATCCAGGCGTTCGAGCCGGTGCTGGTTGAAGGCAAGGCCATCCGCATTCACCCGCTGGTGTGCACGGCATTCAACGCCGACTTCGACGGCGACCAGATGGCGGTGCACATCCCGCTGTCGCCCGAGGCCCAGATCGAAGCGTCGACACTGATGATGTCGTCGAAGAACATCCTGTCGCCCAGCAACGGCACGCCCGTGGCGGTGCCGTCGCAGGACATCGTGCTCGGCTGCTACTACCTGACCAAGGCCAAGCCGGGTGCCAAGGGTGAAGGCCGCGCCTTTGCCTGCGTCGACGACGTGGTCCTGGCGCTGGAGGCCGGCGAGCTCGAAACGCTGACCCCGATCCGCCTGCGCTACACCGGCCCGCTGCAGGACATGGCCTCGTCGCGCGACGACCAGGACGTGCTGCACACCGAAGTGCAGATGGTCGAGAACAAGATCATCAACACCACCGTCGGCCGCGTCATCTTCAACGACGCGCTGCCGAAGGGCATTCCGTTCGTCAACGGCATGCTCAAGAAGAAGGGCCTGCAGCAGCTGGTCCAGCATTGCTACCTGACGACCGGCATCGACAACACGGTCGAGATGCTCGACAGCCTCAAGCAGGTCGGCTTCACCTACGCCACCCGCTCGGGCATGTCGATCGGCATTCAGGACCTGATCATTCCGCAGAACAAGGCGGTCCTGTCGCAGAACGCCCACGACGAGGTGATCAAGGTCGAACAGCAGTACCTCGAGGGCGCGATCACCAACGGCGAGCGCTATAACAAGGTCATCGCGGTGTGGTCGGACGTCACCGAGAAGATCGCCGACGCCATGTTCGGCGAGATGGAACAGCGCGACAAGGAAGGCAAGTTCAACCCGGTCTACATCTTCGCCGACTCCGGCGCGCGCGGTTCCAAGCAGCAGATCCGCCAGCTGGCGGGCATGCGCGGCCTGATGGCGAAGCCGTCGGGCGAAATCATCGAGCAGCCGATCAAGGCCAACTTCCGCGAAGGCCTCTCGGTGCTCGAGTACTTCATCTCGACCCACGGCGCGCGCAAGGGCCTGGCCGACACGGCGCTGAAGACCGCCGACTCGGGCTACCTGACCCGCCGCCTGGTGGACGTGGCGCAGGACGTGATCGTCTCGGATCACGACTGCGGCACCCTGGACGGCATCGAGGCCCGGGCCATCGTCGAAAGCGGCGAGGTCATCGAGCCGCTGCGCGACCGCATCATCGGCCGCGTCTCGCTCGAGAAGATCGTTGACCCGATCAAGGGCGGCCTGATTCTCGACTTCAACCAGGAGATCGACGAACAGCTGGCGGCCGACGTGCAGGACGCCGGCATCGAGAAGGTGAAAATCCGCTCGGTGCTGACCTGCGCCTCCCGCCGCGGCGTGTGCAAGCGCTGCTACGGCCGCGACCTCTCGACCGGCAAGCTGGTCGAGCTCGGCCTGGCGGTCGGCGTGGTCGCCGCGCAGTCGATCGGCGAGCCCGGCACGCAGCTGACGATGCGCACGTTCCATATCGGCGGCACGGCATCGCGCATTTCCGACCAGTCAGCCCTCGACTCGAAGCACAAGGGCGTGGCCAAGTACGACAACCTGCAGACGGTTGAGCGTCCGAACCCGTCCGGTGGCGTCGAGATCGTGGTCATGAACCGCACCGGCTTCATCGTCGTGCAGGACGACAAGGGCCGCGACCGCGAGCGCTACCAGGTGGTCTACGGCGCCCGCCTCAAGGTCAAGGACGGCGAAGCCGTCGACACCGGCAAGATCCTGGTCGAGTGGGATCCCTACACCTTCTCGATCCTGACCGAAGAGAAGGGGCAGATCCGGTTCAAGGACATCATCGACGGCGTCACCGTCCAGGAAGACCTCGACGAGGTCACGGGCCTGTCCCGTCTCATCGTCGTCGACTCGCCGGACGAGAAGAAGCAGCCGACGGTGGAAATCAAGTCCGCCAACGGCACCACGATTCGCCGCTACATCATGCCGGTCAGTGCCCACCTGATGGTGCAGGACGGCGAGATGGTCAACGCCGGCGACGTGCTGGCGAAGATCCCGCGCGAGACCACCAAGACCAAGGACATCACGGGCGGCCTGCCGCGCGTGGTCGAACTGTTCGAGGCCCGCAAGCCCAAGGATCCGGCCGTGATCAGCGAGATCGACGGCTCGGTCAAGTACGGCGGCGTGGTCAAGGGCCAGCGCAAGATCATGATCGTGGCCGACGACCCCAACGCCGAGCCGCGTGAATACAGCATCCCCCGTGGTGTGCACGTCAACGTCCAGGAAGGCGACCGCGTCCGCGCCGGCGACCCGCTGATGGACGGCCCCAACAACCCGCACGACATTCTCCACGTGCTGGGCGAGAAGGAACTGCAGAAGTACCTGGTCAACGAGATCCAGGAGGTCTACCGCCTGCAGGGCGTGAACATCAACGACAAGCACATCGAGGTGATCACTCGCCAGATGATGCGCTGGGTCCGCGTCGAAGACGTCGGCGACACGGAATTCCTGGTCGACGAGCAGGTCGACAAGTTCCGGTTCATGGAAGAGAACGAGCGCGTCATCGGCAACGGCGGCCACCCGGCCAAGGCCCAGCCGCTGCTGCTCGGTATCACCAAGGCGTCGCTGTCGACCGAGTCGTTCATCTCGGCGGCATCATTCCAGGAGACCACGCGCGTCCTCACCGAGGCCGCCATCTCCGGGAAGATCGACTACCTGCGCGGCCTCAAGGAAAACGTGACGATGGGACGCCTGATCCCCGCCGGCACGGGCTTCTGGTGGTACCGGCACGTGCAGATTCCGGCGGACGAACCGCCACCGCCGCCGCCGGTGCAGCAGCCGAGCGACGACGAACTGGAACTGGACCGCGAGATGGAATATCTGGTCGAGCCGGAAGAAGCGCTCGACCGGGGGATTACCGAGGTCGAGTAAGGGATGTCCGCCTAAAGGCGGACGCCACATCAACGGCAGAGGGCACGGAGACGACGGTCTTCGTGCCCTTTCTGTTTACCAAATCACTTTGACGGCGCCGGCATTCTGGATCTCGACGTCGCGCGTGAGCAAGGGAAGATCCAACTCTTGCGCGGCGGCGACAATCAGCGCATCGAACGGGTCCCGGTTGAATCGCAGTTCGTCGGCGGCGACGACCTGCTCGCGCGTCAAGTCGAAGGGCTGGTAGGCGGCGTTCGTGAACAGGTCGTCAAAGAATCCACGGGCGGTCCTCCGCAGGTTCACTTTGCCGGCCCTCGCCAGCAGCATCACCTCCCACATCACCGCCATCGGCACATAGACCAGGGCGCGGCGTTCCTCGGCAGCCTGAAACACCGCGGCCGCCTTGCGTCCCAGCCCACGGCCGCCAGCGGCGTGGAACAGCAAGGCGTGCGTGTCGGTCACGACGGCATCGGTGTCAGCCACGGGCCGTCTTCTTTCTGGATCCGGCCTTTGAAGAGCCGCTCTTGGAGGTCGGCAGCGTTCGCGCTTCTGGCGCGACGATCGATCGTGCCAGGGAACCCGTGAAGACAGCACGGATGGCGGCGTCGGCTTCGGTCAGCCGGGGATCCCGTGCCAGGTCGATCGTGCCGACGACCGACCGAGACGGTTCGGTCCCGCCCAATCGCCCGGCACGCGCTTCGGCCACGAGTTGGTCCACCGCCTCGCTGATACTGCCGCCCGCCACAACCCTGGCCCTCCCCTTGAGCCAGAGAAGGTTGGTTTCCTCAATCGTAAGAGAGATAGGCTTTTTCGACATGATTACAGCTCAGGCTGTAATCATAGCAGCAGACCCGCGCAATTGCGGCCGGCTGAGCGACCATCCCATCCACGCCGGCGCGGGACTCTCCCCCGGGCTGTTGATCCGCACGATGCGGCTGGTGCTGGCGAACTCGTAGGTCATCAGCACGGTGTCGGTGGCCTGCACGATCTGGCAGGGATACGGCATGCAGGTCGAGCGCGGGATGCAGACCACTGGACGGGACCCATGGCTTGGAGCGACACTACGCCGCATGAGACGCCTCCTTCTGGTTCTCGTTACTGTCGTGAACCCGCGGACGCAGA
>CAYHCX010000022.1:4173-47892 GCA_964355095.1 uncultured Acidobacterium sp.
CGCATGAGACGCCTCCTTCTGGTTCTCGTTACTGTCGTGAACCCGCGGACGCAGACCTGGCACGCGCGCGAAGGGGTACGGCTGGGCGGCCTCCGTGGGCCTGCCGCTCACGCGCGAGGGCCGGACGATCGGGGCCCTGTCGATCTACGCCACCACCCCGGACGCCTTTGACGCCGACGGCCGCAGGTTGCTGAACGAGATGGCCACCGACATCAGCTTCGCCCTGGATACGTTTGCGCGCGACACGCACCGCCGCGGCGCCGAGGAGGCGGTGCGGGCGTCGCTCCACGAGAAGGAAGCCCTGCTCATGGAAGTGCATCACCGCGTGAAGAACAACCTGCAGGTCATCAGCAGCCTGCTGCGGCTGGAGGCCGGTCGCTCGGCGCGACCGGAGGTGACGGCCGTGCTGGCGGAGATGCAAAGCCGCGTGCTGTCGATGGCCCTGCTGCATGAAACGCTCTATCGATCGGGGAACCTCGCGGCGGTTGACCTGGCCCGGCAACTGCACGGGACGCTGAACATCCGGCCGGGCGCCGGCACCACCGCCTTCAGCCTGACCTTCGTGCCGCGAACGACGGCCGGGGCGCCGTCGATCCGGAGCGTGTCATGACCCGACCCCGCATCCTGATCGTCGAAGACGAAGGCATCATCGCCCGGGACATCCAGGGGCAGTTGCAGGCCCTGGGCTACGAGGTGGTCGGGGTCGCCCTGACCGGAGAAGACGCGGTCGCGCTCACCGGCACGCTCCGCCCCCAGCTCGTGCTCATGGGCATTCATCTCTCGGGCGCCATCGACGGCATCGACGCCGCCGTCGAAATCCGCCAGCGGTTCTCGGTGCCGAGCGTGTTCCTGACCGCGTACGCCACCGACGACGTGGTCGAGCGCGCCAAGCGCGCCGAGCCGCTCGGTTATCTCATCAAGCCGTTCGACGAACAGAACCTCCGGACCACCATCGAGATTGCGCTGCACAAGGACGACTCCGACCGCAAGCTGCGGGCCAGCGAGGCGCGATACCGGGCGGTGATCCAGACGGCCCATGACGCCATCATCACGGCCGATCGCGACGGCCGCGTCGTCGGGTGGAGCGTCGCGGCCGAGCGCATGTTCGGCTACACCGAACAGGAGATATTGGGTCAGCCCGCCGCCATATTGTTGGGCCCCGGTCAGGATGCCAGCCATGGTCAGGTCCTGCAGCAGGCCGAGGGCTTCACCGGTTCTGGAGAGCTCGACCCGCTGCGCGAGCGGATTGGGCGGCGCCAGGACGGTTCCACGTTTGCGATGGAGCGATCGCTGGCGCGATGGGAGACGGCGGAAGGCTGGTTCATCACCGCATTCATCCGCGACATCACCGATCGCAAGCAGACCGAAGTATCACTCAGGCTGCAAAGTGCCGCCCTGCACGCCACCGGTAATGCCATCGTCATCACCGACCGGGATGGCACGATTCAGTGGGTGAACCCCGCGTTCACGACCATGACGGGCTACCACGCGCATGAGGCCATCGGCCGGAACCCGCGCGACCTGGTGAAGTCGGGCGCGCACCCGCCGTCGTTTTACGACGAGATGTGGAAGACCCTGGCCGCCGGCATGATGTGGGAGGGTGAGCTGATCAATCGCCGGAAGGACGGGACGCGCTACG
Source organism: uncultured Acidobacterium sp. (assembly GCA_964355095.1). Taxonomy (GTDB): domain Bacteria; phylum Acidobacteriota; class Vicinamibacteria; order Vicinamibacterales; family UBA2999; genus 12-FULL-67-14b. The sequence goes on from CAYHCX010000022.1 coordinate 5,813, forward strand.
TCGAGCAGCAGACCATCACGCCCGTCCGCAACGCGGCGGGCGAGGTGACCAACTTCATCGGCATCAAGTGGGACATGACCGGGCAGAAGCAGCTGCAGGAACAATTCCAGCAGGCGCAGAAGATGGAAGTGATCGGCCGGTTGGCGGGCGGCGTCGCCCACGACTTCAACAACCTGCTGACCGTCATCAATGGCACCGCCGACCTCGCCCTGCTCGATTTGCCGGAACACAGTCTCCTCCGCATCGAGTTCGAGCACATCCAGGAGGCGGGGAAGCGGGCCGCGCGCCTGACGCAACAGCTGCTGGCCTTCAGCCGGAAGCAGGTGCTGGCGCCGGCGCTGGTGAACCTGAGTGCCCACGTCGAGGGCACCGCGAAGATGCTGCAGCGGTTGATCGGCGAGGACATCGAGCTGGTCATCAACACGGCGCCGGGTGTCGACGACGTGTTCGTCGATCCAGGGCAGTTCGAACAGGTACTGCTCAACCTGGCCGTCAATGCCCGGGACGCCATGCCCAAGGGCGGCTCGCTCACGATCGCAACGCGCAACGCCGTGCTGGACGCGGAGTTCGCGGCGCACCATCCTGGTGTCTCGCCGGGGCCGCATGTGATGCTGTCGGTCACCGACACCGGTATCGGTATGTCTGCGGAGGTCCGGGCGCGGCTGTTCGAGCCCTTCTTCACCACCAAGGAACCGGGCAAGGGCACCGGACTCGGCCTCGCCACGATCTACGGCGTCGTCAATCAGGGCGGGGGGATTGTCCTGGTGGAGAGCGAGCTGGGACGCGGCACGTGCTTCACCATCGTCCTGCCGAGCGCCGAGCGGCAGCCCCCCGGTTTCGGCACCGTGCCGAACAGGACTGTCGGCCGGCCGAAGGGCACCGAGGTCATCCTGGTCGTGGACGACGACGAGGGCTTGCGCATGATCACGGCGCGCATCCTGCGGGCGGCCGGCTACCAGGTGCTCACCGCGCGCGAGGGCCAGGAGGCGCTCGACGTGGCCAGCGCGCACAAGGGCCCTCTGGACGCCCTGGTGACCGACGTGGTCATGCCGGGCATGAGCGGCCCGGAGCTGGCCGCGGCCCTCTTGCTCACCCGCCCTGGGCTCAAGATCCTCTATACCTCGGGTTACACCGACGATGCGATGGTGCGCCGGAATGCGGCGACCGACGCCGCGCACTTCATCGTCAAGCCGTACACGGCAACGGTGTTCACGATCAAGTTGCGCGAGATCCTGGACGCCTGACCCTTCAGCCCCAGGCCCCCGCCCCGGAACGGCCACCAACGGCACCGACTACACGAGTGTTCCGCTCACCGCGACCTTCCTCGCCGGACAGGCCACGGCGGATGTGGTGGTCGCGCCGACCGCCGATGCGCTCACCGAAGGGTCGGAGTCGGTCCTGTTGACGCTGACGTCGGTGGCGCCGTACGTGCTCGGTTTGCCAACGTCAGGCACCGCGACGCCGGCGGGTCGTGGCATGAGACGGCCCCTCAGGCCGCGGCAGCCTTCCCGGCGCGCTCCGCCGCCGCGGTCCGCAACATCCCCACGGCGGTGTAGATCACGACGGCGACCACGCCCCAGCGGACGTAGTCGAGCGGCAGCGATGTCACGACGAACGCCGCGATCAGCACCGCGAGGGGCCCGCCGAGCATCAGGCCGATGGCCACGCGCAGGTCGTAGCTCTGCTTGCGGATGAACTGCAGGCTGCCCACCGGCATCAGGAACGCGCAGGCGCCCATCATGATTGGGTACGACGCTTTGGGATCCATGCCGAGCAGGCTGATCATGATCAGGCAGGGGGCGTAATAGCCGATACCGAGCATCATCAGCGCGCCGAGGATGGCGGAGATGACGACGGCCAGGCCGAGCTTCGCGCCCGACACGCCCAGCGCGATGCCCGGCGCCGGGCCGATGCCGGTGAGCGAGAACAGCATCAAGGTGGCCGCGGCGATCAGCGCGAAGCCCATGCCGATCTGCACCTGGCGGCGCGGCAGCCCGGCGACGACGCCGGCGCCGAGCCACGCGCCCGCCGCGGCGGCGCCGATGATGGCCACCAGTGTCAGGAACTCCACCTCCACGATGGTGATGTAGATCAGCGCCTGCACCAGGGTCGGGAGCACGTAGCCGACGTTGAGCGTGCCGGGGATCTTCTCGTCGCGCACCACGCTCCAGGAGCGGAACATCGAGGTGGTGGTGGCATACGAGCCGATGCCGAGCGTATCGAGGAAGTTCGCGACGAACGAGATGCCGAGGGTGATCGGCTGCGGCGTCGTCGATGAGTGGTCGCCCGTCGCCGCCCGCTGCCGGGCGACGGTCGTGAACCAGAACACGAAGTACACAATCCCCATCAGGATCATGCCCGCCAGAAGGATGGTCTTGGGTTCCATTACGGAAGATTCTACCCGACGAACTTGTAACCGGAACCGTGAATCGTGAGGAGGTGCTCCGGCGCGTGGGGCGCACGTTCGATCTTCTGCCGCAGCTTGGCGACGAAGTTATCGATCGTCCTCGTGGTCGGGAACTCCTCGTAGCCCCACACCTCGTTGAGGATCTGCTCGCGCGTCACCACCTGGCCGGTGTGCTGGACGAAGTAGCGCAGCAGGTCGAACTCGCGGGCGGTGAACTCGATGCGGGCCTTGCCGCGGCGGGCCTGGTGCAGTGTGAAGTCAATCTCGATGTCGCCGATCCGCATCACGTCGGCGGACGGCTTCTGCGTCCCGGCGCGGCGGAGCACGGCGCGTACCCGCGCCAGCAGTTCGGTGATCGAGAACGGCTTGGTCACGTAGTCGTCGGCCCCCAGTTCGAGGCCGAGCACCTTGTCGGTCTCCGCCGACCGGGCCGTCAGCATCACGATCGGCGTCGAGTTCGACCGCGCCCGCAGGTCGCGGCACACGTCGAGGCCGTTCTTTTTCGGCAGCATCACGTCGAGGATCACCAGGTCCGGCTCGAAGCTCGCCGCCTTATGGAGGCCTTCGTCGCCATCGGCCGCGGTCTCGACCTCGTAGCCCTCGAGTTCGAGGTTGTCGCGCAAGCCGAGCCGCATTTGCGGCTCGTCTTCAATCACCAGGATTCGTTTCATCGTGTGGACTCACCAAACGGAGCGTATCAAATAGCAGCCCAACGTCGGCGGGATCCTGCTACGAAGGATTATGGGCCAACGTGGGTTCGAAGGCGTTGTCGCCGGGAATCGGGAAATGCAACGAGAAGGTGCTGCCCTGGTGCGGCTCGCTGGCCACGCGCGCGAAGCCGCCGTGGCCGCGCATGGTGTGATCGACGATCGCCAGGCCCAGGCCGGTACCCTGGGGACCGCCGCCCAGCTCGCGCTGCACGCGGTAGAACTTGCGGAAGATGCGCCCCTGCTCGCGGCGCGAGATGCCGAGGCCGTGGTCGGTGACGCCGATCACGACGTGGTCGCCGTCCCGCCGGGCCTCGACCTCGATCCGCTTGGCCTCGCCCGAGTATTTAATGGCGTTGGCGAGCAGGTTCTCGATGGCCTGCTCGGCGGCGCCTTCATCGGCGAACACCCGCGGCAGGTTGGGCGCAATCCGCGTCGTCACCACGAAGTTGCCCTGCGAGAATTGCGTCTGCATGCGGCCCAGCACCTTGGTGACGGCCTCGCCCAGGTCCGCCGGCTCCATCCGGTAGGGGCGCAAGCCCGCTTCCATCCGCGAGAAGTCGAGGATGTTCTCGATCAGCCGCGTCAGCTTCTTCGCCTCGCCGTTGATGATCCGGTAGTACTCCTGCGCCCGCTCCGGCGTGCGCACGCGCCCGAGCTCGAGCGTCTCCGCGAACAGCTGGATCAGGGCGAGCGGGGTCTTCAGGTCGTGCGACACCGAGGCCACGAAGTTGGACTTGATCTCGGCGACGCGGACCTCGCGGGCGGCGGCGCCGGCCACCAGGAACACGCCGAGCGCCATCGCCACCGCCAGCACGAACATCAGCGCCATTTGCGGCCGCGTGCTGGCATCCACGATCTCGGTCATGGACTGTGGTCCATATCCGGTGCGCAGGCCCCAGATCTCGCGCTGCTGCTCGTACGGCGCCGCGAACGCCAGCAGTTCCTTGTCGAAGAAGATGATCGCGAAGCTGCGCTCGTCCACCGGCGCGTCGCCGGATCGCGACGGGTTGGATTCGAAGATCCGCGAGCCGTCTTCCGCCAGCACCGCGGCTTCGAGCGACGGGAAGCCGACCGGCTGTTGCACGTTGGCGAGGCGGTCGCGCAGCAGGGCCGGGATGAACTCGGTGCGCAGCCGCTCGGCGTCCACGGCGAGAGCGACCACGCTGGTCATGCGCTCGCGCGCGAACGACTCGAAGCGCAGTTGCGCCTGCACGTAGTACTTGCGGCCGTTGATTTCCTCGGTGAAGGCGACAATCGCCATCCGCAACTTGACGAGCTGATGCAGCCGGGGCAGGAGCTTGTCGCGGAAGACGGTGTCTTCGTAAAAACGGCGATCCAGCGCGCCGGCCGGTTCCGCATCGGACCGGTGATCGTAGGCGAGCCACTTGTTCGCCTGCGGACCGCGTTCGGTCCACACGAAGAACGACGTCACGTACGGGCTCTCCTTGAGCGCGTCGTGCATCACCGGATCGATCCACGACAGGTCCAACGGCTCGGTGCGGGCCTGGGGCACGCGGAGCAACACGGAGAGGTACGGCCGCTTGAGATAGCCCTCGACCGACTCGGTCAGCGAATCGGCGGTGTCGCTGCTCAACTGGCGCAACACCACGGCCGAGGTCTTCTCGATGTCGTTGAGCGCGCGGAACTGGAAGTAGAACAGCACCGCCATCGGGATGGCGACGACAATGGCGAGGCCCGCCGCCAGGCGCATCCCGCGGTCGTGCATCACCTGCCACGCTGAATTCGGACGGGTTGCGTCGCTCATGTCGTCCCCACGGTCCGCCTGATAGGCTCACGGTCCGCCTGAAGGCGGACACTACATCACCACGCCATGTGGCGTCCGGCCTGCTTGGCCGCCATAGCCGCCCTGCGGCGTCGGCGGCAGCCGGACCTCAATCCTGCAACTCGCCCGTCACCCACGCCTGCACCGGTTGCCACCCGGCCAGCCCCGGCTGCTGCGTGACCAGCGCCCACAACACCGCGCTGGTGTCGGCGAGCAGCTGCCGCCGGTACTCACGCGGCAGTCCCCCGGTGGCGCGCCGCAGTTCCCGGAGCGCGCCGTCGGCATCACCGGTGGCGACCTGGCACAACGCCAGGCGCGAGGCCTGCACGGGGTTCTTCCCAGGGTCGCGAGCCTGGCCCTCGGCATAGGCCGAGAGTGCGGCCTGGAAGCGACCCTGCAAAAACAGTGTATGCCCGAGATTGTAATGGCCAAAGGCCAGGTCCGGTGTGAGCTGGATGACGGTCCGGAACGCCGCCTCGGATTCCGCCAGGCGGCCGAGCTCGCGCCGCACAACGCCGACGTTGTTGAGGGCTTGCGGGTTCACCGGATCCAGCGTCAGTGCACGCTCGAAAGCCGCCAGCGCCTCGGCCGGCCGGTCCAGTTCGCCGAGCGTGGCGCCGAGGTTGGACCAGGCCGGGCCAAACCCGGGCAGGAGGTCCGCCGCCAGCTGAAACGCACCCGCGGCCTTCGCCATGTCGTCGAGGCGCAGCCACAGCTTGCCGCGTTCATAGTGCGCGGCCGCCCATCGCGGCGCCAGCGCCATGGCGTCGTCGAGGTCGCGTGCCGCGGCGTCGAGGTCATTCACTTCCATGCAGACGCTCGCGGTGGCGACCAGGGCGGGCGCCGTGCGGCCGTTGCCAAGGGCCTCAACACACAGCCGCAATCGTTCAGCGGCATCCGTGCTGCGAAAGGCCCTGGGCAACAGTGCCGTGGTGCCGTGGTGCTGGGGTGCTGGAGTGCTGACGAGCAGGAGCCAGGCGTCCGCATGCGTCGCGAACGCGGCCGACCATTCCTGCTCGAGGTACGCGCGTTCTGTCGTGACCAGTTGCGTGCCGCCGGCCTGGTGGTTGACGAAGGCCTCGTCGAACGCGTCGGCGCGCAGGAGGATCGGGCCCGCGGGCAACACGGGCGCCAGCGGATACCGGAACGGCCACTCTGCCGGTGGCGGCGCGGCGATGACGGCGCCGCCGGTGTGTTCCATCCGCCACGTCTCGATCCATTGGGCAGCCGCGATGGGCGATTCGGCGATCGCAATGGGCACGAGTGATTATTCCATGCGCGGGGGGCCGACCCCTCGGCAACCCTGACTCGGGGTCAGTCCCCCGGCGGCAGCGTGCGGCTTGCGTGTTTTTTGCAGGTCGTGCTATATTCGTCAGGTTCTCGTGAGGCTAGGACACCCTATCTAGTCTCAACCGTATCGTGACGCGTCCGCGCGGAGCCCCCAGAGGGAGCCGCAAAGAGCTTGAGCTTGCTAAAAGCCGAGCGAAATAGCGTCCGCCGATGCCGAAAACACCATTAGTAGGGTTTTACCGCGCGAGGTGCCAAGCCGCCATATGGTGGGCTTTCAGGCCTCGGGCACCACAACCGCCCGCGAGGGAGGTGGTGGGACGTTTTTTCTCGTTAGTTGCGCCGCGCCTGTGGCGATGGACCTTTGGGGTTTGTCGAGGGCCTGCGGCGCGGTGGAGTGCTCGTGCCGACGATTAGTCAGCTGGTCCGCAAGGGACGCGAGAAGGTCGAGTGGAAGACGAAGAGCCCGGCGCTGCAGAACAGCCCGCAGAAGCGCGGCGTCTGTGTGCGCGTCTTCACGCAGACCCCGAAGAAGCCGAACTCGGCGCTTCGCAAGGTGGCGCGTGTCCGCCTGACCAACAAGATCGAGGTCACGACCTACATCCCGGGTGTCGGCCATAACCTCCAGGAACACTCGCTGGTGCTGATCCGCGGCGGCCGCGTCAAGGACCTGCCGGGCGTTCGGTATCACGTGGTGCGCGGCACCCTCGACGCCGTTGGCGTGCAGGGCCGCAAGCAGGGTCGTTCGAAGTACGGCGCCAAGCGCCCGAAGAGCTAAGAGAGATTTATGCCGCGCAGACGAGTAATCGCGAAACGTGAACTGTTGCCGGACGCCCTTTACGGGAGCCCGCTGGTTACCAAGTTCATCAACACGATCATGAGCGAGGGCAAGCGTTCGACCGCCGAGCGCATCCTCTATCAGAGCTTCGACCTGATCAAGGAACGCTCGGGCGACGACCCGCTCAAGGTGTTCAAGAAGGCCGTTGACAACGTCAAGCCGTCGCTCGAAGTGAAGTCGCGCCGCGTCGGCGGCTCGAACTACCAGGTGCCGATCGAGGTCAACCCGAACCGCCGCCTGTCGCTCAGCATCCGCTGGCTGGTGGGCTTCGCCCGCTCGCGCGGCGACGGCAAGACGATGCAGGAAAAGCTGGCGAACGAGCTGCTCGACGCGGCCAACCTGCGGGGCGGCGCCGTCAAGAAGCGCGAAGACACGCACCGCATGGCCGAGGCCAACAAGGCGTTCGCGCACTACCGCTGGTAGCGCGGGCGCTGCTGAACATTTGTGAACCTGGAACACTGACCTAAATCATGGCTCGCTCTGCACCACTCGAACGCACGCGGAACATCGGCATCATGGCCCACATTGATGCCGGCAAGACCACCACGACTGAACGGATCCTGTTCTACACCGGCATCACCTACAAGATCGGCGAAGTGCACGAAGGCACCGCCGTGATGGACTGGATGGAGCAGGAGCAGGAGCGTGGCATCACGATTACCTCGGCCGCGACCACCTGTTTCTGGAAGGAACACCGCATCAACATCATCGACACGCCGGGCCACGTCGACTTCACCGTCGAAGTCGAGCGCTCGCTGCGCGTGCTCGACGGTGCCGTCGCCGTGTTCGACGCGGTGTCGGGGGTCGAGCCCCAGTCGGAAACCGTGTGGCGCCAGGCCGACAAGTACCGCGTCCCGCGCATCTGCTTCGTCAACAAGATGGACCGCATCGGCGCGGACTTCAAGGAGACGCTGTCGCAGATTGGCTCGAAGCTGCAGGGCAACGCCGTCGCCATCCAGCTGCCGATCGGCGCCGAAGACAAGTTCCGCGGTGTCGTTGATCTGGTCCGCATGAAAGCGCTCGTCTACCAGGACGAGACCATGGGCGCCGACTACGAGGTCGAGGACATTCCCGCCGACATGCTCGCCGACGCCAAGGCCCATCACGACATCCTGGTGGAGAAGGTCAGCGAGTCCGACGACCGGCTGCTCGAAAAATACCTGAGCGGCGAAGCGATCACCGAGGCTGAGCTCAAGGCCGGCCTCCGCAAGCGCTGCATCGAGTCCGTGCGCAAGGAAGAGGCGCCGTTCGTGCCCGTGATTTGCGGCACCGCCTTCAAGAACAAGGGCGTGCAGCCGATGCTCGACGCGGTCATCGACTACCTGCCGTCGCCGCTCGACATTCCGCCGGTCACCGGCATCGACCCCGACTCCAAGGACGACAACAAGATCGAGCGCAGCGCCAACGACAGCGAGCCGTTCTCGGCCCTGGCGTTCAAGATCATGACCGACCCGTTCGTCGGCCAGCTCACCTTCTTCCGCGTCTACTCGGGCACGCTGACCTCAGGGTCGTCGGTGATCAACTCCACCAAGGGCCGGACCGAGCGCATTGGCCGCCTGCTGAAGATGCACGCCAACAAGCGCGAGGAAATCAAGGAAGTCAACGCCGGTGACATCGCCGCCGCCGTCGGCCTCAAGTCGGTGACCACCGGCGACACGCTGTGCGACGAGAAGAAGCCGATCGTCCTCGAGCGGATGGTCTTCCCGGAGCCGGTCATCTCGCTTGCGATCGAGCCGAAGACCAAGGCCGACCAGGAAAAGCTCGGCCAGGGCATGCAGAAGCTGATGGCCGAGGACCCGACCTTCCGGGTCAAGACCGACGAGCAGACCGGCCAGGTGGTGATTGCCGGCATGGGCGAGTTGCACCTGGAAATCATCGTCGACCGCCTCAAGCGCGAGTTCGGCGTCGAGGCGAGCGTCGGCAAGCCGCAGGTTGCGTACAAGGAAACGCTCACCAAGCCGGCCGAAGGCCACGGCCTGTTCAAGCGTCAGACCGGCGGCCGCGGCCAGTTCGGCGACTGCTGGATCCGGTTGTTCCCGCTCCCGCCCGGCACCGGCTATCAGTTCGAGAACGAGACCGTCGGCGGCTCGATTCCGCGCGAGTTCATCAAGCCGATCGATCAGGGCATCCAGGAAGCGCTCACGCGCGGCATTCTCGCCGGCTACCCGATCGACGACGTCCGCATCGAGGTGTTCGACGGTTCGTATCACGACGTCGACTCGTCGGAAATGGCGTTCAAGATCGCCGGCTCGCTGGCGTTCCAGGACGCCGCCAAGAAGGCCGGCGCGGTGCTGATGGAACCGGTGATGCGCGTGGAAGTGGTCTGTCCGAAGGACAACCTCGGCGACGTGATGGGCGACCTGGCGTCGCGCCGCGGCAAGATCCAGTCGCAGGAAGACCGCGGCGGCACGCAGATCATCTCCGCGCGGGTGCCGCTCAGCGACATGTTCGGGTATGCCACCGACCTGCGGTCGCGCACCCAGGGTCGCGCCACCTATTCGATGTTCTTCGAGCGCTACGAGCAGGCGCCGCGCAACGTCAGCGAAGAAGTGATTGCGCGCGTGCAGGGCACCAAGTAGGCCACAGATTAGGCAGCCGCAGATTAGACAGCCGCAGATTAGCCGCGGATTAGACGCCGATTAAGACCTGAGAAGCTGAGAGCCAAATATGCTGGGCGACAAGATTCGAATTCGACTGAAGGCCTACGACGCGCGCGTGCTCGACCAGAGCACGGGCGAGATCGTGGAAACGGCCAAGCGCACCGGCGCGCGGCTGGCGGGTCCCATTCCGCTGCCGACCGAAATCAACAAGTGGACGGTGCTCCGTTCGCCGCACGTGGACAAGAAGTCGCGCGAGCAGTTCGAAGTGCGAACGCACAAGCGCCTGATCGATATCTTCGAGCCGACGCCGCAGACAGTCGATGCCCTCATGAAGCTGGATCTCCCGGCCGGCGTGGACGTCGAAATCAAGGCGTTCGGCAAGGAACACGGAAAGTAGGATCGCGATGGTCACCGGAATCATCGGCAAGAAAGTCGGGATGACGCAGTTGTTCCTCGAGGACGGCACGCTCGAACCCGCCACCGTCATCCAGGCCGGCCCCTGCATCGTCGTGCAGAGCAAGTCGGAGCAGACCGACGGCTACGACGCCGTGCAGATCGGCCTGGTCGAGGCCAAGCCCATCCGCAACGCCAACAAGGCGCTGACGGGTCAGCACAAGAAGGCCAACGTGCCGCCGACGCGCGTGCAGCGCGAGGTCAAGGTCGCCAAGGGCGCCGAGGCGCCGAAGCCCGGCGACCAGGTGCTGGTCTCGATCTTCAACCAGGGCGAGCGCGTTGACGTGATTGGCACCAGCAAGGGCCATGGCTTCCAGGGCGTGGTCAAGCGTCACCACTTCCGCGGCGGCGATGCCAGCCACGGCTCGATGTTCCATCGCGCCCCCGGCTCGATTGGCGCCTCGTCGTATCCGTCACGCGTCATGCCCGGCATGCGCGCGCACGGGCACATGGGCGTGGACCGCGTCACCGTCCGCAACCTCAAGGTGCTCAAGATTGACTCGGAAAACCACCTGCTGCTGGTCAAGGGCGCGATTCCCGGCGCCAACGGCGGCTACGTGGTGATTCGCAAGGCGGTGGCCGCCAAGCCCGAGCCGCAGCCGCAGCTGCAAGAGAAGCCGAAGAAGGGCAAAAAGTAATTGTGCCAGGAGGGCGGCACTTTAGTGCCGCCGCCGGTGAGAAACAATCATGACGATTGATGTAGTCAACGCGGAAAACAAGAAGGTCGGCTCCGTCACCCTCAGCGACGAGGTGTTCGGCGGGCGCGTCAAGACCGACCTCATCCACGAGTCCGTGGTGCGGCTCAACGCGGCCGAGCGCCGCGGCACGCAGGCCACCAAGACGCGCGCCATGGTCAGCGGCAGCGGCAAGAAGCCCTGGCGCCAGAAAGGCACCGGCCGCGCCCGGGTCGGCGAAATCCGCAACCCGCTGTGGCGTGGCGGCGGCACCGCGTTCGGCCCCCAGCCGCGCAGCTACGAATACCAGCTGCCGAAGAAGGTCGAGAAGGGCGCGCTGCGCGCGGCCCTGATGGAGAAGCTGCAGGCCGGCGCCGTGATCATCGTTGACGCGCTGACCGCGTCCGACGTCAAGACCAAGGCCGCGGCCGGCGTGCTCAAGTCGATTGGCGTCACCGGCAAGGCGCTGCTGATCGACGCCCGGCTCGACGACAAGTTCGCGATGTCGGTGCGCAACCTCGCCCGCGTCACGCTGGTGCAGAGCAACCAGGTCACCGCCCGCGACGTGGCCAATACCCGCCAGGTCGTGGTCACCACCGCGGCGATGGAAAAACTGGAGGCGGCCCTGAGCGAGCGCACGAGCGCCGCGCGCGCGTAAGCGAGTCGAAGGGTAATCATGAAACTTACTGAAGTCATCCGCCGACCGCTCGTTACCGAAAAGACCACGTTGCTTCGTGACGATGGCAAGACCATCGTCTTCGAAGTGGCCAAGGACGCGAACAAGATCGACGTCCGGCGCGCCATCGAGAAGCTGCTGGGAACCAAGGTGGCCGCTGTCCGCACCTCGATCACCCGCGGCAAGCTGAAGCGCCAGGGCCGTTTTGTTGGCCGCCGTTCCGACTGGAAGAAGGCATACGTCACGCTGCGCGCGGGCGAAAAGATGCCGGACTTCCTCGAAGGCGCATAAGAGGACGAACATGCCGATCCGCAAATACAAGCCGACGACGCCGGGCCGCCGCCAGATGACGGTGCTGGTGTTCGACGAAATCACGACCGACAAGCCGCACGGCCCGCTCACGGAGAACCTGCACACCTCCGGCGGCCGCAACAGCACGGGCGAGCAGACGATCTGGTGGCGCGGTGGCGGCCACAAGCGTCTCTATCGCATCATCGACTTCAAGCGCGACAAGGCCGGCATCCCCGGCAAGGTCGCGACCATCGAGTACGACCCGAACCGCTCGGCGCGCATCGCGCTGATCAACTACGCCGACGGTGAGAAGCGCTACATCCTGCAGCCGGTCGGGCTGAAGGTGGGTGACGCGATCATCTCGGGCGAGAGCGTCGACATCCTGACCGGCAATTGCCTGCCGCTCAAGAACATCCCCCAGGGCACGATGGTCCACAACGTCGAGCTGAAGCCCGGCAAGGGTGGCCAGATGGCGCGCAGCGCCGGGGCGAGCGTGCAGGTGGTGGCCAAGGAAGGCGACTACGTCTCCGTGAAGATGCCCTCGGGCGAAATCCGGAAGATCTACCAGGACTGCCTCGCCACCATCGGCCAGGTTGGCAACATCGACCACGAGAACGTCTCGATCGGCAAGGCCGGTCGCAGCCGCTGGCTGGGCAAGCGTCCGCACGTGCGTGGCGTCGCCATGAACCCGGTCGATCACCCGCTCGGCGGTGGTGAAGGCAAGACCTCGGGCGGCCGCCATCCGGTGACGCCGTGGGGCGTGCCGACCAAGGGTTACAAGACGCGCCGGCCGCAGCCGAGCGACAAGTTCATCGTTCAACGCCGAAGCAAATAATTTATGAGCCGCTCACTCAAAAAAGGCCCGTTCGTCGACACGCACCTCCTCGAAAAGGTCGAGGCGATGAATCGCGCCAGCGAAAAGAAGGTCGTCAAGACCTGGTCTCGCCGCTCGACGGTGATCCCCGAAATGGTGGGACACACGCTGGCGGTGCACAACGGCAAGAAGTTCGTGCCGGTGTATCTCACCGAGAACATGGTGGGCCACAAGCTCGGAGAGTTCTCGCCGACGCGGCAGTTCAAGGGCCACTCGGCCCGTTCCGACAAGTCGTCGGCGCCGGCTCCGGGCGGCGCGCCGTCGGCACCGGCAGGGAAGGGCTAAGCCATGGTTCGCGCAGAGGCCACAGCCAAGTACATCCGCACCTCGGCCCAGAAGGCCGGGTTGGTGCTCGATTTGATCCGCGGCAAGGACGTGAACCAGGCGCTGTCGGCGCTGCAGTTCAGCCGCAAGTCGGTGGCCCGCGACGTCGCCAAGGTGCTGCGTTCGGCGGTTGCCAACGCGCAGCAGCAGGACGCCTTCGGCGGCGACGTGGCGCGGCTGTTCGTGTCGAAGTGCTGCGCCAACAACGGTCCCTCGCAGAAGCGGGTGCGCCCCGCCCCGATGGGCCGGGCGTTCCGCATCGTGAAGCGGACCACGCACCTCACTGTGGAAGTGACGGAGCGGGCGCAGGTTATCAAGGCGGTGGGCGCCGAGGGTTCGTCGGTCAAGCCGGCGAAGTCGAAGGCGTCACAGTCAAAGCGCGGCCGGGCCACGTCGCCCGCGTCGGCATAGTCAGAGGGGATCGCAGTGGGCCAGAAAGTTCACCCTTACGGGTTCCGCATCGGGTTCAACAAGACCTGGAAGTCGCGTTGGTTCGCGACCAAGGACTACGCCAACCTCCTGCATGAGGACCTGGCGCTGAAAAAGGACCTCAAGAAGCGGTTTCAGCATGCCGGTGTCGCGATGATCGAAATCGAGCGCGCCGCCCGCAACCTGAAGATCAACATTCACACCTCGCGCCCTGGCATCATCATCGGGCGCAAGGGGCAGGAAGTCGACAAGCTGAAGCAGGAGATCCAGAAGCGGACCAACCGCGAGGTCTTCATCAACATCCAGGAGATCCAGAAGCCGGAACTGGATGCGCAGCTGGTCAGCGAGTCGGTGGCGATGCAGCTCGAGAAGCGGGTCGCGTTCCGCCGGGCGATGCGCAAGGCGGTCGAGTCGGCGCTCCGCTTCGGCGCCCGCGGCATCAAGGTGCGCGTGTCGGGCCGCCTGAACGGCGCCGAAATCGCGCGCTCGGAATGGTACCTGCACGGCCAGTTGCCGCTGCAGACGCTGCGCGCCGACATCGACTACGGTTTCGCGGAAGCCCACACCACCTACGGCCAGATTGGCGTCAAGGTGTGGCTCTACAAGGGTGAGCGGCTGACGCCGCGCACCGCCCGTGAAGAAGAATTTGGCACCGGCGGCGGCGGCGGCGGCCGCGACCGTGACCGCGATCGGGATCGCGGTCCCCGTCGTCCGGCTGGTGATCGTCCCGGGGCGCGAGGCTAACCACCATGTTGATGCCGAAGAAGGTTAAGTACCGCAAGCAGCAGCGCGGCCGCATGCGCGGCAAGGCGTGGCGCGGGTCGGATGTGTCGTTCGGCGACTTCGGGCTCAAGGCCCTGGAGCCGTGCTGGCTGACCGACCGCCAGATCGAGGCGGCCCGGATCGCGATGACCCGGTTCGTCAAGCGCGGCGGCAAGGTGTGGGTGCGGGTGTTCCCCGACAAGCCGATCACCAAGAAGCCGCAGGAAACCCGAATGGGTAAGGGCAAGGGCGCGCCCGAGGGCTGGGTCTGCGTGGTCAAGCCGGGGCGGATTCTGTTCGAGATGAACGGCGTGCCGGCGGCGGAAGCCCGCCGCGCGTTCGAGCTGGCGTCGGCGAAGCTGCCCATCAAGGTGCGCTTTGCCACCCGCTTTGCCGAGGAGACGGTGTCATGAAGGCCGCTGAATTGAGAGACATGGACGTCGACACCCTGCAGGCGAAGACGCGGGAAATCGACGATCAGCTGTTCCGGATGCGGATCCAGAAGTCGATGGGCCAGTTGGAGGCCCCCGGGAAGATAAAGACCGTGCGCCGCGAGCGCGCGCGCATCCTCACGGTTCTGAAAGAGAAGGCGAAATAGCCATGGCGGGCAAAGCGGAAGTCCAGGGCGTGGTGGTCAGCGACAAGATGCAGAAGAGCGTCATTGTCGCCACCGAGCGGCGCGTGCAGCACGGCCTTTACGGCAAGATGCAGAAGCGCACCTCGCGGTTCGTCGCCCACGATGAGAACAACGACGCCAAGATCGGCGACACCGTGGTGATCGCCGAATCGCGGCCGCTCAGCAAGCGCAAGCGCTGGGCCCTGGTGCGCATCGTCGAACGCGCGGCGCAGGTTTAGGAGACGCCATGATCCAGATGCGATCGATCCTCGACGTCGCCGACAATTCCGGCGCGCGCAAGATCTCCGTGATCAACCCGATCGGCGGGTCGACCGGGCGGTATGCCTATCTCGGCGACATCGTCACGGCCAACGTCAAGGAAGCCGCCCCGGAAGGCACCGTCAAGAAGGGGCAAGTCGTCAAGGCGGTGGTGGTCCGCGTGCGCAAGGAACAGCGCCGCAAGGACGGCAGCTACATCCGCTTCGACCGCAACGCGGCGGTGCTGATCAACGATGCGGGCGAGCCGATTGGCACCCGCGTGTTCGGGCCGGTGGCCCGCGAACTGCGCGAGCGCCGGTTCATGAAGATCGTCTCGCTCGCGCCCGAGGTGCTGTAACACCATGGCAATGTCGATTCGCAAAAACGACCAGGTCGTCGTCCGCGCCGGCAAGGACCGCGGCAAGCGCGGCCGCGTCCTCACCGTGCTGCCCGAGAAGGGCCGCGTCATCGTCGAGGGCATCAACATGATCAAGCGGCACACGCGTCCCAACCCGCAAAAGAACATCAAGGGCGGGATCGTCGAGCGCGAGGCCGCCATCCATGCCAGCAACGTGATGCTGGTGGATCCGGAGACCAACGAGGCGACGCGCATCGGCAGCAAGACGCTGCCCGACGGCACGCGCGTGCGGATCGGCCGCAAGAGCGGCGCGGTGGTGGACAAATGAGCACGGCAAAGGCAACCGAGACGACGCTGCGGCTGCGCGACAAGTACCGCGCCGAGGTGATCCCCGCGCTCCAGAAGGAGTTCGGCTACAAGAACGTGATGGCCGTGCCCAGGGTCACCAAGGTGGTGGTCAACATGGGCCTCGGCGAGGCGACCCAGAACGCCAAGGTGGTCGACACCGGGGCCGAGGAACTGGGCAAGATCACCGGCCAGAAGGCGGCCGTGCGCAAGGCCAAGAAGTCGATCGCCCAGTTCAAGGTGCGCCAGGGCCAGCCGATCGGCGCCATGGTGACGCTGCGCGGCGACCGCATGTATGAGTTCCTCGATCGCCTGATCAGCATCGCGCTGCCGCGCGTGCGCGACTTCCGCGGCGTCTCGCCGAAGGGCTTCGACGGCCGCGGCAACTACACGCTCGGCCTCAAGGATCAGCTGATCTTCCTCGAGATCGATTACCTGAAGGTGGACAAGGGCCGCGGCATGAACGTGAGCGTGGTCACCACCGCGAAGACCGACGAAGAGGCCCGCAAGCTGCTGCAGCTGATGGGCATGCCGTTCCGGGCCAACTAGGGCCGCAGATGACACAGATTACGCAGATCGGGTCGAGGAGCTAAGACGTGGCCACGAGCGCAAAAAAAGCACGGGAATTGAAGACCCTGAAGTTCAAAGTGCGTCACCGCAACCGGTGCCGCCGTTGCGGCCGTTCGCGCGCCTACATGCGCAAGTTCGCGCTGTGCCGTTTGTGTTTCCGCGAGCTCGCCCTGACCGGCGACGTCGCGGGCGTTACGAAGAGCAGCTGGTAAGAACAACCGGAGGGCGAGGGCTTCAGCCCTCGCCGTGCGGCGGCGGCTGAAGCCGCCGCTCTCCGAACGAGAACGAAGAGAGCAAAGATGACTGATCCGATTTCCGACATGCTGACCCGGATCCGCAATGCCGTCACGGCGCGCCACGCGCGCGTCGAGATGCCGGCGTCGAAGCTGAAGTCCGAAATCGCGCGGATTCTGCAGGACGAGGGCTACATCGCGGGTTTCAAGATGGTCGAGACCCCGGCCGAACGTCCGGGCAAGGCGCCGCGCCAGCAGATGCGGATGTTCCTGAAGTACGGTCCCGGCGGGGAGAAGGCGATCTCGGGCATCACCCGCGTCAGCCGTCCCGGGCGCCGTGTTTACGCCAACCGCGACGAGGTGCCGTCGGTGCTGGGCGGGCTCGGCGTCACCATCCTGACGACGTCGCGCGGGGTGATGACGGGGCGGGCCGCCAAGCAGGTCGGCGTCGGCGGCGAAATTCTCTGCAACGTTTGGTGAGCCCATGTCACGAATTGGAAAGAAACCGATCGCGATCCCCAAGGGTGTGACCATCAAGGTCGACGGCGCCGCCGTCGACGTGAAGGGCCCCAAGGGACAGCTGAAGCAGTCGCTGCCTCCCGGCGTCACCGCCGCGGTGGAAGACGGCACCCTCGTCACGAGGAAGATCTCGGACGACCGCGAGCTCGACAAGTTCCACGGGCTGGCGCGGAGCCTGGTCAACAACGCCGTGCTCGGCGTGACCGACGGCTGGAAGCGCGAACTCGACATCGTCGGCGTCGGCTACCGCGCGGAAATGAAGGGCCAGCAGGTGCACCTCGCCCTCGGCTACTCGCATCCGGTGGTGTTCGACATCCCGAAGGGCATCGACATCGCCATCGAAAAGCAGACGCACCTCACCGTGACGGGCGTCGACCGGCAGCTGGTGGGCCAGGTGGCCGCCAACCTGCGCCGGCTGCGCAAGCCCGACCCGTACCAGCAGAAGGGCGTGCGCTACACCGGTGAAGTGCTGAAGAAGAAGGCCGGAAAGACCGGAGCTTAGTTATGCAGATCAAGACCAAAGAAGACCGCCGCGATCGGATCAAGTTCCGGATCCGCAAGAAGATGGCCGGCACGTCCGACAAGCCGCGCCTGAGCGTGTTCCGCAGCGCGTCGCACATCTACGTGCAGGTGATTGACGACCGCACGGGCCAGACCGTCGCCTCGGTGTCAAGCATCGACGCCGTGGTGAAGGGGCAGATGCCGAAGGGCGTCGCCGGCGGCAACCTCAAGGGCGCCGAGCTGGTGGGCACCGCGATCGCCGAGCGGCTGAAGGAAAAGGGCATCACCAAGGTGGTGTTCGATCGAAACGGGTTCCTGTACCACGGGCGCGTGCGCGCCGTGGCCGAGGCCGCGCGTTCCGCCGGTCTGGAATTTTAGGGGTCATATGGTACGGACACGCGAAAAGATCGATCCGGCGCAGCTCGACATCAAGGACACCGTGGTTTCGATCAACCGGGTGACCAAGGTGGTCAAGGGCGGCAAGAACCTGAGCTTCAGCGCCCTGGTCGTCGTCGGCGACGGCCATGGCGTGGTGGGCTACGGTGTCGGCAAGGCCAAGGAAGTGCCCTCGGCCATCAAGAAGGGCATCGAGGCCGCCAAGAAGAATCTGATTCGCGTGCCGGTGCAGGGCACGACGGTGCCGCACCCGATCGTCGGGCGCTACGGCGCCGGCCGCGTGCTGCTGAAGCCGGCGCCGGACGGCACCGGCGTCATTGCCGGCGCGGCGGTGCGCGCGGTGGTGGAAGCGGCGGGCGTCACCAACGTTCTGACCAAGTCGCTGGGCTCGGCCAACCCGCACAACGTCGTGCGCGCGGCCTTCACGGCGCTGAAGGAACTCAAGGACCCGGGCAAGCTGATGCGCTTGCGCGGCAAGGACACGCTCGAAGAGCTGGCCGGCGGCCGGAACGCGTAAGTAACGGTCGACAAACCTGAAGGTTTGTCGCCACAGGATAAAGAACAATGGCGAAGGCGAAAGCAGCTAAAGCAGCGGCAAAGACCGTGACGATCAAGCTCACCAAGAGCCCGATCGGCTTTAACAAGAACCAGGCCACGGTGGTCGAGAGCATCGGCCTGCGTCGGATCAACCACGTGGTGACGCTGGCGGACACGCCGGAGACCCGCGGCATGATCTTCAAGGTCCGTCACCTGGTGACGGTGAGCGAATAATTATGAGTCTCGATAAGCTGAAACCGGCTGAGCGGTCGAAGTTCAAGAAGAAGCGCGTCGGGCGCGGCCCCGGTTCGGGCCTGGGCAAGACCTCGGGCCGCGGCCACAAGGGCGCGCAGTCGCGGTCGGGCTACGCGTTCAAGCGCGGCTTCGAAGGCGGCCAGATGCCGCTGCACCGCCGGGTGCCGAAGCGCGGCTTCACCAACATCTTCCGCACCGAGTACGACGTGGTCAATCTCGACCAGCTCGAGTCGGCGTTCGACGCCGGCGCGACGGTCACGGTCGAGGCGCTGCGCGAGCACGGGCTGGTCAGCAGCCGCACCTCGCTGGTCAAGATCCTCGCCCGCGGCGAGCTGACCAAGGCGCTGACCGTGCACGCGCATAAGTTCAGCGGCAAGGCCGCCGAAAAGGTGGCCGCCGCCGGCGGCCGGACCGAGGCCATCCCGGATGGCTCGGCCAAAGCAAGCAATCAGTAGTTAACTGAGGGCTGTTGTGCTGGATACACTGAAGAATCTGTTCGCCGTCGCGGACCTCCGCAACCGAGTGCTGTTTACGCTCGGCATGCTGGCGGTCTACCGCGTCGGCAACTTCATCCCGACGCCCGGAGTCAATTCCGAGGCGCTGCGGATCATGGCGGAGCAGGCGCAGAACTCGATGTTCGGCCTCTACGACATGTTCACGGGCGGCAGCTTGTCACGCGTGACCATCTTCGCGCTCGGCGTGATGCCGTACATCAGTTCGTCGATCATCCTGCAGCTGCTCACGGTCGTGTGGCCGTACCTCGAGCGGCTGTCGAAGGAAGGCGAGCTGGGCCGGCGCAAGATCACCCAGTACACGCGCTACCTGACCCTGTTGCTGTCGGCGGTGCAGTCCCTCGGGATTGCCATCTTCCTCGAGCGCCAGACGCAGGTCGCCGGCGGCCTGATGCTGGTCTACGAGCCGGGTTGGAGCTTCCGCCTGGGCGCCATGCTGACGCTGACCACCGGCACCATGTTCATCATGTGGCTCGGCGAGCAGATTACCGAGCGCGGCATCGGCAACGGCATGTCGCTGATCATCTTCGCCGGCATCGTCGTCAACTTCCCGCGCGCGGTGATCGCGACCATCGACCAGCTGAGCACCGGCCAGATTGGCCTGCTGACCATGGCCCTGCTGGTGGTGCTGATGGTGGGCGTCATCGCCGCCATCATCTACGTCGAACGCGGCCACCGCCGGATCACGGTCCAGTACGCCAAGCGCGTGGTCGGGCGCCGGCAGTACGGCGGCTCGAGCACGCACATCCCGCTGAAGGTCAACACCGGCGGCGTCATCCCGGTGATCTTCGCCAGCTCGATCCTGACCTTCCCGACGACGCTGTCGGGCATGTTCACGCCGGGCGGGTGGATGGACGCGGCGGTGCGGCAGATTGGCTACGGTATGCCGCTCTACAACCTGCTCTACGTTGTCGGCATCATCTTCTTCGCGTATTTCTATACCGCCATCATCTTCAACCCGGATGACGTGTCGGAGAACATGCGCAAGTACGGCGGCTTCATCCCCGGGATTCGCCCCGGCAAGCGGACCGCGGAGTACATCGACACCATCCTGGCCCGCATCACGATCGTCGGCGCCGTCTACCTGGCGATGGTCGCGATCCTGCCGGAGTTCCTGCTGACCGGCTTCAAGGTGGCGCCGATTCCGTTCATCGGCGAGAGCCTTGATGCGCTGCTGCCCCGCTTCGTTACGCAGGGCCTGAACGTGCAGTTCTTCTTCGGCGGCACCTCGCTCCTGATCGTGGTGGGTGTCGCCATGGACACCGTGAACCAGGTCGAGTCGCAGCTCATCATGCGGCACTACGACGGGTTCATGAAGAAGACGCGTATCCGGGGACGGCGCGGCTAAGTGGCCCTCAACCTGGTGATGCTTGGCCCGCCGGGAGCGGGCAAGGGCACGCAGGCGGAACGTTTCGCTCGCGAGCACGGGATTCCCAAGGTCTCGACCGGGGATATCCTCCGCGAGGCGGTGCACGGCGGGTCGGAACTGGGCCTCGCGGTGCAGGCCGTCATGGAACGCGGCGAGCTGGTCGGCGACGACCTGATTATCGGGATCGTCCGCGAGCGGCTGTCGCGGCCGGACGCCCTGGCCGGGTTCGTGCTCGATGGTTTTCCGCGCACCGCGGCGCAGGCCACGGCGCTCGATGAGATTACGGCGTCGCGGGGACCGGTGATCTGCGTCGAGATCCAGGTTCCGGACGAGGAACTGGTGCGGCGGGTGCGGGGCCGGCGGGTGTGCGACGACTGCGGCGCCAACGCCGACGCGTTCGAGCACAAGCCGGATGTGCTGCCGGAGTTGTGCCAGAACACCGAGCAGTGCCGGACGACCGGGCCGCGGTGGGTGGCGCGGTCGGACGATTCGGAATTAGTGGTGCGCGAGCGGCTGAAGATTTACTGGCGCGACACCCGGCCGATGATCGAGTACTACAGCGCGCGGCCGACGTTCCGGGCGATCGACGGCAAGCAGTCGCCCGAGCAGGTTCGCGAGGCGCTGGTCGGCGCGGTGGCCTCGGCGCTCGGCCTGCCGCCGGCGCAGTTGCGGACGCTGGCGAAGAACCTGGGAGCGCAGGCGTGATTGTCTGCAGGTCGGCGGCGGAAATCGAGAAGCTCGCCCGCGTGAACGCCCTGGTGGCGCGAGTGTTGCGGGAGCTGGCGGCGGCGGTCCGGCCGGGTGTGACCACGGCGGACCTGGACGCCATCGCCGAGCAGCGGTTGCGGGAGGCGGGTGCGGAGCCGGCCTTCAAGGGCTACCACGGCTACCCGGCGACGATTTGCGCGTCGGTGAACGAAGAAGTCGTGCACGGCATTCCATCGCCGCGGGCGCTGATCGAGGGCGACATCATCTCGATCGACATGGGCGCCAAGCTCGACGGGTTTTACGGCGACTCGGCGGTGACGGTGCCGGTGGGGCAGGTCACGCCAGAGGCGCGGCGGTTGCTCGACGTCACCCGGGTCGCGCTTGAAAAAGCGGTGGCCACGGTGAAGGCGGGTGCCCGGGTCTCCGACATCGGCGCCGCGGTGCAGGCGTATGTCGAGGCCCAGGGGTTTTCGGTGGTCCGCGAGTTCGTCGGTCACGGCATCGGAACGTCGCTTCACGAGGAGCCGCAGATTCCGAACTACGGGACCGCCGGGCGCGGTCCGCGGCTGGCGGAAGGCATGGCGCTCGCGATCGAGCCCATGGTGAACGCGGGCAAGCCCGCGGTGAAGGTGCTGGGAGACGGGTGGACGGCGGTCACGAAAGACAAGGCCCTGTCCGCGCACTTCGAGCACACGGTGGTCGTCACCGAAGGCGGGTGCCGGGTGCTCACACTGCCTGACGTGGCCGCCGGGAATGGCCCTTCGGCGAGCTCAGGGCCGTCGCGAGCGGAGTCGAGGGATGGACGAACCGCAAGCGCCGCGGGCTAGCACCCTTCGACCTGAGTCCGGGGCCGACGAGGCTCAGGGCAGGGCCGCGGAAGGGGTGGTGGTGGAACTGTTGCCCAGCCAGCTCGTGCGAGTCGAGCTGGACGGGCGGCACCAGGTGACGGCGCACCTGGCCAGCCCGGTCGGACGCAATTACGTCCGCGTGCTGGTGGGCGACCGGGTCAGAGTGGCGCTGATGGCGAACGACCCTACGCGGGGCCGCGTAGTCGAGAAGTTGTAAGTAGTGGACAGGTAGGGCACCCCTTCGGGGGTGCCGCTGGAGCCCGCAATGAAAGTTAGAGCCTCGGTAAAGAAGATTTGCGTTAAGTGCAAGATTGTCCGCCGCCAAGGGGTGGTCCGGGTGATCTGCGCGAACCAGAAGCACAAGCAGCGGCAAGGATAAGACATGGCGCGTATTTCAGGTGTCGATCTCCCGCGCACCAAGCGCATTGAGATTGGTCTCACGTATATCTTCGGTATCGGGCGTCATCGCTCGAACGTCGTGCTGACGGCGGCCGGGGTCGATCCCAACGTCCGGGTGAAGGATCTCACCGAAGACGACGTTCGCAAGATCACGCGCGTCCTTGAAGAGCAGGGCGGCGTGGAAGGCGATCTCCGCAAGGAGATCTCCATGAACATCAAGCGGCTGATCGAAATCGGCAGCTACCGCGGCGGCCGTCACCGCCGCAACCTGCCGCTGCGCGGGCAGCGCACCAAGACCAACGCGCGCACGCGGAAGGGCCCGCGCAAGGGCGCCGTGGCGAAGAAGAAGACGGTTTAAATCATGGCCAAAGCAGAGACTCCGGGCGGCGCGGAAGCACCGACCAAGAAGAAAAAGGCGTTCAAGAAGCGCGGCGAGAAGCGCATCGTCCACCACGGCTTCGTGCACGTGCAGGCGTCGTTCAACAACACGCTGATCACGATCACCGACGCCGAGGGCGCGGTGGTGTCGTGGTCGAGCGCCGGCGCGATTGGCTTCAAGGGCTCGCGCAAGGGCACGCCGTTCGCGGCGACCCAGGCCGCGCTCAGCGCCACCAACGCCGCCAAGACGTTTGGCATGCGCTCGTGCGACGTGCTGGTCAAGGGCCCCGGCTCCGGCCGCGAGTCCGCCATCCGCGCGCTGCAGACCGCCGGCCTCGAAGTGCGATCGATCCGCGACGTCACGCCGATCCCGCACAACGGCTGCCGTCCGCCGAAGCGCCGCCGCGTTTAACGAACTTGTGATTGCTGAAGAACTGACATATGGCTCGATATAACGGACCCGTTTGCCGCCTGTGCCGCCGTGAGGGGATGAAGCTGTTCCTCAAGGGCGAGCGCTGCTACACCGAGAAGTGCGCCATCGAAAAGCGCAACATGCCCCCCGGCCAGCACGGCCGCCTGCGCAAGGCGAAGATGGTCGGCTACGGCGTGCAGTTGCGCGAGAAGCAGAAGGTCAAGCGCACCTACGGCGTGCTCGAAGACCAGTTCCGCCGCTACTTCGAACAGGCCGAGCGCACGCGCGGCGGCATCACCGGCGAGACGCTGCTGCAGTTGCTCGAGCGCCGTCTCGACAACGCCGTCTACCGCATGGGCCTCGCCACCTCGCGGCCGCAGGCCCGCCAACTGGTGCGCCACGGCCACTTCCTGGTCAACGGCAAGAAGGTCGACGTGCCGTCGTACTCGCTCAAGTCGGGTGACACCGTGGTGGTCCGCGAGACCAGCCGGCAGAACCCCACCATCCTCCACGCCACCGAGGAAGTGAAGGGCCGCGGCATTCCCGAATGGCTCTCCCTCGAAGGCGAGCTGGGCGGCAAGGTCGTCAGCATGCCGACGCGCGAGCAGATCAACCTGCCGGTGCAGGAACAGCTCATCGTCGAGTTGTATTCGAAGTAATTGTTCGGAGGGCGACGGCTTTAGCCGTCGCCTTTTTCGCCAGCCGCGCTCCAGCAGCTTGTCAGGCCTGCAGCGAGCGAGCGTGGTCATTACCCGCAGGCCTGGAGGCTGGAACTGCCAGCCCGTAAGCGAAAGGAACAGATCCCATGTTGTGGAAAGGTTTTCAGAGGCCCAAGCGCCTCGAGTTCGAGCGCGAGACACTGACCGATCGGTTCGGCCGCTTCTACGCGCAGCCCTTCGAGCGCGGCTTCGGCACCACCGTCGGCAACGCGCTGCGCCGGGTGCTGCTGTCGTCGATTGAAGGCGCCGCCATCACCGCGGTGCAGATTGACGGCGTGCTCCACGAGTTCTCGCCGATCAAGGGCGTGGTCGAGGACGCCACCGACATCATCCTCAACCTCAAGCAGCTGCCGCTGACCTGTCACGTCGACTACACCAAGACGCTGACGCTGCGGAAGGACAAGCCGGGCCCGGTGCGCGCCTCCGACATCGAGGCCGACGCCGACATCGACATCCTGGAACCGGATGCCATCATCGCGACCATCGCCGAGGGCGGCAAGCTCCACATGCAGCTGCGCGTCAAGCGCGGCCGCGGCTACGTCTCGGCCGACCGCAACTTCGACGAGGATCTCGGCATCGGCTGGATCCCGATCGACTCGGTCCACTCGCCGGTCAAGAAGGTGAACTACCAGGTCGAGGGCGCCCGCATCGGCCAGACCACCGACTACGACAAGCTCACCATCGAAGTGTGGACCAACGGCTCGGTCACCCCGCGCGACGCGGTGTCGCTGTCGGCCAAGCTGATCCGCGATCACCTGAACATTTTCGTCAGCCTCGACGAGGCGGACGACGAGACGTCGGAAGCGGGTGCGGAAGCGCCGCGCCTCGGCGTCACCAACGAGCACCTCGACAAGAGCGTCGAAGAGCTCGAACTGTCGGTGCGGTCGTACAACTGCCTGAAGAACGCGAACATCCGGACCATCCGCGAGCTGGTGGGCAAGACCGAAACCGAGATGCTCAAGACCAAGAATTTCGGGCGCAAGTCGCTCAACGAGATCAAGGAGATCCTGACGTCGATGGGGCTGAGCCTCGGCATGAAGCTCGACCAGCCCGCGACGGCGGATTAATTAACAGTCATGCGTCATCAAAATGCACATCGCAAGCTCGGCCGGGACTCGTCGCACCGCACGGCGCTGCTTCGTAACCAGGCCGAGGCCCTGCTTCGACACGAGAAGATCGAAACCACCGTCCCGAAGGCGAAGGAACTGCGGCCCTATGTCGAACGGCTGATCACGATCGCCAAGCGCGGCGTGAAAGCCAACGACCCCAAGGGCGCCTCGCTCTCGGCGCGCCGGTTGGTCATGCGCGACGTCCTCAACGAGACCGTCGTCACCAAGCTGTTCGACGAGCTGGCGCCGCGCTTCATGGATCGCGCGGGTGGCTACACCCGAATCCTCAAGCTCGGTCACCGCCGCGGCGACGCCGCCGAGGTGGCGCAGATCGAACTGATCGGCAGCGAGTTCGACCCGAAGAAGGCCGAAGCCGAGAAGAAGGCGGCTGAAGAAGCCGCCGGCGCCGGCGAGCAGCCGAAGTCGCAGAAGAGCGTGGGCGAGCGCCTCAAGGCGGCGGCCAAGAGCATCCGCGGCGGCGCCGGCCAGAAGAGCAAGGGCGACGGCGGTCCCAAGACCAGGGCCGGCAAGCCCGCGCGTGGCGCGTCGAAGCAGACCTCGACGCCGCGCAAGGCCGGCGGCGCCTAGAGCCTTCAACAGGAGGTCAGGAGTTCAGGACAACGTTGTGTCCGGGCCTCTTGATCTCCTGTTCTGTTTTGGAGTTCTTTCCTTCTCCTCGCCTCCTGTTGGCGCACTCGCGCCCCGCTATGACCCTCCACAGTCCACGACCAGCGGTCGATGACCACGTGGGTGGCGCGGCGACGGTAAACTATGGGCGCATGGACTCGCTGACCAAGCTGCTCGACAACAACCGCGCCTGGGCCGCCGAACGCGTCAGGCGCGACCCGCAGTTCTTCACGCGGCTCGCCGGCCAGCAGGCCCCGGCCTTCCTGTGGATTGGCTGCTCCGACAGCCGGGTGCCGGCCAACGAGATCGTCGGCCTCGACCCCGGCGAGCTGTTCGTCCATCGCAACGTCGCCAACATCGTCGTCCACACCGACGTCAACTGCTTGTCGGTGTTGCAATTTGCCGTCGATGTGCTGAAGGTTCGTCACGTCATCGTCTGCGGCCACTACGGCTGCGGCGGCATTCGCGCCGCGCTCGACGGCACCGCGCATGGCTTGATCGACAACTGGCTGCAGCACGTACAGGACGTGCAGCACGCGCACCAAGCCGACCTGTCGGGTCTCGCCGACGTTGACGCCCGCCTCGATCGGCTCGCCGAACTCAACGTGATCGCGCAGGTGCGCAACATCGCGCGCACCACCATCGTCCAGGACGCGTGGCGGCGCGACCAGCCGCTCGAAATCCACGGCTGGATCTACGGCCTCAAGGACGGCCTGATCGACGACCTCGGCGTGTCGACTTCGGCCTAGGCCGGCTCCTCGGCGACGTGGCCGCGCTCGGCCTTGGCGGTGGCGACAATCTTCTGCTGCAGGTGGCTGGGCACTTCGTCGTAGTGCGAGTACTCCATGTGGTACGAGCCGCGGCCGCCGGTCACCGAGGTGAGGTGCTGCTCGTAGGTCAGCATCTCCGACATCGGCACCTGCGCCTTGATCACCGTGGTCTGGCCGCGGGCCTCCATGCCCGAGATGCGGCCGCGCCGGCTGTTCAGGTCGCCCATCAGGTCGCCGGCGTGGTCTCCGGGCGTGTCGACTTCCACGTTCATCACCGGCTCGAGCAGGGTGGGGTGCGCCTTCGACATGGCGTCCTTGAACGCCAGCCAGCCGGCGGTCTTGAACGACAGCTCGTTCGAGTCGACGTCGTGGTACGAGCCGTCGTAGAGGATCACGCGGAAGTCCACGACCGGGTATCCGGCCAGGTAGCCGCGCAGCCGTGACTCCTGGATGCCTTTTTCCACGGCCGGGATGAACTGCCGCGGAATCGAGCCGCCGAAGATGTCGTTGACGAACTCGAACTCGCTGCCGCGCGGCAGCGGCTCCATGCGGATCTTGCAGTCGCCGAACTGGCCGTGGCCGCCGGTCTGTTTCTTGTGGCGCCCGTGCGCCTCCACCTTCGCGGTGATGGTCTCGCGATAGGGAATGCGTGGCGGCTTGAGCAGCACGTCCACGCCGAAGCGCCGCTTCAGCTTGGCCACCGTCACTTCGATGTGCAGCTGTCCCTGCCCGGCGAGCAGCAATTCGTGGGTCTGCGGATCGCGCTGGTAGCGGATGCTGCCGTCTTCCTCTTCGAGGCGGTGCATCGCGGTGCTGATCTTGTCTTCGTCGCCGCGGCTCTTCGGTTCGATCGCGTACGACAGCACCGGTTCGGGGAAGGCGATCGGCGCGAAGGTCAGGCCGGCCGCCTTTTCGGCCAGGGTGTCGTTGGTGCGGGTGTCTTTCAGCTTGGCCACGGCGCCGAGGTCGCCGGCCCTGAGCTCGGGCACGCTGGTCGCGGTCTTGCCCTGCATCACGATCAGGTGGCCGAGCCGTTCCGGTGCGCCCTGCGTGGCGTTGGTGACGGTGGAGTCGGCCTTGAGCACGCCCTGGAAGACGCGGAACATGGTGATGCGGCCGGCGAACTGGTCGGCCACGGTCTTCCACACGAACGCCGCGTACGGCGCCTGGTCGTCGGCCGGGCGCGACGCGTTCTCGCCGTTGACCAGCGCGGTGAAGGGCCGTTCCGCCGGCGACGGCAGGTAGGCGAGCGTGGCGTCGAGCAGCGGCTGCACGCCGATGTTCCGCAACCCAGAGGTGCAGACCAGCGGGAAGATCTTCGCCGCCCGCGTCGCCCTGGCCAGGCCCTGCTCGAGCTCGTCCTGCGTGAGGGTGCCGGCGTCGAAGAACTTCTCCATCAGCGACTCGTCGGCTTCGGCCACCATCTCGATCAGCGCTTCGCGCGCGGATGCGGCGGCGCCGGCCAGCGCGGCGGGCACGGCGCCTTCGGTCATCTTGCCGGAGCCGTCGGCGGCGAACGTATGGGCGGTCATCGCCACCAGGTCGATGACGCCGGTGAACGACTTCTCCTCGCCGATTGGCAGCTGGATGGGGATGATGGCGCGGCCCAGCGTCTGGCGGACCGAGTCGAGCGTGCGCTCGAGCGAGGCGCGGTCGCGATCGAGCCGGTTGACCACGATCAGGCGCGGCAGGCCCTGCTCCTCAGCGACGGCCCAGGCCTTCTCGGTCTGCACTTCCACGCCGGCGACGCCGTCAACCACCACCAGGGCGGCGTCGGCGACGCGCAGCGCGGCGCGGGCGTCGGTGAAGAAGTTGCCGAAACCGGGCGTGTCGATGAGGTTGATTTTGGTCTGGTTCCACTCGGCGTAGGCGAGGCTGGCCGAGAGAGTGTGCTTGCGGATGATTTCTTCTTCGTCGTAATCGGTGACCGTCGTCCCGTCGTCCACCAGCCCGAGGCGGTTCACCATGCCGGCGTCACACAACAAGGCCGACAGCAACTGCGTCTTGCCAGACCCGCCGTGCCCCACTACGGCCACGTTGCGAATGCTGGCAGCGTCGTAGACCTTCATGGAAGGTACCCTCCCGGGCGACTACGCGCCCGCTAGGGACATCATAGAACTATTCCCAGCGGAGCGCTTCGATGGGGTCGAGGCGCGAGGCGCGCCAGGCGGGGAGCATGCCGAAGAAGATGCCGATCGAGGCGGAGAAGCCCAGCCCCAGCGCAAAGGACCACCAGGGGAGCGACACCGGGAAGCCCGAGATCAGGTTGACCGTGAGGCCGATGGCGCTGCCCATCAGCACCCCGAGCAGCCCGCCGACGCTGGTGAGTACGGCCGCCTCGATCAGGAACTGCACCAGGATTTCGCGCCGGCGCGCGCCAATCGCCTTGCGCACGCCGATCTCACGGGTGCGCTCGGTGACCGAGATGGTCATGATCGCCATCACGCCGATGCCGCCGACCATCAGGGCGATCGACGAGATCACCACCAGCGACAGCAGGATGGCCGCCGAGATCTGGTCCCACACGGCCAGGATCGCGTCGGACGTGACCAGGTCGAAGTCGTTCGGCTGGTCGAGCGTGAGACCGTGGCGAATGCGCATCACGGTTTCCACTTCGCGCATCGTGTCAGCGCGCATCGCGCCTTCGCGCGGTACCACGACAATCATGGCGGGCATGCCGCCGAACGGCCCGCGCCGCACGCGTTCGTTGCCGAACTGCTTGCGGTAGGCGGTGTAGGGGACAATCGCGAAGTCGTCCTGGCCGAGGCTGAAGCCGCCGGCGGCGGGCCGTGGGCCGACGACGCCGATCACGGTGTACTCGAGCTGGCCGATGCGGACCGGCTTGCCCACCGGGTCGATTCCGCGCTTCTCGAAGAGCGCCTGGTACGGGCCGAAGCCAATCACGGCCACCGGCCGGTGCCGCAGCACCTCCTGCTCCGTGAACGACCGGCCGGCGAACATCTTGGCGAAGTTCACCTCGACGTAGCGTTCGGTGGTCCCCATGATCGGGGCGGGCCGGGTGCGCTCGCCCTTGTAGAAGATCCGCTCCGTCGACGGTTGGGGCGGCCCGGCGCCGAGCCAAATGTCGACGATGCCGGCGGAGGGCACCAGGCGTTGCACCGCTTCCATGTCGGTCACGGTCAGGGAGGGGCGGCGCATCAGGGTCTGGAACGAGGCGCCCGACGCAAAGCTGAGCCCGCCGAAGCGCTGAACGTAAACCGTGTTGGGACCGAGTGAATTGATCGAGTCGCGCAGCGAGGTGTCGAAGCCACGGATCAGCGACGTCATGCCGACGATCGAGGTGACGCCGATCACCACGCCGAGCACGGTCAGGGCCGAGCGCATCTTGTTGGCGCGCAGCGTGCCCATGGCCATGTCGGCGGTCTCGCCCAGCAACGCCATCTGTCTGGTGAAGGCGGACATGATTATTCGCGCCTCAGCGCTTCGATCGGGTCCAGCGAGGCGGCGCGCCGGGCTGGGTAGTAGCCGAACACCAGGCCGACCAATGCCGTGATGGTCACGCCCAGTACCACCGACCACATTTCGACACTGGACGGCACCGGGGTAAGCGACGAGATGATGGTGGAAAACAGCGCGCCCAGCGCGATGCCGACGATGCCGCCGACGATCGACAGCGTGATCGACTCGGTCAGCACCTGCGACATGATGTCGCGCCGTTTGGCGCCGAGCGCCTTGCGCAGGCCGATCTCGCGCGTGCGCTCGCTCACCACCATCAGCATGATGTTCATGATCACGATGCCGCCGACCAGCAGCGACAGCCCGACGATGCCCACCAGCAGTACCGCGATGCCGGCGGTGGCCTGCTGGAAGATCCCGAGCACCGAGTCGGAGGCGACAATCCCGAAGTTGTCTGGATCGGCCGGCTTCAGGCCGCGCTCCACCCGCAGCGCGACGCGCGTTTCGTCCTTCGCGGTGGCCACCAGCGTCGCGTCACGCGGCCTGATCATGATCTGCAGTGACTGGCGCGCGCCGAACAGCTTCTGGTACGAGCCGAGCGGGATGACCACGTACTCGTCGAGCGACTGGCCGAAGGCCGCGCCTTTCTTCTTGCTCACGCCGACCACCGTGAACGGCACGCCGGCAATGCGGATGTCCTTGTCCAGCGGATCCGCGGCGCCGAACAACCGGTCGGCAACGCCCCACCCGATCAACGCCACCAGCCGCTTGCGCTTCACTTCCATGGGTGTGACCATGCGTCCGCGCTCGGCGTCGAAGGTGGTGAAGTCGAGGTACTCCTCGCTCACGCCCTGCACCTGGATCGACTCGAGCTCCTCGTCCCGGTAGGCGACGCGCGTCGACGTCTGCGCCTGCGCCATCACCGACTCCACCGCCTGCCCGAAGCGCTTCACGGCGGTGGCGTCCTTGAGCGTGACCAGCGGGTTGTTGCGCATCCGCTCGAAGTCGTCTTCGTTCTGGGTGATGCCCATCCGGGTGACCGTGAACGAGTCGGCACCCAGGTCCGAGACGATGGCGTCGGTCACGGCCTCGTTGACACCGGTGATCATTGCGACCACCGTAATGATCGACGACACTGCGACGATGTTGCCGAGCAGCGTCAGCAGCGACCGGAGCTTGTTGGCCCAGATCGAATCCAGCGCGAGCACGACCGATTCGAAGAGCTGAGACATGGGTGGCGACTACCCGCCGACGCGCACGCTGACGCCGGAGCCGCCGGCGGCCGTGCCCGGTTTGCCGGCCTCTTTGACCAAGTCGCCTTCAAGGAGCGTTCGCACCGAATCAAACGGCCCCGTGATTACGCGGTCGCCGTCCTTCAGCCCGTTGAGCACCTCGAGGTAGCGCTCGCCGGCGATGCCGAGCTTGACCTTCGTGAACACGGCCTTGCTGTCGCGGATCAGGAATACCCCTTCGACTTCCTCCCGCTTCTGGCCCGGCTGCAGTTCCCGGTTCGCGGTGGCCGCCGGCGCCGCCGCCGGGCCGAACTGGAAGCGGGCCTTCGGCGGGCGCGGCTCGTTGACCACCTTGCCCTGGGCGTCGTAGAGCAGTTCGCGGACGGTCAGCGACTGGATCGGCACCGACACCACCTGCTGGCGCGTGGCCGTGGTGATTTCGGCCGTGCACGTAAACCCGGGACGGACCTCGGGAATCTGGCCGTCGATTGTCACGACTACCTTGAAGTTGGTCGCCGTGCGCGTGGTGCCGGTGCCGGCGGTCTGGATCGGGCTGTTGCCGATCTCGGTGACCGTGCCGGTGAATTCCTTGTCGGGAATGGCGTCGATGGTGATCTTGGCCTTCTGGCCCATCTGCACCAGCGGGATGTCGGTCTCGTCGACTTCCACTTCCGCTTCGATCACCGACATGTCGGCGACCGTGAGCAGCACGGTGCCGGCGTTGTTCATGGTGCCGACCATGACGTTCTCGCCCTCTTCGATGTTGCGGCGCGTGACGATGCCGTCGAACGGCGCCTCGAAGCGCACCTGGGTCAGCGTGTGCCGGCTGCTGGCCAGCCCGGCCTGCTGCTGATTGAGCTGCGTCTCGCGGTTCTTGATTTCCTGCTCGCGCGCCTTGAGGTCGCTCTCACGCATTTCGACATCGGTCTGCGCCCTCTCCAGCGACTCGCGGGTCGTCAGGCCGGCGGCCGACAACTCCTGCTGGCGCTTGAGCGTCGCCCGGGCATTCTCGAGCGCCGCGCGCGAGCTCTGCAGCGACGCTTTCGACTGTTCCAGGCCGGTCCTGGCGCCCATCACCGCCGCTTCGTCGCGCCGCACCGAGGCTTCGGCGTTGACCGGGTCGATCTGCAGCAGGAACTGGCCCGCCTTGACGTGGTCGCCTTCCTTCACCCCGAGACGGGTCACGCGGCCCATCGACTGGGCGCTGATGTTCACCGTCTTCTTGGGATCGATCTTGCCAGAGGCCGACACGATCGCTTCGAGATCGCGCTTCTGGATGGCCTCGGCCGTGACCAGGACCCCGGGATCGCCACGACGGGCGAAGTATGCGCTGGCGCCGCCACCGATGATCAACAGCGCGATTACGACGAGAAGCCACTTCCTGCGAAACACGTGTCCCCCTTACTGAGCTCCGAGCACCGCGAAGACCGCGGCGACCACTGCCGCGATCCCGACATACGCCGCCAACAGGCGCCATAGGTAATGGCGCGCCTGGCGTCCGGTGGCCGCCGCCAGCCCCACCGCCAGCAGCCACACCCACCACAACCCGAACACATCGATCGACCCCAGCAACCGGGCCGGCACGCTGCCTTCTTCGAGCATCGGCAGCACGCCCGCGATGTTGGTGGGGCTGGTCAGCGATTCCCGAACGAAGTGCAGCGGCGTCGCCACGATCTGTTGCAACACCAGCACCACGCTGGCGTGCACGGTCACCGCGAGCGCCACCACGTAGCGGACCCTGGCCCCGTCGAGCGCCGCCAGGGCCATCAACCCCGCTGCGACGAGCAACGTGACTGCGGGCGTCAACAGTAATCGCCCGCCGCTCGTCAAATACACCAGCCACGGAGGATGGGCTTGCAGCCCGGCGTACGCGGCATCATCGACGCGGCCACCGAGCGCTTCAATCACGCGAACCCGCTCGTCCACCAGGGCCTGCCGGCCCACGCCCGTGGAGAGCAACGCCCACGCGCAAACCATCAGCACCGCGAGCAGGGCGACCCAGGTCGCGACCAAGGCCGGGCTGCGTACCACCTCGGTCATCGTGGCCCTGGGGTGCCACAGCACACCGATCATGCGCCGCATCTACACGGTCCTTTGGAGCTTGATACGAATCTCGATGGCCATTGGTTTCCTTGACAGGCTTCCAAACCGCTGAATACGATGGACTTGCCACGCCGAAGCGCCTCGCGGAGGCGGGCTTTCGCAGTCTTCCCTTCCGTCCGCAGCGGTTTTTCGTGAGTTCAAAAAGAATATTTCATGTCGTCAAATAGAAGCAACCTGAAGCTGCTGGTGCTGATCCTGTCACTGGCGGCCGCCTCGCGGGCCGAAGCTCAATCAACACCAGGGGTTCGGGCGAATGGGATGGGCGGGGCCTTTGTCGGGGTTGCAGACGACGCTTCAGCAGTCTATTGGAACCCGGCCGGGCTGGCTACCGGGGCTTTTGTCAGCCTTAACCTGGAGTTCGGGCGGGTCGAGCCGGCCGGCACGGCCGGGGCCGACGCCTTGAAGCACTCGTTACTGGCGTTTTCCCTGCCTCCCGTGGGCCTGGCCTACTACCGGCAGGGGGCCTTTGCCGAGGGGGCACCAGAGGCTGCAGTAACGGGCTCTCAAGGCCGAGAAGAAGTGCGGCGCAGTGTGCACGTGCTCACGACCTCGACGGTCGCGTTGAGCTTACTGCAATCACTGAGCGAGTACATCGTCGTGTCTGCCACGCCGAAGGTGGTGTGGGGCGGCGACTCGGTCAAGGCCGACGTGGACGCGAGCGCGATGGTGGCCGTGGATCGATTCCGGCTGGGTTTGGTGGCCCGAAACCTGGCCAGCCCGTCGTTCGACCTTGACGCCACCGGGCGTGAATCGGTCGAGCTGCAGACCGAGGTCCGGCTTGGCGCTGGATGGGGATCGGGATGGCCGGGCCACTCCCGCGTCGTGGTGGCGGTGGACGGAGACGTGATGGACCGTCCCACGCCGAGCGGCGATCGCCGCGACGTGGCCGCGGGCGTGGAAACCTGGTGGCGGGATCGTCGCTTTGGTGTGCGCGGCGGCGTGCGCGGCAGTACCGTTGGAGAAGTGCGGGCCGTGGCCACGGCCGGGGCGTCGGCCGCGTTGTCGGCGGGGCTGTATGTGGATGGCCATGTCGCGCGCGGGCAGGCCGACGAGCGCTCGTGGAGCCTGGGATTGCGCTATTCGTTCTAGGGAGGGTCCGGCTGAAGCCGCACCCTTCGGAGGGGAGAGCAAGTCAGTCAGTCATGGCGGTAAGGATTGGTGAACTGCTTCTCAAGGAGAAGCGAATCACGGCGGTCCAACTTCAGGAAGCCCTGACCTATCAGAAGCAGAACGGGGGGAAGCTCGGCGCCAACCTCGTGAAGATGGGCTACGTGAAGGATGAGGAAATCACCGCGCTGCTCTCGAAGCAGTACGGCGTGCCCTCGATTGCCCTGAA
Source organism: uncultured Acidobacterium sp. (assembly GCA_964355095.1). Lineage (GTDB taxonomy): Bacteria > Acidobacteriota > Vicinamibacteria > Vicinamibacterales > UBA2999 > 12-FULL-67-14b. Next base: position 40,448 of record CAYHCX010000022.1, read on the forward strand.
CCAGTTCGAGATCGATCCGGCGGTGATCAAGCTGGTGCCCGCCGAGACCGCCCGCAAGTACCAGATCGTCCCGCTCAGCCGCGCCGGCGCGACGCTGACCATCGCGATGACGGATCCCACCAACGTCTTCGCCATGGACGACGTCAAGTTCATGACCGGCTATAACGTCGAGCCGGTGGTGGCGTCGGAAACGGCGGTGCTCGACTCCATCGAGAAGTACTACGGCATCGGCGGCCCGGCCCAGACGCAGGCCTCGCGCGGCGGCGCCACGGCGATGGGGGTCTCCGACAACCAGGGTGAGAGCGCGCTCGACGTCGCGGCGCGCTCCCTCGCCGATCTGCCGACGATGCTTGGCGACACCGCCGACGTCGAGGTGATCGAAGACCTCGAGGAAATCAGCGCCGAGATGCTCACCCGGCAGGGTGAGGAAGCGCCGGTCATCAAGCTGGTGAACGTCATCCTGATGTCGGCGATTTCCAAGGGCGCCAGCGACATTCACATCGAGCCGTACGAGAAGGAATACCGCGTCCGTTACCGCATGGACGGCATTCTCTACAACATCATGGCGCCGCCGCTGAAGATGCGCGACGCCATCACCTCGCGCATCAAGATCATGGCGAAGCTCGACATCGCCGAGAAGCGTCTGCCGCAGGACGGCCGCATCAAGCTCCGCTTCAGCGACGCCGGGCAGGCCAAGGACATCGACTTCCGGGTCTCGTGCCTGCCGACCTTGTTCGGCGAGAAGATCGTGATGCGCCTGCTCGACAAGGGCAAGTTGATGCTCGACATGACCAAGCTCGGCTTCGAGCAGGAGTCGCTCAGCAAGCTCGAAACGCAGATTCAGAAGCCGTGGGGCATGGTGCTGGTGACGGGCCCGACCGGCAGCGGCAAGACCAACACGCTGTACTCGTCGATCTCGAAGCTGAACACCGCCGAGACCAACATCATGACGGCCGAGGACCCGGTCGAGTTCAACCTGCTCGGCGTCAATCAGGTGCAGGTGCGCGAGAGCATCGGGCTCAACTTCGCCGCCGCCCTCCGCAGCTTCCTGCGCCAGGACCCGAATATCATCCTGGTCGGTGAAATCCGCGACTTCGAGACCGCGGAAATCGCCGTCAAGGCGGCGCTCACCGGCCACCTCGTGCTGTCGACGCTGCACACCAATGACGCGCCCAGCACCATCAGCCGATTGATGAACATGGGCATCGAGCCGTTTCTGGTCGCCAGCTCGCTCAATCTCGTGTGCGCCCAGCGCCTGGTACGGCGAGTGTGCGTCAACTGCAAGGTCGAGGACGAGCTGCCGCCGGCGGCGATGGAGCAGGTCGGCTTTTCGCGCGAAGACGCGCAGTCGGTGAAGCCCAAGAAGGGCACCGGCTGCGAGAAGTGCCTCAAGACCGGGTACAAGGGCCGCGTCGGCCTCTACGAAGTGATGGAAATCACCGACGAATTGCGCGAGTTGATCCTGGTCGGCGCCTCGGCGCTGGAAATTCGGCGGAAAGCCATCGAAGAGGGCATGATTACGCTGCGCGGCAGCGGGCTGCGGAAGATCAAGGACGGCGTGACGACGATAGAGGAAGTCTTGCGCGAAACGGTGAAATAGAAACCTCATGGCCACACTTCCAGATCTTCTCAAGCAGACCGTCGAACTGAGCGGCTCGGACCTGCACCTGTCGATCGGCTCGGCGCCCCAGGTGCGCGTGCACGGCGAGCTGCGGAAGCTCGACTACCCGGACCTGACGCCCTCCGACACCAAGTCGCTGGCCTATGCCGTGCTGACCGACGCGCAGAAGAAGCGGTTCGAGGAGACGCTGGAGCTGGACTTCTCGTTCGGCATCCGCGGCGTCGCCCGCTTCCGCTGCAACATGTTCAACCAGAAGGGCGCGGTCGGCGCCGTCTACCGCCAGATTCCCGAGAAGATCCGGACCTTCGAGGAACTGGGCCTGCCGGCGGTGCTGGCCAAGATGGCGGAGCGGCCGCGCGGCCTCGTGCTGGTGACCGGGCCGACCGGCAGCGGCAAGTCCACCACGCTGGCGGCGATGATCGACAAGATCAACACCGAGCGCCACGGCCACATCCTGACCGTGGAAGACCCGATCGAGTACCTGCACCAGCACAAGAACTGCCTGATCAACCAGCGCGAGCTGCACAGCGACACCCAGAGTTTCACCGCCGCCTTGCGCGCCGCCCTCCGCGAAGACCCGGACGTGGTGCTGATCGGCGAAATGCGCGACCTCGAGACGGTGGAGTCGGCGCTGCGCATCGCCGAAACCGGCCACCTCACGTTCGGCACGCTGCACACCAACTCGGCGTCGTCCACCATCAACCGCATCATCGACGTGTTCCCGTCGCACCAGCAGTCGCAGATCCGCACGCAGCTGTCGCTGGTGGTCGAGGGCATCGTCTGCCAGGCGCTGCTGCCGCGCGCCGACGGCAAGGGCCGCACCGTGGCGCTCGAAATCCTGGTGCCGACGCCCGGCATCCGCAACCTGATCCGCGAGGACAAGGTCCACCAGATCTACTCGGCGATGCAGACCGGCCAGGAAAAACTCGGCATGCAGACGATGAACCAGTCGCTGGCGACGTTATACTTCCGCCGACTGATCACCCTCGACACGGCGATCAACGCCTCGTCGAACCGGGAGGAGCTGCAGGAGATGATCAATCGCGGCGCCGGCGTGGTCGCCGGGGCCGGCCTGGGCGGCCGTCCGGGCGGCCCGGGCGCGGGACCGCGGCCGCCGCTGCGGCCCGGGACGTAAGGACGGTTCGGATCAAGGTGCCTCCCCCCAATCGACGATCGAGACACTGATATCGGAGATTGATAATGGCGACGTTTGCATTCTCAGGACGGACCCGGACCGGCGAAGCGGTCTCGGGCGAACGCATCGGCGACACCATGGACGCGGTGGTGGCGGCGCTGCGCCGCGAGCAGATCCAGGTCACGCGCATCCAGCCGGCCAAGGCCAGGTCGGCCGCCGCCGCGGTGATCAAGCCGCTCAAGGCGCGCAGCGTGCCGGCCAAGAACCTGGCGGTGTTCACGCGCCAGTTCTCGGTGATGATCGACGCCGGCCTGCCGCTGGTGCAGTGCCTCGACATTCTGGGCAACCAGGAGGAGCACAAGTACTTCGCCCAGGTGATCCTGGCGACGCGCAGCGACGTCGAGGGCGGCATGTCGCTCGCCGAGGCCATGAAGCGGCACCCGAAGGTGTTCGACGCGCTGTTCTGCAACATGATCGCCGCCGGCGAAGCGGGCGGCATCCTCGACACCATCCTGAAGCGCCTGGCGGTCTACATCGAGAAAGCCGTCAAGCTCAAGGGCCAGGTCCAGTCGGCGATGATCTACCCGATCGCGGTCATCGCCATCGCCGGCGTGGTGATCGGCGTCATCCTGTGGAAGGTCATCCCGACCTTTGCCTCGCTGTTCGCCGGCCTCGGCGCGACGCTGCCGCTGCCGACGCGCGTGGTGATTGCGCTCAGCAACAACCTGATCCGCTTCATGCCGGTCTTGTTCGCGGTGTTCTTCGCCGGCGGCTGGGCGTTCCGCACCTACTACGCCACGCCGAAGGGCCGCCGCGTGATCGACGCGATTGCGCTGAAGCTGCCGATCCTCGGGCCCATTCTGCGCAAGATCGCGGTGGCGCGCTTCTGCCGCACGCTGTCGACGCTGATGGCGTCGGGCGTGCCGATTCTCGACGGCCTCGACATCACCGCCAAGACCTCGGGCAACGCGATCATCGAAGACGCGATCCTGATCACGCGCAAGAGCATCGAACGCGGTGAGACCATCTCGGCGCCGCTCAAGGAGACCGGCGTCTTCCCCGGCATGGTGTGCCAGATGATCAGCGTCGGCGAGGCGACCGGCGCCCTCGACACCATGCTCAGCAAGATCGCCGACTTCTACGAGGAAGAAGTGGACGTCGCCGTGGAAGGCCTGCTGACCCTGCTCGAGCCGCTGATGATCGCGCTGCTCGGCGGCGCCGTCGGCGGCATTGTCATCGCGATGTACATGCCGATCTTCGACCTGATCAGCAAGCTGACGGGATGAAGCAGGGGACCCTCCGGCAGCGGCTGGCGGCGCACATCGCCGTCCGCCTGGTGGTGGCGACCGTGCTGCTCGGATCGGCCCTCGTGGTCCAGCTGCGCTTTCCCGGCATCTGGCCGGTCAACCCGTACTTCTTCCTGATCGCCGTCACCTACGCGGTGAGCCTCGGCTTCATCGGATCCCTGCGGTTCGTGGACCGGTGGCCGTGGCTCACCGACGTGCACTTTGCCCTCGACGCCATCATCATCTCGGCCGCGGTGTTGGTGACCGGCGGCGTCGAGAGCCTGTTCACCATCCTCTACATGCTGCCGATCGTCGCCGCCGCCTCGGTGCAGTTCCGGCGCGGCGGGCTGCAGATGGCGGCGCTGAGCGCCATCCTGTTCAGCGGCCTCGTGCTGCTGCAGTACCTCTACATCAGCGGCAACATCGACCTGCCGTTCACGCCGCCGGCGTTGGTCGAGCTGCCGCCCGCCAACGAGGCGCAGTACACCGTGGCGATCAACACGTTCGGGTTTTTCGCCGTGGCGCTGTTGAGCGGCTCGCTGGCGGAGCGGGCGCGGCGCGGCGAGGCGCAACTGGAGCAGGCGACCGAGGAGATCGCCGACCTGCAGGCGTTCAACCAGTATGTGCTCGACAACCTGCTGAGCGGGCTGGCCACCGCCGACGCGCACAACCGCCTGCTCACCTTCAACCGTTCGGCCATGCTGATCACCGGGCGCAGCGGCGCCCTGCCGATCGGCGACCCGGCCGCCGCCGTGCTGCAGCTGCCCGGCGCCTTTGCCGCGACCCTCTCGCAGGACCTGGCGCGGGTGCGCGGCAAGCGCATCGACTACCAGTTCCAGCGCGCCGACGGCCGGGTGATCGAGCTGGGCGTGAGCGCCGCCGCGCTGCCGCTGCCCGACGGCACCCGCGGGCACCTCTACACCTTCCAGGACGTCACCGACGTCAAGCGTTTCGAGCAGGACGCGCGGCTGCAGCAGCGGCTCGCCGCGGTCGGAGAGATGGCGGCCGGCATCGCCCATGAAATCCGCAACCCGCTCGCCTCGATGTCGGGCTCGATGCAGATGCTGAAGCAGGAATTGCCCCTTTCGGGCGACCAGGCGCAGTTGATGGACATCGTGCTGCGCGAGTCGGAACGCCTTAACCAGACCATCAAGTCGTTCCTCGCCTACGCCCGTCCCCAGCGGTTCCAGGTGCAGCGGCTCGACTTGCGGACCGCGGTCCAGGAAACGGCGATGCTGCTGCGGAACGGCCCCGAGGTGGAAGAACGGCACACCATCGAGGTGGGGCAGGCCGACCACGAAGTGCTGATCGACGCCGACGAAGGGCAGGTCCGGCAGATTGTCTGGAACCTCGCCACCAACGGCCTGCGCGCCATGCCCGGCCGCGGCACGCTGACGCTGAGCGCGCTCGAGGAGGCCGACGGCGACCAGCGCACCGCCGTGCTGCTGGTCGAAGACGAGGGCGTCGGCATTGCCCCCGAAGACGCCGATGCCATCTTCCAGCCGTTTCGCGGCTCGTTCGGCAAGGGCACCGGGCTCGGCCTGGCCATCGTGCATCGCATTGTCAGCGACTACGGCGGGCACATCGACGTCAAGTCGCGCCCGGTCCGCGGCACCACGTTCCGCGTGACCTTTCCGTCGGCGCGTCCCGCCGGCCGCCCCCCGCAGCCGATCATGGAAGGGCAGGCCTCGTGAAGCGGCCCGCCGAGCGGGCCGCGGCCACCAAGCCGCGCATCCTGATCGTGGACGACGAGCAGTCGATGCGCGAGTGGATGCGCCTGCTGTTCCAGCGCGACGGCTTCGAGGTGCTGACCGCGGAAGACGGTGTCACCGCCCGCGACCTGGTGACGCGCGAATTCCTCGACGTGGTGCTCACCGACATCCGCATGCCGCGCCTCGACGGGGTGCAGTTGCTCAAGGCCGTCCGCGACCTCGCCCCCGACGCCATCGTCCTGATGATGACCGCCCACTGGACGCGCGATTCGATCGAGTGGGCCGAGGCGCGCGAGCTGGGCGCCGAGGCGCTGTTCGAAAAGCCGTTTCGCGACGTCAACCTGGTGACCATGCAGGTCCGCCAGTTGATCGAGTCGCGCCGGCTCCGGCACGAGAACGCCGTGCTGCGCCAGACCACCGCCGCGCAGGGGTTCGCCGGAATCATCGGGCGGAGCCCGGTGATGCTCGAGGTGTTCCACCTGGTGGAGACGGTGTGCCGGACCAACAGCACCGTGCTCATCTCCGGGGAATCGGGGACCGGCAAGGAGCTGGTGGCGCGCGCCATGCACAACCTGTCGCTGCGCAGCGGCCATCCGTTCGTGGCCGTCAACTGCGGGGCCATGCCCGAGGCGCTGCTCGAATCCGAACTCTTTGGCCACGTCCGCGGCGCCTTCACCGGCGCCGACAAAGACAAGAAGGGCCTGATCGAGGCCGCCGATGGCGGCACCGTGTTCCTCGACGAGATCGGCGAAATGACGCCGGCCATGCAAGTGAAGCTGCTGCGCGTGTTGCAGGAGCGTACCTACCGGCGCGTCGGCGGCACCGAGGAGGCGCCGGCCAACATCCGCGTGATCGCCGCCAGCAACCGGGCGCTGCCCAAGCTGGTGAGCGAAGGCAAGTTTCGCGAAGACCTGTTCTATCGCCTCAACGTGATTCCGGTGACGCTGCCGCCGCTGCGCGACCGCGGCGACGACGTGCTGCTGATTGCCGACTACGCGCTCGCGAAGTATGCCCGCGAGATGGGGCGGCACATCGACGGCTTTTCGCCGGACGCGGCCGCCGCGCTGCGTGCCTATCCGTGGCCCGGCAACGTTCGCGAGCTCGAGAACGTCATCGAGCGCGCGGTGGCGCTGGAATCACAGTCACGCGTGCAGCTGGGCACGCTTCCCGAGAACCTCCGCGCCGGCCAGCCGGCGACGCCGGTGGGGAGCCATGCGGGCAATGGCGAGGTGAGCGACGCCGGCCCGGGATTCAACCTGGAGCGCCACCTCCAGGACATCGAGCGGTCGCACCTCGAACGCGCGCTCGAGCGTTCGGGCGGCGTGCAGACGAGGGCCGCCGACGTGCTGGGCCTCAGCTTCCGGCAGTTCCGCTACCTCGCCAAGAAGTACGGGCTCAAATAGACGGCTTGCACGGTTCTGCACGGCCATCGTTCCGGGCCTGACAATAACTGCCGGCTGTCACTGACAGTTGTTGTCACTTTCGAGGCATCTTGGGTTTCTCCAGCCCCCTGTTCCCGTGCGCCAAATGTCCGATAAACCATTTCGGAGCAACGAGTTGGTCCATCAGGACGCTCGTGTCAATCAATATGGTACGAGGGTTGCTTTAGGACTGGCCAGACGACGCCGCCACAACGCGACGGCGTTGACAGACAGAACAAGTCGACAAGACAGAACAGACAAGACAGAACA